>SKYV01000013.1 GCA_007127745.1 Balneolaceae bacterium
CGGATGCCTTGGGTAATTTTTCTACTTTAGTTTTTAACTTTTTTGGGCTTTTTGGAATCGGGCTTTTTTTCTGATTCGGCCAATTCACGCTGCTTGGCTAAAACGCCATTTGGCATTAGCTTTCTGAACTGTCTCTTTTCATTTTTCCAGTCGGCCAAAAATTGCTCAGCTGTTTTGCTTCCCGTATGCTTGTAATAATCGGTCAGCATATCTTTTAGCTCTTTTGCCGACTCATCGTCGATTTCAAGCGGGGTTACATACTCCTCGTTGATCTGATGAACTTGATCTTCCCTCAGATAGAGCACGCCACCGGTCATTCCGGCTCCCACATTTCTTGATACCGGCCCAAGAATGGCAACAGTTCCGTTGGTCATATATTCGCAGGGATGCAATCCGGTTCCTTCAACGACAGCCACAGCACCACTGTTTCGAACGGCAAAACGGTCTCCGGCTTGTCCGTGTACATACAGCTTCCCGCCCGTGGCTCCGTAAAGTGCACAGTTGCCGATGATGGCATTCTCTGCTGGTTTAAAGGTTGATTTTTTCGGAGGATTAATAACAACAAATCCACCCGACATGGTTTTGCAAACAGAATCGTTGGCCTCACCCCGAAGGCTTACAGTCAATCCTTCTGTCAGAAATACACCAAACCCCTGTCCGGCACTTCCTTCAAACGAGAGGTTGATGTTTCCGTTAAAGTGGTGATCGGATTCGGCGATTCCTTTTTCTTTGATCTCGGCCATTCGTTTTTCGGAAATTCTCTGGGCAATTTTTCCACTCAGCGTAGCCAGTGCGGCGCGGTCGTAAGTGGTAATTTTTCCAGAGTATTGGAATGTTCCTTCGTTTTCCACAGCCTCTTTGGTCAATTCTACAATTTTTTGGTTGAACTCGTTGAGGCCTTCATGAAAGAGGTTGGGAGAGGTATTGAAGGTGTCCAGCGATTCACCGGTGAAGTATCCAAGATCAATTTTTCGTGAGTCAACCAGACCATAATGAGTTTCCTTTACTTTCAGCAGATCTAACCGCCCGATAATTTCATCCAGAGATTTAACTCCCAGTTTTGCCAGGTGCCTTCGCACATCTTCGGCGAGAATGTCCATCATTCGGATGACATGCTCTTTTTCACCTTTATACTTGGCCTTGAATTTTGGATTGTGTGTGGCTATTCCGGTTGGGCAAGTATTTTTTTCACAGATTCTGGCCATCACACAGCCTTCTGCAATCAGCAAAAGCTTGCCAAAATCGAATCCTTCTGCACCCAGTAATGCCGCATTGATAATATCTTCGCCGGTATGAAGGCCACCATCGGTTCGCAGTTCAACATACTCACGCAAGCCATGTTCACAAAGCGTGCGGTGTACCTCAAGTAAGCCGATCTCCCATGGAAGGCCGGCATGTTTCATTGATGTAAGCGTTGCTGCTCCGGTACCGCCATCGCCACCGGAAACGTGAATCACATCAGCGCCGGCCTTTGCAACTCCCACAGCAATGGTGCCGATGTTGGCTCCGGATACAAGTTTTACGTTTACTTTGCCATCCGGCTTAATTTGTTTAAGCTCGTAGATGAGCTGTTTCAGATCTTCGATACTGTAAATATCGTGCAGCGGCGGGGGTGAAATCAGATCGAAGCCCGGCTCACTGTGGCGCGCAAAAGCGATATCCTCATTCACCTTTATGCCCATTAACTGGCCGCCTTCACCCGGCTTGGCACCCTGTGCAATTTTAATTTGAATTTCGTCTCCGGCAATCAAATATTCAGCAGTAACGCCAAAACGTCCGCTGGCCACCTGTTTTACCGATCCGGTGATGCCGAGTGAGTAGTAGTACGGATTTTCACCGCCTTCGCCACTGTTACAGCGTCCGCCGATCTCTTTCATGGCCAGGAAAATGTCCCGCTGCGATTCAGCACTGATGGCCCCAAAACTCATCGCGCCAGAACCAAATCGTTTGGTGATGGCACGGCGATCTTCAACTTCCTTGATATCCAATTCCTCTTTAAGTGGTTTGTAGGTAAAGAGATGTCGCAGGTTTACGGGATCGTTCTCATCACCCAATTTCAGATATTCGCTGTACAGTTCAAGATCGTTGAGGTTAAAATCACTGTTGCGAACCAACTTATGAATAATCTTCGACCGTGTGTTGGTCATAGAGTGCTTTTCGCCCTTCTGGCCACGGTTGTGCTCTTTATATTGATAGGTATGGATGGGTTTGCCATCCACATCCATCTCTTCAGCCGTTCGGCTGTGTTCCACAATTTGTCGCACAATTTCTTTGATATCAATACCACCCACGGGCGAGAACAATCCGGGGAAAAATAGATCCTGTAACTCCCGGCCAATTCCCAATGCGGTGAAGAGTTTTGAAGTTTGATAACTCCTTGCTACAGAAATTCCCGTTTTGGACATGATTTTAAGCAGCCCGGAATTGTAGGATTTAATCAGATTTTCTTCGCGCTGATCGGGAGTAAGATTTTTGGTTTTTCGATGTTTCCCATACCGTGCAAATTCAAGTGCCCGATAGGGACAGACTGCTGACGCACCAAACCCGATGAGTGCGGCAAAATGGTGGGTATTTTTTACTTCAGCCGTATCCACTACAATGGATGCATTCAGCCTCAGGCCCGATTCGTTCAGGGCATTGACCAGAGAACGGAGCATGAGCAGACTGGGAATGGGTGGCTGCCTGAAGGTGGCTTTTCTGTCGCTGATAATCAGAATTGTGGCACCGTTTTGAACCGCTTCAATTGCTTTTTGTGTGATATTTCGAATGCTGGATCTGAACCCGATATCACCGTGATCGCGCTTAAAAAGCATATCAAATTCCACAGTTTTAATCCGGGACGGGGAAGCATTAATACCGCGCAACGTTTTCATCTGCCCCAGCGACAGCAGCGGAGTTTCTATTTCAAAACCGGGAAACTGAGGGATCAGCTCTTTTGGGGCAAAAATATTCGGGCGTTTGCCAAGGTACATGCTCAGATCGGTTACCATCTTTTCCCGAATATAATCGAGCGGGGGATTTGTAACCTGAGCGAAATTTTGATAGAAATAATCGAAGAACGACCGTGGCTGATCAGAAAAAATTGCGGGCCTTGCCGTATCGCCCATCGACCCGATGGGTTCCTTTCCATCGGCTATCATCGGAACGATCAGGTTTTCGATATCTTCGCGTGTATATTTAAACAGGTGTAAATTGGCAAAACTTTGATCCGCCTCATCCAACACTTCGGGCAAAAGTTTTTCAAGCCGGTGTTCAAATTTTGCATCATAATTTTCGCGGGAATAGCTGGGATCTCTGAAATGTACACGGCCGTTGTTCATGTCCAGCTTGATTCCGTTTCCGGCCTGAAGGGTTCCTTTGGCCTCAACCTTGCTCTCATCAACAATAAACGAACCGGCCTCGGAACTGAGGTAGAGGTGGTCGTCGGTTATCATCCAGCGGCAGGGACGAAATCCGTTGCGATCCAGCCGCCCTCCAATGGATGAACCGTCGGAATAGGAGATAAATGCGGGGCCGTCCCAGGGTTCCATTGCCCGGCTCCAGAATTTATAAAAACTGTTGCCGTGAGTGGCGGGGGGGATCATAATGGCAAGAATATCTTCAACAAATGGAATACTGCTGTGGTAGGTTAGTGATTCAACCATTTCGTTCAAACTACCCGAATCGCTGATCTGTTCGCGGGTCAACAGCTCATCTTTGCGGACTCCCAGATATTTTTCGCGGGAAATAGCCCATGACCGATTTCCGGTGATGGTATTGATTTCGCCATTGTGAGCGATGATGCGAAACGGTTGTGTTTTATCCCATGACGTTTTTGTATTGGTTGAAAACCGCCGGTGAAACAGGGCAAAACGGGTTTTAAAGTCAGGATTTTGCAGATCGAGATAAAAATCACTCAGTGCGGCAGATTTGGTCAGCGCCTTATAAACAATGGTCCTTGCTGAAAGTGATGCAAAGAAAAATTCACGAATGATGCCTTCTTTTCGTTCTTTGGTGCGGGTCATCTGTTTTGCAGTAAACAACAGTTTATCAAACGAACTGTCTGTACGGGTGTGGTCGGGTCGTTGAATAATGGCGTGTAAAATGAAGGGCATGCTTTCCCTGGCAATTTCGCCCAACACAGTTGGATCGATAGGTACTGTTCGGTATTCCAGAATTTTTAAACCGTAAAACTGAAAAGTCTCTTCAAAAACCCGTAGTGCTTTTCTTCGTCTTTGGCTGCCGTGTGGGGCAAAAATGGTTGCAACTGCTACTTCACCTTTTTCATAACCAAATAGTTCAAAAGGAATGTCGGCCATAATTCCGGCTCCGTCACTGGATATCCGGTCGGCATTGCAGGCACCGCGATGTTCCACACAGCTAAGTGCATGAATAGCCGATTGAATGGTTTCGTGTGAATATTCATTTTTCCTGCTGGCAATAAAGCCAACTCCACAGGATGATTTTTCTGTGAAATGGTTTTGTGTATTCATAAGTGGAAGCATTCGAACTGTTTGGATGAGATTATAACGGTATAAATAATGGCATAAATTGCCCGCAATGCAATAAAATTTTTTCTGGAAGCGCTTTTTAGTAAAAATATTAGGAGTTCTTTAGAGGTGGCAAAGATAATTTAATATTATAAGGTGTGCTATCTTGATAGTGGAGCCTGAAAATTTTTTAAGCACAGCTTCTTTAAAACCGGACTCTTGCCTGAATCCCAAAGTCGCTTCTGCGGTTGCCATCAATTTGGGCAAGCCCGCTTCCTATCACATTTCGGTTTTCGTAAACCGTGGTTCCGGCTTTTAGCCAGAAATCGAGCCAGTCGGATGCCTGATAGTTCAGCACTATATACATTCTCTGTCCCTGGTCGAATAGCATGGTATTGGAGAGAACATATAGCAGGTCGTTTTCGAACTGAAAAACTCTGGAATCAAAATCATCGGTATCGAACATTGTAACGCGGGCATCCACCCGAAGGCGTTGATGCGGATAAAACCGAATATCCTGAAATACAAGATATCCCCAGCTTTCGTCACTGTTGGCAGCCTGAGCACGAACCAAATCGAACCGGGTTCGCAGCCTTACCCTGGGATGCACTTGATATTCGGCCTGAAAACGGGCATTGGATCGTACGTTGTCGTCCAGCAGGCGAATATCCCGACCCATATCGTCGGTTGTAGAGTACTCCTGATCTCTGACTTTTGACCTGAACAGAGCGTAAAGGTTGAGGTTTGACCTCGGCCGGTATTCGATCAAGCCCAGCCAGTCGAATCCGGAGGTTGGCTGCCGGGTTAAAAATCTTGGCGCCGGAAAATGAAACTGATCAAAATAGGTGCTGATGCTTATTTCTTCCGTAAGATCGTGCTGCAGGCCGATGTAAAAACCTTGCTCGTTTCTCGGACGTCCGGACTGTTCACCAAATCCCGAGCCGAAGATTGATTGCAGAGCTTTGTCATATCGTCTGTAAGCCATAACCAGATCGGTCTGTAGGCCGAGTTCAAAGTTGGCACCCGTCAATATTCCGTACCCCCCGTTGTCTGTATAGGCTGCTTCACCGAAAAACATAGTGGTGCCAACCAACAGGCGATAATCTGCTGCATAGCCGGTAAGTTCCCGTCCGGAAAAATTGTGAGCCTGGTAGGGCTGAGTACCCCTGGCAATAGTTTTATCAAACCGGTTGTGGAAGGCACTCACTCCCAAAAATCCATAAGGCAATTCTGCACGAATGCGCCCACCGAATGTTTCCTGGCCGAGATTGTTTCTGCGATTACGTTCGGTAAGTGTTCGGTGAAGTCCGCTTTCGGTGGGGAAATTCACGTTTTCCTCATCAATAACGGTGGCTGTCCGTTGCCGGTTGGAGTAGAAGCCGGTTAGCTGAAGCCGATTCCCGTAGGTTGCAGCCACACCTCGAAAACCAATTGCTTCTTGTGCGGATGTAAAAGGCCGGACACCTCGCTCATTTTTTGATACACTCCGGATTACATCACGCCCTTTTCCAAATGCCCCGCCACTCCAGAGCAGTAGTCCCTGCCCAAAGGCAACGCTGTAATCGCCCACCACAAGAGTACGCAGCCGTCCCAGGTCCTGCAGGGCAATGTGCCATGAGTTATAGTCAAAATTGGTGGGGCTGCTCAGTGGTTCTCCGGGATCTTTGTCCTGAGTTAAGTTGACGGAGAGATGGTTGCTCGTATACCTGAACCGCTGATAATATTTTACAGGGCTTCCCACATAGCCGCCAAGTGAATCGGGCCGGGTGTAACCTTCCTGCTCTTCAAGCACCTGTTGAAATCTTGAAAATCCTTCAAACCGTCCGTTATTAGTCCAAAAGCGTGGATTTAGGTAGAGATCGCGGCCCAGTTCCCTGCCGGTGCCCACAGTAATGTAAGGCCGGATACGGCTCACGGTCACCGGACCGATACCGCTGACATTTTCCAGATCTTCGATGCTTGTAAATGGCGCTTCGCGGGTTCTGTGGTTTACAATATTCTGGGCCAGGCGAAAATTCAGGCCGGGTACCTGAAGCAGTTCATCCACACCGGCGCGATTGATATTCATAGGATTGGCTGCCAGGTTTTCAAGAAATTCAATGAGTTCTTCAAGATCCAGATCCGACTCTTCCGGGTCTATTTCTTCAATTGCCCGTTCAAGATCACGTTCAACCTGAACACGCACCGTATCCTGGTCCTGTGCAGACAGCCGTGATGCCGGAATGATCAGAAAAAAGACGAAGATGAAAAGGGCCAGGCGGGCAAAAAAATCACTATCGGTTTCGAGATGATATGTACAGCTTGAATTTTTTTGCATACTTAAAATCTGATACCAATATCGAGGGCGGGGCTTAATCCCAGCGGATTGTGCTGCTGAAGCCCGAAGTTTACATCCCAGGAATCGGCCAGATAACCAAATCCGAACGAGTAAGTTTCAGGTTTTGTGGTGATACCTGCCCGGGCAAAAAGCGAGCGGATCACCTCAAACTGGAGGCCGCCGCGAAATGAGATCGGAAACATCACATCTTTCACCACTTCGGTGGTAACAAGGGCCTCGCTGGTTAACTGGTAGCTGAGGCCTGCTGCAAGTTCTCTTGGTAAATCTTCGTCGGTGTCTCCGTAAGAAGGTTGGTTGAGGTTTGTAGCACGTGCTCCGAACCAGAGGTCTTCAGCAACCTCTGTAGCCAGGCCAATATCAAACCCGACCGCCCCCGCCGAGCCATAATTACCTCCCTGAAATACATGTGTATAGGAGACAGAGCCGCCATAATGGAAATTGCCCAAGCTATTTTTATAGGCAAGCAGAAACCGGTTTTCGTTGAATAAATTAAATCCGTAGCGATGAACGCCGGCACCCAAAGTACCCCATCCGGTTTGATAGTTGATAGTTGCTGCCATATCCGTAATTTCAGCAATGCCGATGTAGCGAAAACCGTAAAATGAAACACTGTTTCCATCCGTTGGCATCATAGCTACATTGCTGAATGCAGACCAGCTTGTTGATGGCAGGGCAACTCCGGTTTGCCCCATAGAGATTGATTTTGCCCCCATGCTGCTTTGGGCGAAGGAGTTTCCGGAAAACAGGAAACAGGCCGAAGCAACAAAGATTGATAGCCTGTAAATTAGTTGTAACCTTTGTATCATATAAAATCACTAAAAAAACTTTCTTTACATTATCAGAAGATGGCGTTTAAACTTCAAATAAATCATTTGAAAAGTTTACTTTTTTTCTTTTTAGTTCTTTTTGGCGCAGAAAGTATTGCTGCCCAGGAATTTAACTGCTCTGTAACAGTTAACGACAGGCAAATCAGCGGTTCATCATACGATTACATTACAGAGCTTCCCGCCGACATCGAAAATTATCTGAATAACTACCGATGGACGAACGACCGCTACGAAGAGCATGAACGCATTTTATGCAATATGCAGATTTTACTTACGGGGGTTGACAGCAATTTCAACTACACCTCCGAAGTGGTGATAACCATGAGACGCCCCATTTACAACACCAATCAGCAATCGTTAACCATTGTACTGAGTGATAACAATTGGCGGTTTCACTATCCGAGAAATAAAAATATGATTAACGATGATCTTCAGTTTGACGACCTGACCAGCTTTCTTGATTTTTACGCTTACATCATGCTCGGGTTTGATTACGACAGTTTTGCCGAACTTGGAGGATCGCAGCATTTCAGAAGTGCCGAAAATGTATTTGAATTGGGGCAAAACTCTGGCGTTCAGGGGTGGGGGCGTTCCATCGGTGCGCAGCGCAACCGTTACGGACTCATCACCGATCTGCGAAATCCGGCTTATGAAGACCTCCGGAAAGCTATCTATCGATATCATCGGCTTGGGCTCGATCAATTTACCATCGATCCCCAAATTGCCCGCAATCAGATATTAAATGCCTTGGAGTTGCTCAGGGACAATAAACGGGTAACCAATAATAATTACCTGTTCGACATCTTTTTTAGCACAAAATACACCGAACTGGTCGCTCTGTTTCGCGATGCCGGAGTTGAAACTCGGCTGGAAGCGTATAATCTTCTCAGAGATGTGGATCCCGCCCATTCATCGGAGTATGAAAGACTGCAGAATTAAACCATCCCAAACCGTGGAGATTGAGTTCAGGAATCAGAAAATTTTCCTTATTCTTGATGCAGCACACAATCATTAAAACAGGAATCAAACCCAGCAATTGATGAAAGGAATTGTATTGGCCGGCGGCACCGGTTCACGGCTATATCCATTAACGAAAGTAACCAATAAACACCTTCTGCCCGTAGGTAATAAACCGATGATCTATTACCCGATCGAAAAACTGATCGATGTGGGCATCGAAGAAATTTTGATAGTAACCGGAACCGAACATATGGGAGATGTGGTAAATCTGCTTGGATCTGGAAAAGATTTTGGCTGCAGGTTTACCTATAAGGTTCAGGACGAGGCCGGCGGAATTGCACAGGCACTGGGACTGGCAGAAAATTTTGCAGGAAATGAGCCGATGACGGTTATTCTGGGAGATAACATTTTTGAAGCTGGATTGTCGAAAGCAATTGAAAATTATCCGGGGAACGGATCACAGATTCTGATAAAAAAAGTAGAAGATCCAGAACGTTTTGGTGTGGCCGAGCTTGAAGGCGATAAAATAATTGGAATTGAAGAAAAGCCCGAAAAACCCAAATCAGATTACGCTGTTACGGGAATTTATATGTACGATCCCGTTGTTTTTGACCTCATCCGGAACCTGAAACCCTCGAACCGTGGAGAGCTGGAAATTACCGACGTGAACAATTTTTATATTCAGCAGGGCACCATGCGCTTCTCTATTCTTGACGGATGGTGGACCGACGCCGGCACTCCCGACTCTTATATCGTGGCCAACAACCTCGCACACAAACTGTAACTGTGTATGAATTATTTGATAACCGGTGCCACAGGACAGCTTGGCAGTGAATGGGTCAGATATTTCAAACAAAATCAGATCCCGTTTACAGGATACGGCTCAGCTCAGCTTGATATCACCAACCGGGATGCTGTTAAACGGATTATGGATGAAGATAAACCGAATGTAGTGATCAACTGCGCAGCCTACACAAACGTAGACCGGGCTGAAGAAGAACAAGAAAAAGCTTTTCTGGTGAATAAAACCGGTGTAAAACATCTTGCAGAGGTATGCAGCCAATTTGGCGCATTTTTGATCCATTACAGTACAGATTATGTGTTTCCGGGGAAAATAGAAGATCGCGAAACCTACCCGGACGGATATCCGGTGGATGCAACCGCAAATCCGAGTAATCAATATGGAAAATCGAAGAGAGCGGGAGAAATCGTATTGGAAAACAGTTCAGCCAACTGGCTGCTAATCCGTGTTTCCTGGCTCTGTGGTGCATCAGGGCGAAACTTTGTAAAAACCATGCTGAAGCTGTCTGAGCAAAGAGAGCGGATCGATGTTGTGCACGATCAGTTCGGCAGCCCCTCTTTTACATTTGATGTGGTTGAAAAGTCTGTGCAACTGCTTCAAAAAGAAGTGACTGGAATCTATCACATCAGCAGTCGGGGTGAATTGAGCTGGGCAGATTTTGCACGGGAAATTTTTCAACTGGCCGGGAAATCTGCAGAGGTTCACAATATTTCGTCATCCGAATTTCCTGTTGCAGCCAAACGGCCTTACTTTTCACTGCTGTCCAATAAAAAACTCATACAAGCCGGTCTGGAGCCTGCAAACCGCAAAAAAGAACTAAACCAATTAATACAGCAAATTCAGCTATCTTGAATGCAAACTGGACTGAAAACCGGATGAAACATGAAATTTAGAAAAACCTCTCTTGATGGTGTCTGGCTCATTGAGCCAAAAATATTTGAAGACGACCGCGGCCATTTTCTGGAGGCATTCAGAGAGGAAATTTATCGCGAAAAAGGGCTGGAGTTCAACTTCGTTCAAGATAATATATCCACATCGGTTAGAGGTACGCTGAGGGGATTGCACTATCAGATTCCTCCATGGTCGCAGGCCAAACTTGTGATGGCGATGAATGGTGAAATTCTGGATGTTGCCGTTGATCTGCGAAAGAATTCTCCTACTTTCGGTAAATATTATTCGGCCATTTTAAATGATAAAAACCGGAAGATGATTCTGGTGCCGGCCGGATTTGCACACGGATTTTCTGTGCTTTCCGAAAAAGCCACTGTATTTTATAAGTGCAATCAGTATTATCACAAAGCATCGGAACGAGGTGTGCGATGGAATGATTCGGCCATCGGTATCAACTGGCAGGTTGAAACTCCGATTTTATCAGAGAAAGACCAGTCGCTTCCTTTGCTGGAAGAGATTGAGCAAAAAGATCTTTTTTAACATATAAATGTATTCTCAAGAAAACATCAAAAAATTATGAAAATTATAGTTACAGGTGGTGCGGGATTTATCGGTTCCAATCTGATTCTCTATTTATATGAGCACTACCCGGAAGTTGAAATTTTGAATATCGACAAACTGACTTACGCATCTGACCTGACCTTTCTGAAACCGGTTAAAGATTCCAAACGTTACCACTTTAAACGCATGGATATAGTTGATCGCAGGGCAGTACAGGATATTATTCAAAATTTTAAGCCCGATGGTGTGATCCATCTGGCAGCGGAATCGCACGTGGATAATTCGATTAAAGGCCCTGAACCGTTCATCCACTCCAATGTAGTGGGGACATTTAATCTGCTGGACGAGTGCAGGCTGTTATGGCAGGATGATAAGTTTCTGGGTGAGGCTGAGCGATTTTTACATATTTCTACCGATGAGGTGTACGGTACACTTGGAGACACCGGTTATTTTTCTGAGGAAACTTCCTATGCACCCAATTCGCCCTATTCGGCTTCGAAAGCCGCAAGTGATTTTCTGGTACGCTCGTATCATCACACCTATGGGATGAACACGGTTATAACCAACTGTTCCAACAACTATGGGCCGCATCAGCATGGTGAAAAACTGATCCCCACTGTGATCCGGAAAGCCCTTGCTGGTGAACCGATTCCGGTTTACGGCAAAGGCGAAAATGTACGCGACTGGCTCTTTGTGGAAGATCACTGCCGGGCGCTGGCTACCGTTTTTTATGAAGGCAGCTCCGGTGAGCAGTACAACATCGGTGGAGACAACGAATGGAAAAATATAGAGCTGGTAAACCTGATTTGTGAAATTCTGAACGAGGAAAAAGGGGAGGGCCCCGATGGCGATTACAAAAATCTGATCAGCTTTGTAACCGACCGCCCCGGCCACGATTTCAGGTACGCCGTGGATGCATCAAAAATCAAAAACGAATTGAACTGGGAACCAACCAAAAATTTCGAGAAAAAACTGAAGGAAACGGTTCTTTGGTTTGTGGAGAAGTTCGAAAGTAATTAACGGTTGATTCAGTAACCGCTGGAATCAACAGCTTTTCCCGAAATTAAAATGAAACATCTGCATATTAAATCAGAAACTAAAATTTTATTATGAGTAAACAACAATTCTGGCTGATGAAATCAGAGCCATATGCCTACAGCATCGACGACTTGCAGCGCGGCGGACAGATACGCTGGAGCGGAGTTCGAAATTATGAAGCCCGGAATTTTATGAGAGACAAGATGGAGATTGGCGACCGTGCTTTTTTCTATCACTCAAATGTTAAACCTCCCTGTATTGTCGGCGAGATGGAAGTATGCACAGAACCCTATCCCGATCCCCTGCAATTTGATCCTGACAGCAAATATTTCGATGAGAAAAGCAGCGAAAGTGATCCACGCTGGCACCTGGTGGATGTGAAGTTTATCCAGAAATTTGACACTCCCGTAACACGAGATATGCTGAAAGAGGCGGGGCTGGGCGATATGCACCTTTTCAGAAGAAACCGCCTATCCATTACAGAAGTAACCGAGGCGGAGTACAAAAAAATCCTTGAGTTGGCCGCGGCAGATTCATAAAAGAACCGATGAACGGATACTGCCCGCCCTCATCCAACCCCGAAAAACTCCGCTTTTTCTGTAAAATAGGGCTCAAATACTTGTTTCAAATTTTCAAGGTGTGCCGAGGTTAAATCCGGATCGGTTTTGATGATTTGCCAGGCATCGTTTTTGGCTTGTTCCAGCAGCAATCTGTCTTCGATGATGTCAGCATGTTTAAATTCCGGCAGTCCGCTCTGTTTGGTACCCAGAAAATCGCCGGGACCGCGAAGTTTTAAATCAGCTTCGGCAATCTCAAAACCGTCGGATGTTTCCACCAGTTTTTTGAGCCGATAGCGCCCTGGTCTGCTCAGTTTTTGTCCCGGCATTAAAATACAGTAGCTCTGTTTGTTGCCCCGGCCAATTCTGCCCCGTAACTGGTGAAGCTGGGAGAGTCCAAACCGCTCGGCATGTTCAATAATCATAATGGATGCATTGGGCACATCTACCCCCACTTCAATCACCGTGGTGGAAACGAGTATTTTTGTGTTGCCTTCTACAAAACGTTCCATTACGGTTTCTTTTTCTTCAGATTTCATCCGCCCGTGAAGCAGATCGATCGAAATGTCTGGAAATCGCCGTTTCAGTTTTTCGAATCCCATCGTGGCATCCTTCAAATCCATCACTTCAGACTCTTCAACCAAAGGAAAGATCACGTATATCTGGTCGCCGTTTTTTACACTTTGTTCTACAAATTTGTACACATTCTCGCGTTCCTTATCGGATCGGACAGCCGTTTTGATCGGTTTTCTTCCGGCAGGCATGTCTTTGATCATGGAGATGTCCAGGTCACTGTAGATGGTCATGGCCAGAGAACGGGGGATGGGGGTGGCAGACATAACCAAAAGGTGCGGGTGATCTCCCTTCAACAGTATTTCGTTTCTCTGTTTTACACCAAACCGGTGCTGCTCATCAATAATTACAAGCCCGAGTTCGTTGAATTTGACAGTTTCCTGAAAGATTGCATGGGTTCCGACAGCGATCTGGCAGCTGCCCCCTTCAATGTCGGTGAGAATATCCTGCCGGAGTTTGGATGACTGCCCTCCGGTTATTAGGCGGAACTGGATACCGAGCGGCTCAAGATACTCCTTAATGGTGTGATAATGCTGCTCAGCCAGGATTTCAGTGGGGGCCATCATGGCTGCCTGGTAGCCGTTGTCCAAAGCCATCAGCATAGCGCCGATTGCCACCACGGTTTTGCCGGCGCCCACATCTCCCTGAATGAGGCGGTTCATTTGATGAGCCGATTTCAAATCGGTTTTGATATCATTCAATGCATGCTTTTGACCTTGTGTGAGAGAAAACGGCAGCACATCATTAAAAAAAGATTTGGTAAAATGGCCAGGTTCCATCACAATTCCGGCCGCGCGCTGGAATCGAGTTTGCTTCACTTTTGCCATGCTCAGCTCAAACAGAAAAAATTCTTCAAATTTAAAACGTTCGAGTGCTGAATTGGCTTTTTTTCTGTCGGGGGGTGTGTGGATCAGACGATAGGCGGAATCCCGTTCGGGAAAATGGTGCTTTTTTAACATTTGTTCCGGCAAAAATTCTGTCATCTTCATCACAGACAGAATTTGTTTGATCCAGCCTTCAATTAGTTTATTTGAAATATAAGCCTTTGAAAAATATTTGTTGGAAGGGTAGATGGGGATGAGGGTGTCCAGTTTGTTGATCTCATCCGGTTCACCGAGCTGATCAACTTCGGGGTGCGCCATGCTCATAAACCGCCCATACTTTTTTGCAGTTCCGTATAAAGCCACCCATGTGCCTTTCTTAAATTGATTGATGAAATATTTCCATCCTTTAAAATAAACAGCTTTGAGCGAAGCCGTTTTATCCTGAATAACAACCTCCAGCCTTTTTTTGTGGCCATAGCCACTTACATCCACTGCAATTACTTTTCCAACAACCGTAACAGGTTCAGTAATTCCAGCCAGATACCGGATAGGCTGTATGTTAGATTTATCAATGTAGGTTCTTGGAAAGAAGTTGAGCAGATCGGAGGGCCGGTGTATGCCCGAAGATTGAAGTGCCCGGAGTCGCTTTTGACTGAGATTGTGGAGATCTAAGAGATTCATATTGTTATATTGTTATATACCGATATGCATAAACAAGCAATGTTAAAACTACTAAAAATTGATTCTAACAGCGTTTATTCATTATGCAGAAAATATTTGTGAATTTTTGACTAAAAATTTTTGCAATCTAATTGTTAATTTCTGTACCTTTGATAGCTATTGACTTTAACATTACAAACAAGATAATTCCGTGCCAACAATACAACAGCTTATTCGAAAAGGTAGAAAAAGCAGGGTGAGTAAAACAACCTCGCCTGCTTTACAAAACTGCCCGCAAAAACGAGGAGTTTGTACACGAGTATACACAACCACACCTAAAAAGCCGAATTCGGCACTTAGAAAGGTAGCCAGGGTTCGTTTGACCAACGGGCATGAAGTAACCGCATATATTCCCGGAGAAGGACACAACTTGCAAGAGCACAGTATTGTTCTGATCAGGGGTGGTCGGGTGAAAGACCTGCCGGGTGTTCGCTATCATATTGTTCGCGGAACACTTGACACGGCAGGGGTTGACGACCGTAAGCAGGGAAGAAGCCTGTATGGTACAAAGAAACCAAAAGGGTAAACTGGATTTTAACTTCATAGATTATGCGTAGAAGAAAAGCAGTAAAGCGAGATATACAGCCGGATCCAATTTTTCACGATAAACTTGTTACCAGATTTGTGAATAATCTGATGAGAGATGGAAAGAAGGGGGCGGCCAGAAAAATTTTGTATCAGGCGTTCGTCTTAATTGAAGAAAAAACCGGTGAGCCGCCTATTGAAGTATTCAGAACTGCATTGAGTAATGCCACGCCGGTTGTAGAAGTACGTAGCAGGCGTGTCGGTGGGGCAACCTATCAGGTGCCAGTGGAAGTAAGGCCCGACAGAGGTACAGCACTTGGAATTCGGTGGGTTATTCGGGCATCGCGGCAGCGTAACGACAAATCGATGGCAACAAGGCTTGGCCGCGAACTGATCGATGCTTCAAAAAATGAAGGCGGGGCCGTTCGTAAAAAAGATGAAACGCACAGAATGGCTGAAGCCAATAAGGCATTTGCTCATTTCAGGTTTTAATTCAGAATAATACAAACAAAGAAATTCAGCTAATACGATATTAAATCAATGTCTGAAGTAACCACGAAAACAGATCCCAAAATTCTTGATAAAATGCGCCGCACGCGTAACATTGGCATTATGGCGCATATTGATGCCGGAAAGACTACTGTGTCTGAGCGTATTCTCTTTTACACAGGCCGCAGCCACCGGATGGGTGAAACCCATGACGGTGCCGCTACAATGGACTGGATGGAGCAGGAGCAGGAGCGCGGTATTACAATCCAGTCTGCAGCAACGCACTGTATTTGGAAAAATCACAGAATTAACATAATTGACACGCCAGGTCACGTAGATTTTACGGTAGAAGTTGAAAGATCACTGCGTGTGCTCGATGGTGCAATTGGTGTGTTTTGCTCAGTTGGTGCGGTTCAGCCACAGTCTGAAACCGTTTGGCGACAGGCAAACAAATATCAAGTGCCACGAATGGCATTTGTGAATAAGATGGACAGAACCGGCGCCGATTTTTATAATGTAATTGAGCAGATGGATGAAAAGCTCAGTGCCAACCCGATTCCTATTCAAATTCCCATCGGAGCTGAAGAGAATTTTGAGGGTATAGTTGATCTGATTAACATGAAGGCATTTATTTGGGATGATGAATCACTCGGTGCCAAATATGATGAAGTTGACATTCCGGAAAATCTGAAAGAACGAGCAGATGAATACAGAAAAATAATGCTCGAAGCGATTGCCGATCATGATGATGAATTAATGGAGAAATACCTCATGGAAGAGGAGATTTCCGAGAGTGAGATTGATCTGGCCATTCGTAAAGCAACTCTGGCGCTTGATATTACTCCAGTACTTTGTGGGTCTGCACTAAAAAACAAAGGTGTGCAGATTTTGCTTGATAAAGTATTGGATTACATGCCCAGCCCGTTAGATGTAGCTGCTGTAAATGGAGTTGATCCCGAAGATCCTGACAAAAAAATGACCCGGGGAGCAGATGTTAATGCTCCTTTCTCGGCACTTGCATTTAAAATTATGACCGATCCTTATGTGGGTAAACTTACCTTTTTCAGGGTTTACTCAGGTACACTTGAAAAAGGGTCGTACATCCTCAATTCAGCAACCGGTACAAAAGAACGCATTGGCCGCCTTCTTGAAATGCATGCAAATGACAAAAAAGATATTGATGTAGTGCGGGCAGGCGATATTGCAGCTGCAGTTGGTGTAAAAAATGTCAGTACCGGCGATACATTTTGTGATGTGGATAGTCCGATTTTGCTTGAAAACATTATATTTCCGGAACCGGTTATTAAGCTTGCTGTTGAACCAAAATCAAAAGCTGATGCTGAAAAACTGACTACCGGCCTGGTAAAGTTGGCTGAAGAAGATCCCACATTCAAAGTTCAAACGGATGAAGAAACCGGACAGACAACCATTGCCGGTATGGGTGAACTTCATCTCGAAATTATTGTAGACCGTCTAAAACGCGAATTTAAGGTTGAAGCTAACGTAGGTCAGCCTCAGGTCTCGTACAGAGAAACCATTACAAATCCATTCGAGCACCGCGAAATTTATAAAAAACAAACCGGTGGTAGAGGTAAATTTGCTGATATCTCATTTGAGATTGCTCCTATCGATCACTTCAATCAATATGATGATGAGGATAAGAAAGTGACGATAAGTGAAGGGTTTAAATTTATCAATGAAATTGTTGGAGGGAATATTCCAAGAGAATACATTCCTTCTGTAGAGAAAGGATTCCGTGAAGCGATGAAAAACGGTATTCAGGCTAATTACCCTGCACAAAATATCGGTGTTCGTCTTTTTGATGGTTCATACCACGATGTTGATTCGGATGCATTCAGTTTTGAACTTTGTGCAAAACTGGCATTCAGGAACTCGGCAAGCAAGGCAAAACCACAGATTCTGGAACCGGTAATGACCGTTGAAATTATCACCCCTGAAGAGTATATGGGAGATGTTATTGGAGATGTCAACGGGCGTAGAGGCATTATGCAAAAAATGGAAAATAATGCTGAAGGCTCGGTAGTTCGGGCAAAAGTTCCACTTTCCGAAATGTTTGGTTATTCAACAGATCTTCGGTCTATTACACAGGGGCGTGCATCTTATTCGATGGAATTTTTTGAATACTCTCCTGTACCGGATTCAAAAGCACAAGAAATAATAGAACAACAAGGATAATAAATAAACATTAATCAACCATGGCAAAAGAGACATTTGAACGTACCAAGCCTCATGTGAACATCGGTACGATAGGACACGTAGACCACGGCAAGACGACATTAACGGCAGCGATCACCACGGTGATGGCCAAGAAA
>SKYV01000082.1 GCA_007127745.1 Balneolaceae bacterium
AAAAGAAATTTCATTCGATACATTTGCCTCGCTCGACATTCGGGCCGGACAAATTATTCGGGCTGAAAAAATCAAAAAATCAAAAAAACTGCTGAAGGTTCAGGTTGATCTTGGTTTTGAGAAACGAACTGTTCTGGCCGGTGTGGCTGAATTTTTTAAACCCGAAGAACTTGCAGGGCAGCGCGTGTGTGTGGTTGCCAACCTTGCACCGAAAAAAATGATGGGTATTGAGAGCAACGGAATGATTTTAATGGGAGAAGACAGCCAGGAAAATCTTCATTTTCTTGAAACTAAGGCTGAACCCGGTAGTCCCGTTCGATGATGAAACAGCAAGTTGAGAAGGTTGAACTTGGTGTTTCTCTATCCGAAAACACCACCACATTTTGTTTCTACTGTCCGGATGCGAAAAGCGTAACCTGCATAGTTTACGACCGATATAACTCCAGGAAGGGAACCGAATTCCCGATGACTCAAAGTGAGGGCGGAGAATGGATGCTTACCATTCAGGAAAATCTGCAGGGAAAATGGTACGGTTACAAAGCCGGTTTCTATAAAAAGAAGAAACCGGACACTCCATATGTTGACGAAGTATTTGCCGATCCTTACAGCAAGCATGTAACGGTAAAAAATAACTACCGCCAGCAGGCACGTTCCTACATTTTCGAACATGAATTTGACTGGGGAGGTACCGACCATCAATTTCCGGATGATCTGCGCGATCTGATTATTTACGAAACTCACATTAAAGATCTGACGGAACATCAAACCAGCCAGGCCAAAGGTTCCGGCAGTTATCAGAAAATGATCGACCCGGATCAAAAAGGAGGTGTTGCCTATTTAAAAAAGCTGGGTGTGAATTGTGTGGAATTTTTGCCGCTTCAGAAATTTTCTCCAACAGAGCCACCTTATGGAGAAAAAACCCCGGAAGGCTTCCATAATTCATGGAATGTATATTCAGAAAATTATTGGGGGTATATGACCTCGTTTTTCTTTGCACCGGAGAGTTCATTTGCATCCGATTTTACCGGCAACCATTCGGGAAAAACCACCGCAGCCATCACTGAATTTAAAGAAGTTGTAAAAGCTCTGCATGAGCAGGAAATAACCGTTTTAATGGATGTGGTGTACAATCACACGTCTCTTTTTGATGTAAATCCGCTTCCTCATTTGATGCCGGATATTTATCTGAGAAAAGATAAAAAAGGGAAATTGATGAACCGAAGCGGTACCGGAAATGAGTTTAAATCCGAGAATCCGATTGCCCGCAAAATAATCGTAGATTCTCTGCTCTACTGGATGGAGGAATTTAAAGTTGATGGCTTTCGGTTTGACCTTGCTGCACTGCTCGACAGAGACACCTGGGACGCAATCAAAAAAGAAGTGCACAAAAAATATCCCAATGCCGTGCTGATTGCCGAACCCTGGGGCGGATACTATTCGCCACAACATTTTTCCGATCATGACTGGGCCTCCTGGAATGACCGTATCCGAAACAGCCTCAAAGGATCTGATCCCCTGCATGACCGCGGTTTTATTTTTTCTGACTGGCAGAATGAAACCAATCGCGATCGGCTCGAAAATATCATGAAAGGCACTCTGAACCATGGTGGAGGCGGCTTGTTTCAAACCTCTGAACACAGTGTAAATTATCTTGAAAGCCATGATGGATTCACACTCGGAGATTTTATCCGCATCGGGCTGAACCCGGAAATTCACGATCAGGTAATTGAAAAACGGGATGAACATGTAACACTGAACGAACATCAAATGAGAGTTTCCAAGCTGGCGGCTCTCTCACTCTTTACCGCTCAGGGAATTACCATGATGCATGCCGGCCAGGAATTTGCCCGATCCAAAATCATAGCAAAATCCCCCTGCGACGATCCTGATGAGGGCAAAATGGATCACAACAGTTACCAAAAAGACAACGAAACCAACTGGCTCAATTTTGATGATCTGAAACTGAACCACGAGCTTTTCGACTATTATCGCGGCCTGATCCGGATCAGGCTCGAATCACCGGCGTTGCGAAAATGCAGCAACAATGAAATTTCCTTCAACTATGCCGGAGATATGCTTCTGCTCAGTTTTTATGTTAACGGCAAATCTTCCGGCGATATCTATGACTACTATGTGGTATTAAACGGAAATGCCCACGAAAATAATGACGTTCAGCTGCCAAAAGGAACCTGGGAAGTGATTGCCGATCATAAAATTGCATCTTCCCAAACCATAGATTTTATAAACGGATCTGTAAATTTGCCTTCGAAAAGCGGAATCTTGCTGCGAAAGTTGCGAGATTGGCATACATAGAATATTTTAGTTCGTTTGAATCAACAACTATAAACCTTCAACAAATTGTCATCTTCACCAAGTAATATCCGGGGAACCTGGAATTCAAAAATTGGATTTATACTGGCCGCAGCCGGCTCAGCAGTAGGTTTGGGAAATATCTGGCGATTTCCTACCGTAATGGCAGAAAACGGAGGCGCCGCTTTTCTGTTTATTTACACTCTGCTTGTATTTATAATAGGTTATCCGGTAATGGTTGCAGAATTAAGCGTTGGCCGGCGCACCAAAAAAAATCCTGTAGGCGCCTTCAAAGCACTTAGTAAAAATAAAATTTTTACTCTTGCCGGTTTCTGGTGTGTATTATGCGGTATTGCCATTCTTTCCTTTTACGTGGTTATAGCCGGTTGGACGATCAGCTATTTCTTTGAACAGATTTTTTATTATGCGGGGTGGCACGACTGGGCCGCCTGGATTGCCGATACCGAAAACGGTTGGCTCAATGCCGGAGTAGCCATCATGTTTATGGGTGTCACCATATCTATTGTTTTGGGTGGAGTAAGCCAGGGAATTGAACGGGCTGTGCGTATGTTAATGCCGCTTCTCGTCGTCATCATTGGCATTTTAATTGTGTATGTGATGTTCCAGCCGGGTGCCAGTGAAGGGCTGACTGTATATCTTGTTCCCGACTTTAGTGCCATTAACACAGACCTGATACTTGCAGCTATGGGGCAGGCCTTCTTTTCGTTATCACTGGGTATGGGTGCGCTTATCACCTATGGCTCCTATCTGAGCAAGAAAGAGAATGTTCCCGAAGCTGCCGCCATGGTTACCGTTTTTGACGTGGGAATTGCTTTTATGGCCGGACTTCTGGTAATGCCCACCATTTACATGGCACAGGCACAGGGAGTTGTCATTTTTGATGCAGACGGAAATCTGGTTGCCGGCACAGCTCTCATTTTTCAGGTTTTGCCCGAACTGTTTCATGAAATGGGTGGGCTAATCGGCTTAATTTTCGGAGTCAGCTTTTTCTTCCTTCTCAGCATTGCAGCCTTAACTTCCTCCATTTCGCTGCTGGAAGTTCCAACCTCCTATGTAATCGATGAACATGGTGTCCGCCGCAAAAAATCGGCACTTATCATCGGGGGCATCATTACCGTAATCGCACTGTTCATTGCCTTCGACACAAGTTTGATCGGGACAATCGATTTTATTTTCAGTGTCATTGGATTGCCACTTGGCGGATTGATAATCAGCATATTTCTGGCTTATATATGGAAAACAGAAAATGCCCGAATCGAACTGGAAAAAGGCTTTGAAGACATCAACAACACCATTTTCTGGCCGGTGTACAAAGTATTTATCAAATACATTTGCCCGATTCTGATTGCAACCATCCTGATCTCTACCATTGTGGATATTTTCAGATAGTGGGGAAATGCATGCCAATCGGATTAAATAAAATCTTAATAATGCATACATTCAGGTGTTGGCATAATAAAAATCAGATATAACTTTTTAACGAGAAAGCTTTGCAGAATCCATCAGGCGGTTGGATGTACCGTCTGATGTGTGCTTTAAAAGCGTGTTTATCCCGTCTGACTGCAACATCAGCGTTCGCACGGGGAAGTATTGCAAAGAACACCAAGATGCCAATGAACTATAACTGATGTGCCAGTGGCCACAGAAATCTCGGTAGTTCAATATCAGAGAAAATTTGTTTACTGAAGCCCGGAAATAACGGCTTCAGATTTGTTACTGAATGACACCTGCTGTATTTTTGAATAAATTTGAACAACACAGATTATGGCAAAAATAGACACAACTGACTTTCGCACTGGACTAAATATTCTGGTTGACGGCGAGATTTACTCAATCGTTGATTTTCAGCATGTAAAACCGGGCAAAGGGCCGGCTTTTGTCCGCACCAAATTAAAAGGGGTAGAAAGCGGGAAAAACATCGAAAAAACATACCGTTCCGGCGAAAACGTGGAATCCGTCAGGGTTGAACGCCATCCCTATCAGTTTCTTTATGCCGATGGTGAACTGTTCTACTTTATGCACCAGGAAACGTATGAACAGATACCACTTGAAAAAACACGAGTGGAGAAATCGGAATTTGTTACAGACGGCATGATTTGCACGCTGGTTATTGATGTAGAAAACGAACGGATTTTATACGCCGAGCCCCCGGATCATATTGAAACAGAAGTCGTTCAAACCGATCCCGGATTGCGGGGTGATACGGCCCAGGGAGGCAGCAAACCGGCTACCATTGCGGGTGGAGCGGTTGTACAGGTACCTCTTTTTATCAACGAGGGTGAAAAAATTAAG
Organism: Balneolaceae bacterium; assembly: GCA_007127745.1. GTDB lineage: Bacteria > Bacteroidota > Rhodothermia > Balneolales > Balneolaceae > Rhodohalobacter. The sequence continues at coordinate 4,624 of SKYV01000082.1, forward strand.
GTAGATACCCGAACAAGTGAATATATTGAAAGAGTAAAGTCGTAAAAACGACCTGCAAAAAATATAGTCTGAATACACTATTCAGAGTTCAAAAATTTTAACCCAATCATAAACAATGGACTTAAAACTCGTAAAAAACTTACTCGACCTGATTTCTGAAAGTGATGTAAATGAAGTAGCTATTGAAGAGGGAGATTTCAAAATAAAAGTTAAAAAAACACCAGATCAGGCCCCTCAGACTCTTCACTATCAAATACCACCCCAGGGCCAGCAGGCCCCGGCCAACCCCCCTCAGCCCGTTGCTCAGGAACCGTCCAAAGCGGATTCTTCTGCTGATGATACGGCTTCTGCTGATGGTGATATTGTTCGCTCTCCTATTGTGGGAACATTTTATGAGGCGCCATCGCCCGATTCTGATCCGTTTGTCTCCGTTGGAGACCATATAAAGGAAGGAGAAACTCTCTGTATCGTTGAAGCGATGAAAATTATGAATGAAATTGAGGCAGAATTCTCCGGAACGATTACAAAAATACTCGTGTCTGATGCTACTCCCGTAGAATTTGACCAGCCTCTTTTTATTATCAAAAAAGACTAATTCGCTTCTATGTTTAAAAAAATATTGATTGCAAACAGGGGCGAAATAGCACTTCGCATTATCCGCACTTGTAAGGAGATGGGAATTAAAACGGTTGCAGTATACTCTACGGCTGATAAACACAGCTTGCACGTAAAGTTTGCCGATGAGGCTGTTTGTATAGGCCCGCCCCCGAGTAAAGACAGTTATTTGAAAATACCATCCATTCTTGCCGCTGCCGAAATTACAAATGCCGAAGCGATCCATCCGGGATATGGGTTTTTAGCTGAAAATGCTGAATTCAGCCGAATATGTGGCGAGCACGACCTGAAGTTTATTGGACCTTCGCCCGACATGATCAGCACAATGGGCGATAAAGCCACGGCCAAAGCAACCATGATGAAAAACAACGTACCCGTGGTGCCCGGCTCAGATGGTACGATTAGTGATCTGGAGGAAGCTCAAAAAATGGCCTCAGGAATTGGTTTTCCGGTCATGATAAAAGCGACTGCCGGAGGCGGCGGGCGCGGAATGAGGGTAGTTCACAAAGCTGAAAATTTTAAACATGCGTTTACTACCTGCAGAAATGAGGCAAAATCTGCCTTTGGAAACGCAGAAGTTTATATCGAAAAGTTTATTGTAAATCCGCGTCACATCGAAATTCAGATTTTAGGCGATCAGCACGGCAATGTAGTGCATCTTGGAGAACGCGAATGTTCGCTTCAGCGGCGTCATCAAAAAATTCTTGAAGAGGCCCCGTCTCCTGTCATGACTGCTGAAGTTCGTGAAAAAATGGGGCAGGCTGCTGTAAACGCCGGAAAAGCAATTAGTTATGAAGGTGCCGGAACCGTTGAGTTTATCGTCGATAAAGATCTCAATTTCTATTTTATGGAGATGAACACCCGAATACAGGTAGAGCATCCCGTAACGGAAGAAATTACCTTTTGTGATCTTGTTCGTGAACAGATTATCGCAGCGTCTGGTGGCAAAATTCAAACAAAACCGTATAAAATACGGGGCCATGCTATTGAGTGCCGGATTAATGCGGAAGATCCTGCACATAATTTCCGGCCAAGCGCCGGGCGTATCACCACCTTTAATATTCCGGGCGGCCGCAGCGTGCGGGTAGACACCCATGCATATGCCGGTTACAACATTCCGCCCCACTACGATTCGATGATCGCCAAACTGATCGTCAGCGCCCCCACACGGGAAGAGGCTATTAAACGAATGAAAAGGTCACTTGAAGAATTTGTAATCGAAGGCGTTAAAACATCCATCCCCTATCATTTACAATTGATGGATGACCCCGGCTTTCAAAAAGGTGAGTTTAATACTCAATACCTTGAAGAGTCGTTTACATTCAATCCAGAAACTGATTAACCGATACCACTATGAAATTACCTGAAGAGTTAAAATATACTGAGGAACACGAATGGATTCGTGATAACGGAGACGGAACCATAACGGTTGGCATCACCGATTTTGCCCAGGGAGAACTGGGGGATATCGTTTTTGTTGAACTTGAACCGGAAGGAAGTGAATTTGACAAAGATGAAGTACTCGGCACCGTTGAAGCCGTAAAAACCGTATCTGAGCTTTTTTCTCCTGTATCAGGAGAAATTGTAGAGGTAAATGAGTCCCTGGAAGATGATCCCGAGCTGGTAAACACAGATCCATATGGTAAAGGCTGGATGGTCAAAATCAAATTAAGTGATGCATCCGAACTCGACTCACTGATGACAGCCGAAGCATACAAGGAAATGGTAGCCTGATCGTCTTAGCGTTCAGATGGAAATAACCCTTTTTAAAGACTAATAGTATACAAGCCTGTCTGTGCTCCGTCGGCCGATGGAGCCGGCCGGCTTTTGTTTATTAAAGTTAATGCCGCTTTAAACAGAAAAAATAGCCCCCTCTTACAGGTAAAAATTCGTATTTTCAGTTTCAATTTCAGCACTGATCATCATTAATTAAATCAATATGCATACTCATCATGATGAGTGGATACTCATCCTTGATTTCGGTTCTCAATACACGCAACTGATAGCCCGCAGAATTCGCGAGCTCAATGTTTATTGCGAAATTCATCCCTACAATGCCGACATCTCTACGTTCAAAAAACATCCGCCCATGGGAATTGTTCTCTCCGGCGGACCAAAAAGTGTGTATGATGAAGGGGCTCCCGTACTGAATCTGGACTATCTGGATTTGGGTGTTCCTGTGCTGGGAATCTGCTACGGCTTGCAGTCGCTAACTCACTCCATCTCTCCCAACAGCGTTGAAAAAGCCGAAAAGCGTGAATTTGGTCGGGCACGGCTCTTGATTGACGATCATACCGATCTGCTGAAAGATGTAAAAAATGAATCGGTGGTCTGGATGAGCCACGGCGATCACATCAAGCATCTGCCCAAACCGTATAATGTGATTGCCCACACGTCTAACGCCCCGGTTGCAGCAGTTCGCCATCAGGACAAACCGATTTTCGGCGTACAGTTTCATCCGGAAGTTGTGCATACCGAGGAAGGAAAACAGATCCTGAAAAATTTTGTGAAAGCCATTTGCGGCTGTGAGGCTATCTGGACGGCTGCTTCGTTCATTGAAACGGAAATTAAAGAGATCCGGGAAAAAGTAGGGGAAGATCGCGTCCTTTGTGCCCTCTCGGGCGGAGTCGATTCCACTGTTGTGGCTACACTCATACACCGGGCCATTGGCGATCAGCTTCAATGCATTTTTGTGGATAACGGGCTGCTCCGGAAAAACGAGTTTCAAACTGTTCTCGAAACCTACAAAAAACATCTGAAACTGCCCGTTAAAGGTGTTGATGCATCACACCGGTTTCTGGAAAATCTGAAAGGTGTTTCTGATCCCGAAAAGAAACGGGTCATTATCGGAAATACTTTTATTGAGGTTTTCGATGACGAAATTACCGATGAAAATGGTTTTAAATATCTTGCGCAGGGTACACTCTACCCCGATGTGATTGAAAGTGTTTCATTCAAGGGGCCGTCGGCTACCATCAAATCGCACCATAATGTGGGCGGTCTTCCGGAAAAAATGAATCTTGAACTGATTGAACCGGTGCGTGAACTTTTTAAAGACGAAGTTCGAAGTGTTGGCCGTGAACTGGGCATTCCCGATAATTTCATCGGACGGCATCCGTTTCCGGGACCGGGTTTGGGTATCCGCGTTTTGGGAGACATTACCGAAGAAAAACTGAAACTGCTGAAAGAAGCCGATGCCATTTTTGTACAATCCCTGAAAAACCACGGATTGTATGACAAGGTTTGGCAGGCGCTTGCAGTGCTTCTGCCGGTAGAATCGGTGGGTGTAATGGGTGACGAGCGAACGTACGAACGAGCCGTTGCTTTGCGGGCCGTTACCAGCGTAGATGGCATGACCGCCGACTGGGCACATCTTCCTTACGATTTTCTTGCAGAAGTAAGTAACCGAATCATCAACGAAGTACGGGGCGTGAACCGCGTAGTTTACGATATCAGTTCCAAACCGCCGGCCACCATTGAATGGGAATAGGTTCATATTTCATGTAGAAAGGAACAATTGATGATGATCACCATTTATTGAGTTGAATTCAGTTTATTTCATGTTTATGAAACAGTCATTTTTCACCCTGGTTTTCTTATTTCTCTTTTCATCCGGAATTGCCGCGCAATCTTTCGAAGATGCTATGGATCTCTACAACAGCGATCGGTTTCAGGAAGCCGCTGAAATTTTTTCGCAAATTGATGATAACAGGGCACGTCTTTTCGCCGGCAAAAGTTATCTTGCCATTTCCGATTACACCACATCAAACAAATTTTTATATACCGTTCTGCGCGATGCCGAAGAAAGCTTGCAGCACGAAGCCATGTACACACTGGCTCTTTCCCATTTTGAATTAAAAAACTACGATAGAAGTCTTCAATATCTTTATAATCTGGCTGATAGCAACCGATCGGGCCTCAGAAGCGATGCCCGGCAATTTTACAGGCAAATTCTCAATTATCTGAGTGCACGGGAGCGTTTTGATGTTTTATTCCGGCTGGATTCTCCCGGGATCCGATTTGATCTCGTCAGAAGTTCACGGTCTTATCTTGATCCGGATATTTACGATATCATGGTTGCCGAACTCTATAAAATGACTGCTGACTCAGCCGAACGAACCCGGATAGAAAATCAACTGATGGCCACATCAGATCTTCGTCCACTGGTTTTTCAATATCCAACAGCACCCGAAGGTACAATTTATAATGTTGGTATTATTCTCCCCGAATTTGATGAAGATGACCCCGATTTTACCATTCCGAGAAATCTTTACTTTGGAATGCTGTTGGCGGCCGACGATTTCAACAGTCGCAATATCAATCAGAAGGTAAAACTGACCTTCAGAAATTCGTACGAGAGCCCGGATTCTACAGCCAAAGCACTTACCGAACTTGCATGGGTTCATAAAATTGATGCTGTAATCGGGCCTCTTTTCTCTGAACCGGCTACCCGAATGGCACAGCTTTCCGAAGAGTTTCAAATTCCCATGCTTGCACCACTGGCCAACGCAGATGATTTGAATCAGGATTACAATTACCTGTTTCAGCTCAATCCCACTCTCGAAACACACGGCAAATTAATGGCTCGCCATGCTGTGCGGGATTTGAGCCTGAGAAACATTGCCATCATCATTGAGGAGGGAGCGATTGGGCGTTCATCGGCCATGGCTTTCCAGCGGGAAGCAGAACGCCTTGGCGCACGTATCACCTATTTTATTGAAGAAGATTTTGAGGCCACAGGTTACGATTTCAGTGAAATAACTGAAGTATTTACACGTGATGCCGCTTTAATCGATTCGCTGAATATAACACGATCTCAGGCCATTTATGCCCCATTTACAGGTCAGGCTGCAAGTACGAAAATGAACCTTCTCCTGAACGATCTGGAGGCCATGCAGAACGATCTGGTCATACTTGGCTCCGAGGAGTGGGAGCAACACCGGCTGACCGATTTCCAGCAGCGGTTTTTTGAGATTTATTATACTCAGGCATTTGACGAGGTGACCGGCACAAACGCTGCCGAATTTTTTGATGAAGATTACGAATCGAGGTTCGGAACTTCACCCGACCGCTTTTCGAGAGTTGGGTATGATGCAGCCACATTTCTTTTTCAAAATCTGGAAACAGCCGGAAATCCGGTTTATTTAAATCGGGCCATGAAAAATGCATCCCCTCATAACGGGCTTTCCGGGCGGATTCATTTTAACGAACAGCGGATCAATCAGGGGCTATTTATACGTCCATTGTCCGACCGTGCCCGCCAGCGATTGGGTCAGGATAATGATTGAGTGAGTGATCTTTTCTTAGATCTTATTGATTTTCTTCTCTTTCACGCATTTCTTCCGCTTCGCGCATATCCCGGATCCGGTACTGCTCTCTGATCCATCGCCGCCACTCTTCGCTGGCCTCCCTGTGCTCCTGAAACGTTCGTGAAAAATGGTGTGAGCCTTCTGGTGTGGCAACCATAAACAGGTACTCATGCTCTTCGGGAAATAGAACGGCACGAATGGATGACAATGACGGATTTGTAATAGGGCCGGGTGGCAGTCCGGAAATCTGATAGGTGTTGTAGGGATGATCAACCTGATAATCTTCGAACAGCAATCTTCTTCTTTCGCCAAGAGCATAAATCACCGTAGGATCGGCCTGCAACCGCATGTTACTGTTCAGCCGGTTGATATAAAGTCCGCTTATTCGCGGTTTTTCATCATTAACCCTGGCTTCCATCTCTACAATCGATGCCAGAATAATGATCTCATCAAGATCCAAAAAATGTTCCTCAATTTCGCTTTCATAACGCTGGGCTACCAGCCGCTGAAATTCGCGATAGAGCCTGCGCACTGTATTTTCCGGCGAAGATGTCCAGTACATGTCATAACTGTCGGGCAGCATGCGGGAAAAAAGTTCTTCTCCTGTAAGGCCAAACTCGAGGGCTATATCAGAACTATCAGAAAATATCTGATGAAATGCGGTGCTATCAGCCCGAAGCTGATTGGATAAACTTCTGGAAAACCGCCCGATATCTGTGCCCGGTAAAATCATCACCCGGCCCGGATCCTGAATACCCCTTGCCAGGTTGGGCAGAATCACCGAATAGGAGTAGCTTCCGTCTATCACGTAACGTCCCGGCCTGAAAAATCGCCACCCCAGGGTATTGCCGGCCCAGCGCATTTCTTCGTGGTTTATATCAATATTCAGGCTGTCAAGTTTTTCGGCAAGCTCCTCCAGGTTGGTTCTTTCATACAATAAAAGCTCTGCCGGAATTTCGGATACAATTGCGTTGGAGTGATACAGCCTGAATGTTCGGGTACCAAATACGGCAGTGAACAGAATAAAAAATATGGCCGCCAGTATAAATTTTTCGTTTTTGGAAAATACGTTCATCAATGAATATCAGATTATTAATAACTGCTGCTGATCTGAAAGTGAGACAATATAACGTTTATTTTGCTTTTTGGTTCAACACTAACGTATTAAACGAACAGCCTGTTAACAGAATTTTACGCCTATTATCTCTCATTTACCTGGGATGAGGCAACAAATTCTTTTAAAGAACGTATATTTGACATGAATGAATTTTGGTGACCATTAGGCACCAAATGCCCTAAAGAACAGTCTCAGGCTTTGATCGGCCTGAGACTTTTTTTCCTCAACACTTCCAGATTTCGTGTATTAAAAGGTGGGATTTAATCGTATCCAGAATACAGGAGTAGAGCCAAATGTTCTCAATGGCCAGGCGAGTTCAGCCCGTACTGCACCGGTTCCCAGGCCAATACCCGCATCATGCTGTAAATCAGAAAAGCTGAATTCCCGAAAACCTTTCAGAGGGCCGCCAGAATCGGCCATCTCCGGATTTTCACGTGCCCAGCCTGAATCCAGAAAGAGCAGCAGGTGAAGGTTATAATCTCTGATCCACTCTCCGGCACGATTCGACGGGCGGCCGAACTGCACTTCGATATTACTGGCCAGTATCTGATTTCCTTTAAAAAACTTGTATGGCGAGCCGCGAAGCGTCCCGATTCCGCCCAGATAAAAATCTTTGAAATCGGGTGCACTGCCGGTAATGCCGCCGGCCTGAAGTTTCCATCGAAGCACCGATCCGGGTTCAAAATTGTAGAAAAGCTGAAATTCTGAATGATATTTGTTGTAGCGGAATTCTTCATCACTTGCAGAATTATCGGCGAGTTCGGCAGTAATGGTTCCTGCTGCGGTGAACCTGTTTGTGATTAATACCTTCCGGGGATTCAGAGAAAGGGTGAATCCATAAATGTCCAGGTCAATTTCATCGGCCAGTTGGTCGATGGGCGGATTGGGACGATAGGTACCCGATTTTCCAAACATCGTGTACCCTGTGGTCTGTTCCAGGCTTGAAAACGTATCCCGGCTATAGGCAAATGCGGTTTCCATCCACCGATGGGTCCGATAAACACCATAAATACCAAATCCTTCCATTTTGTGATAATCCAGATAATCGTACCCGGCAAAAAATGCCGTTAGAGATGTTTCCGTCAGGCCCACCCGATGGTAATCTTCCGTACCCGACGCATTGTGATACTCGGCTCCGATCAGCAATCTTTTACTTGTTCCAAACATTCGTTCAAGCCCGATGGCATACTCCCATCGTTTTGAAGCCGTTCCCCAGCCGATTAATCCGTGCACATCTATTTGTGGAATGTCCAGAAAATTTCCATATCTGTGCCACTGCATTCTCTCCTTTCTGATTCCCAAAAACAGCCCGTTTACACGGTTATAGTGGATTGTAGGCAAATTTGGATACTGGCTGTAGAGGGCATTGCTGTAGTAGGGGCCGGCTTCAAGGCCGCCGCCAAGATCGATTCCCGTAGTTGACAGCCGCCGTACTACATCATCAAAATCTTCTCTTCTCTCTTTTTCTGTATCTTCCTCTTCTTCTTTTTCCTTGTCGAGCCCAAATAACTCATCAATTGGTTTGGTAAAAAACGGGTCGCGCTTAAACGGGTCGTCACTGTCTGCCTGTTGAGCAACAGCCGTAACGGAAATCAAAAGCAGTAAACAGATGGTAGTTATTGAAAATCTCATCGCCATTATTTTTTCTATACGTATTGTTACGTTTCCATAAAATTTGTGTTTCAGAACAAAATTTTTCCGGTTGAAATATCTAAAAATTAAACCTCTTTTCGTTCTGGAATTTTCAGCACCATCATGTTTATATCGTCTTCCGGTTCTTTGCCGCCACTCCAACGCCGTACAAGCTGCGTTAACTGGTTGATGATATCACCCGAACTATATCCATTTGAATTTTTCAGAATATTCGCAACTTTTTCAGTGCCGAGCATCTCTCTGCTCGGATCAAACAGTTCCATCAGACCGTCACTCATCATCAGTAAAACATCTCCGTTTCCGAGCCGGATGTTTTTTCTTTCGTAGGGATATTCCACATTGCTGCCCAGGGGCAAACCTTTCAGCACAACTTCATCAACAGTACTGTCGCAACATCGGTAGTGCAGTACCGGCGGCATTCCGGCAGTGGCAATTTCAACGTCATTTTTTTTGCACTGAACCAGCATAAAACCCATGTACATCAGCTTCATGTCCATATTTCTCAGGCCGTGAGACATTCGATGAAGCAAGGACAAACTATCGGCCTCGTGCACCAATGTATGGAAATAACTTTTAGCTGCAGCTACCATGATGCCCGCTTTCATGCCGTGCCCGGTCGCATCACCCAGTGCCAGAACCAGGGTTCCGTCCGGCTCCATGCTATAATCATAATAATCACCCCCCACTTCTGTGGCCGTTTCCATAAATACGGCAATATCATACCCGTTCACTGATGGCATTTTCTTCGGCAACATGGAAAGCTGAAGGGCACGCGCTTCCTCAAGCTCCCTGGTTTTTCGTTCGTTTTCGGCCTCAAGTAACCGTTTTTCAATCTCTCGTTCTTTGTTGATTCTCTCCTGTTCCAGTGCTTTTTCGTTCAATACCTGAACCTCTTTCAGCTTGGATTCAAGATTTTTTTGAGTGGCCGCAAAATCTCTGGATAAAAATATGGACATCGCCAGAATTAACCCGCTTGAGCCAGCCATGTTCACATATTGTACATTTCCTGAAATTGCATTCAGGTTGATCAGAACCGTGCAGACAAGAGCTACAATAAACAGCAAAACACCCACGCCCAGCATCCATACACCGCTGCGATTTTTATATAGCATTACAGCAATGGTTCTCAATATTTCGAGAATAAACAACAGCACAACCAGCTCTCTGATAAACACCATTCTCTCCGGGAAATACCACACCAGCACACTCACCAAAATTCCGGCAACAACCAAAATTTCCTGGTAAAATGGAGCAAACTTTTTGTCGATACTGTGTGTGAAACGAGTTGCAAATGTCAACACAAGCACCTCCGTCACCATTAACAGCCGGAATAAGTTGAGTGCTTCGAAGGTGTGGTTTGACAACTCCAACCTGAAATAGACGTATGAGAGTACCGCCAGAAACCCAACAAAAATGGAAAAATAGAGGTTTCTTCGTTCGGCCGGATAGAATGCAAACAACAGGAAATGGATCACCGCAAAAGCAAGCAAGAAACCCACATAAAACATGTTGCTGCTGTTCCAGCCCGAAATAAAAGCATAGGTTTCATCCTGATGGGTTTGCCAGTCGCCCAGTAAAAACCGGAACCCGTTACTTCCAATTGCCATTTCTGTGTACAGATAATTCGGATTGGTGAAGCGTACAGCAATCGTCTGAATCTCTTCATCAGAAAAAACGATGGGTATCGGTTTTCTGTCATCATAGGAAACAACCTGGTCAGGATTGGTGGAAAATGAGCCCAGTTCGAGTATTTTTTCACCATTCAGATAAACCTCGGAGGCTCCCAGGTGGCGGTCGATAATCAGTGCAACGGGTTTTCCCCTCAATTCAGGATGAACATTTATCGTTTTTCTGAACCATCCGATTCCATCCCAGTCTAAAAATGCCATTTCAGCGGGTGTCAGGTTGGTGCTGATAAAATCCCAATCACTGTCGTCGTATTCCGGTGATGCCCATTCCGGATGGTCACCGGTGCGAAACCGCCATCTGTCGTGTATGTAAATAATTTTTTCACCATTGTCGAGCATCTCCGGTGCAATCTCTTCAATCGGTGGTTCATCGATCTGAAAGAAGGGATCCTGCCCCATTATCAATGCCGGCCAAATGGCTGTCATGAAGAAACAAAAAACAGCAGCCAACAGTGTTGTTTTGTTCGGTTTCATCATTCAGTGGTTGAAATCTTGACAAGCCCCGTTACTGTTGAAAGCTGCACCGGAAAGCCGCCGTCACCCACAATCAGTGTTGATTGCCGTCTCGACTGGCTCAATTCTGATATCAGCGACTGATCAATTCCGGCAAAATCGAAGCGCATTCCCTCCGATTCTATATCGTACCCATACCGTTCAGGCACCTTGAGAGTAATATTGCCGCTGATTGTTTCCATGAAAATTCCCCGATCTACATTCACAAAATCGGCAGTGATGGATCCGTTGGTTGTAGCCGAAATCAGGGTTCCGCTCGTTCGTTCAGAAATGATATTACCAGAAACCGTTCTGACCCTGATCTCGCCGGTATTACGGAAAGCCAGAATATCACCCCTCACGGTTTTGGCAAATGAACTTCCATAAATATCAGACATCTCAATATTGCCATCTGTGGAAAGTGCCCGAATGTCTCCATTTACATGAGATACAAAAAGATCTCCTACCTGATTTTGCAGATAGTGATTTCCGTCAATATCGTGCAGTTCAATATTGCCATGTACGGTTTTAAGATTTGTAGATGCTTTTTCAGGAACCTGAACTACAAAATGAAACTGCACATCTGCTCCGCGGGTTCTTCTTCCGGTTCGTCTCTCTTCCACCGAAGCCACAATACGGTCTCCATGCTGATTGAGAATGATTCTGAAATCGTCCAGGCTTCTTGTGCCAGACCACAGCGAAAAACTCCGGTTAACATACAAATCTACCTGTACACCGTTTAAATCCGGATTTCGAAAAACCTCGATATCTCCTGAAATGGTGTTGACTGTAATGTTTGGCGTACCCTGTACCTGAAAAAGCCTGGAGCGATAAGGTTCGTCAACATTTATCTCCTGATACGTTGAATATTCCGGTTGTGTGGTATGATTTGAATTACTGGCAAACAACAACCCGGATGGACCAGAGAACATGATGGCCGATACCAGAACAGCAAACAGAGTTGAAAGTGTGGATCTCATGAGCTATGATTTATGAATATCTGAAAAGCTTCTCGAAACAGAAGCCTGATCATACTTTCAATACGCTATTGAATTGAAGTGGTTGCAGCTGCTACATTTTTTTAAACACTTCAATCAAAAACGTGATGTGTTCGGAAAGTTTTTTCCCGATCAAGCCGGCCCCTTTTTGGATATCATCACGAGGCACACTTGCAGCAAAGCTTTTGTCTTTCAGTTTTTTTCTGACTGATTTTACTTTCATATCAGAAAAACCATTTGGCCGCATCAAAGCCACTGCATTCATAAAACCTGAAAGTTCATCACAGGCAAAAAGGTAGCGCTCTATTTCGGTTTCCGGTTCTTTACCCGTCCGCTCCGGAGCATGTGCTCTGATCGCCGAAATCACGCGTTCCGGATAGCCAAGCGGTGGCAAAATTTTATTTACAGCCCGGTTCGGATGTTCATCCGGATATTTCTCCCAATCCATATCGTGGAGAAGGCCGGCCGTCCACCACATCTCCACTTCTTCTTCAGTTTTGTAAAGATGGTTTGCGTAGGCCTCCATTGCGCCGGCAACCATTTTTGAGTGTTGCCGCAAATTATCAGAATCGATGTATTCGTCGAGCAATTTCAGTGAGTCTTCCCGTTCAGGCATAGTATGTATCATGAATTTATTTCTCTTAAAATTTCCTGTGCCACTTTGCGGTTATATTCGAAGGCAAAATTTTTATAGTTAATCATATCGACAATGGTACCAATAAAACAGAGTCCGGCTGTTAAAATATAGAGAATTCCCATCCCGATATGCCCAACAAAAAACCGGTGAATTCCGGCAATACCAAACAGGCCAATCAGAGCCAGAACGAGCAGCAAAACCGGATCTCTTCGGCGGGATTTATAAACTTTGGCAAACAGCCTTGCTTTCTCATCGTCCATATCTTCAATAACATGGCTGATGTATTGTGATTCATCCCCTTCGAGTTCAGGTAGCAATTCAAATATTTTTTTCATTGTTTTCGCGTTTATTATAATTGTAATTCCTTAGAAAAATAGAACCGATTCTTGACGTAATAATCAGCACTGCCGGCAAACCCGCCGGATGTGCCTGTAATGAGGTTGTGAATTCGCCCCGGAACAAAAATGCTACCGATTTTCCAAGTCCGCAGCCGGGGCAAACATTGAAACCGAATCTGTGAACCGGACAAAACGATTCGGCCTGGCTAAATGGATCTAAAAAAGCCATCAGAATAAGTCCTGCAGCCAAAACCATCCATTCAAAATGTAAAAAAAAGAACTTGCGGTATGAACGGTTTTCAAACATATTTTGCTTTGTTTATTATTTGACACTTTAGGTAAGTAAAGA
>SKYV01000235.1 GCA_007127745.1 Balneolaceae bacterium
ATCCAAAAGACTGAGGCGGATATCTTGTGTCAGCAGTTCGAAATCGAGATCCATCAGATGCTCAAACCATAAATCCCAGCTCATCTGACGGATCAAATCACTTCCGGATAGTTGTGGTGAAAACCCGACAGAGGGCTGCAGGCGCCGGAATGCATTTCGTTGGGTAAACCCGACAGCCGGATCGAACGCATTGCCAAATTCTCGGTATGAGACATGTCCGGACCAGGGCTGATTGGGAAAGTTCAACCGAATACCACGGGTGGAACGATCCCAGACATTTGTTGTGTCGTCATCAGCAAAAGGCGTATTGTGATAGACAAAAAATGCCTGAAACTGTAGCTGTTTATCCCCCATAAAATTAGCTGTTCCCAGTTCCATATCGGCACCGATGGTATGCCGGTCTTTTAACGGTTCACCACTTGCTGCAAGCTCGTTAGATGATCGCCGGGTATAGATCAGTCCCAGGGTGCTTTCACTGCCAACATTTTGTTTGATCCTGCCCACTGAAAAATGCTCCGGGCCAACCGAACCGCTCTCACCGGTTCGCACATGTAGTATTGCAAGATTTGTATTACCGGTATTCCCCAAAAGTCTGGTTCCGTAGGTAATGGGCACAGGTTCACCATCGCGCAGTCCAATTCTTCTGCTGAAAAACGGATAAACCCGGCTACCCGGGGCAAATTCATAAATATTAGAACCTTCAAGAAAGAAGTTACGTTGTTCGGTAAAGAATGTGGGGAAACGAGTCAAGTTTACCTGACGCTGATCCACTTCAGCTTCGGCAAAATCGGTATTCATGGTAACAGATGCCCGCAGGCTGGGAGTGATACTGTAGTTAATATCAAAACCGGCGTCAGGATCTATAATCGTTTCACGGCCGTTTGAAAGATGATCTTCCGCAGCTCTTAAAACACCAAAAGGCACCACTTCCAGCCCGATTCCCTGCGACATGCCAGTTAGCCCGGATACAACACCTGCACTCTGAGGCCGGCTTATTCCCTCATTCCTTCGATAGCCTGTCCACAGTGCCGTTTCGCTTTTCCGGCGGATCACACGCATAAAATTGGCTCCCCAACGGTCGCTTCCCGGATTAAAGTTGAATGTTCGAAACGGTATTCTGATTTCTGCCGACCAGCCGAATTCACCGATAACAGTTCGGGCGTCCCAGATGCCATCCCAGTTCAGGTTAATATCACCCCCCTGCCCTGTACTGATCAAACCATCGGTTCTCAGTCCGTTGGGATTTATTTCCATGAAATAGGCATTCCTTTGGTCATTAAACGTATCGAAAATCCAGACAAATCGGTCATCGGACACAAGCTGGGCATCTCTTCTTCGCTGATTTGCCTCGATCCCCGAAGGATCACTGTCGTAAAGTATTACACCGATGTAAAGATACTCATCATCGTATGCCAATCGCACTTCGGTTCTTTCCGTGGCCGCCGCTCCCTCATTCGGCTCCTGCTGAATAAAACCGGTTGCCGGTTCAATACGTCCCCAAAAAGCTTCTTCTATACTTCCGTCAAAAACGAACTCCTCTTCAGCTGAAAGCCGATATGCTTCAATTTCACTGCGGTCTTGTAATTGTTGAGCAACAAGGATTGATGATGAAAAGAACAGAAAAAAAATTGACCAAAATAAATAAATCAGAGAATTGATTTTAGGTATTAATTCAACGGCTTGTGTGAAAGGCTCAAATAATTTAAGAACTGTCATTAGCTGAAAGTTTTTCCGGATTTTGCTTTCTTATCAGGGGCTGTTTTCGAAATATAAATTCTCTTTTTTTGACGTCATCAATTGCCAGTCGTTTGGATATTTTACATCTGCAAAACATTTGAAGCTATATTTGATTTTAATATCGAAAATTGTTGAATAATTTCGTTGACTTCACTGCATTATCTTTTATTTTCAATTTCTGAATTTCTCTTTATCGATCACCTCATTTTGTCCATGAATTCAATTTCCTCCATGATCCGATATTTGTTATTTATACTTTTTATCTCATTGATTTTGATGGGTTGCCGCACTACCGAAATGATTCCGGATGAGCCGGACATTCAACCCAAACCTGAAGAGACAGCAGATGAAGTGACCAAAACACCGCCTCTGATGGCAGCCGATCTTGAAGTCAATCCAAAACAGGAATTACGTGCCGTTTGGGTGGCAACCGTTGCAAATATCGACTGGCCGTCTGCCCCGGGCCTGCCGGTTGAGCAGCAAAAAAAGGAGATGATTGATCTTTTAGACCGCGCCGCCGCTCTACATTTTAATGCCATTATTTTCCAGGTTCGCCCCGCCGCCGACGCCCTTTATAATTCGCCGTATGAACCCTGGTCCTACTATCTCACCGGAAAAATGGGTGAAGCTCCACTCCCCGCTTACGATCCTCTTGAATTTGCCGTACGAGAGGCACACAAACGGGGAATGGAACTACACGCCTGGTTCAATCCCTACAGGGCACTGCATCCCACCCACCGGTCGGAAATTTCACCCGATCACATCAGCCAAACCCACCCCGATTTTGTTCATCAGTATGGAGATTTTCTCTGGCTCGATCCCGGAAACCCCGAAGCGAAAGAGCATACCATCAACGTAATTCTGGATGTGGTTGAACGCTACGATATCGACGGCGTGCACTTCGACGATTATTTCTATCCATACCCTTCATATGCCGACGGCGACGATTTTCCCGACAGCCTGAGCTGGCAGCTCGCCAACAATAACGGCAACACACTTTCGAGAGATAACTGGCGCCGCGAAAATGTGAATTCGCTGATGAAGGAAATTTCGCAGCGTATCAAAGAAATCAAACCGCATGTGAAGTTTGGAATCAGCCCGTTTGGTATCTGGAGGCCGGGCTATCCGGAAAATACTACCGGGTTTGATGCTTTTACGATGCTCTATGCCGATGCCCGTTTGTGGCTGAAAGAGGGCTGGGTTGATTATTTTACACCTCAAATTTATTACAGGATGGATCAAATTGCCCAGCCCTTTCCTGTGATGCTCCGGTGGTGGGCTGAACAAAACCACCATGAGCGCCATCTCTGGCCCGGACTGTTCACCAGCCGGGTTCGGACCACAGATGTCACCTGGCCTGTACAAGAAATTAAGGGCCAGGTTTACACGGCTCGCGGTTTTCCGGGGGTAAACGGAACTGTTCATTTTAGCATGAGAACGTTTCTCGAAAATTCAGATAATATTAACCGCCAGATTGCAGCCGGACCACACGCAGTTTCTTCCGTTGTGCCTCCCACACCCTGGCTGGATTATAATAAACCGGCACTCCCAGAATTCTCCATCACCGATTATGGCGACCGCTATACCCTGCGAATGGCACCTGGAAATCGGGAACATGTGAGATGGTGGGTGATCAGAACCATCTACGACAATTTCAGCGAAACAAACGTGATTTCCGGATTGTACAGAGATCTTGTTCATTACGGCGGAGAAGCAATGATACGCCCCAAACAGGTATTTCTTTCTTCGATAAACCGTACCGGAGTTGAAGGGCCTGTTGCAAAGATTGATCTCATAGAAGAGAATAAAAAGCAGCCTTCTGTTGATCTGGCCGAAAGGCTTGTTCCAAGAAATGAATGGGCTCATTCAGAACCCGGTGGCGTGGAGGCCAATGCCATCCGCCGGAATATTTCCATGAATGACACACTTCGATTTAAAGATCTGACACTCATCTTTTCTAACATAATCCGGGTAGCTCCTGTGCCGGCCCACCTCTTCAAGGGAACCATGAATGACGATGAACCTGATGCAATCGGGAAAGAGACCGTAACGATTCAGCTCTATCGAAATGGTGTTTCGGAAACTGTTACACTGCAGGCCGGCGAATCTTTAAACTGGTTTGGTTATCATATCGGCCTGCTGAATATCCGGTTTGCCGATCAACTGGCTGAATTTGAACTGGCTACAACCGCTTCACTCCCTGTGGACCGGGCATCTTTACTTGAAACCGGCAGTGCTTCAAACAGGCTCAAAGTACCTCACCGGATTCAAAAAATTACCCTGCACCACACGGGCAGCCCAGAGCCTCTAACCCCGCGGGATGACCCGGCAACCGTCCTGAACAACCTGTTAGACTGGAGTTTCAGTGACCGCAACTGGTGGGATGTTCCCTATCATTACCTGATCAGCCTTGACGGAACCATTTACGAAGGCAGGGATGCTGATTTTGCAGGCGATACCAATACTGCCTACGATCCGCGCGGACATTTACTGGTCAGCCTGATTGGAAATTACAACTTGCAGGAACCTACATCGGAACAACTGGAAGCCATTGCCGAACTGATGGCTCACTCCATCCAAAAATACGGTTTAACCATCGATGATATATACGGGCATGATGAATTGGCCGACACCACCTGCCCCGGCACTTACCTGCGTCCGTTTCTCGATGATGGTACGCTGATCAGAATGGTTGAAGAGATTTTGGAATAGAATAATGGTCTTCCACTTTCTTGGTACTTTCTGCGGGGAACCCTTGCACCCGATTTACTTTGAGAGTTAATTGAAACTCATTCAAACAGCTGGTTATGTACAGCTTCAGGAACTATAGAGTTCCGTTTTGATTTTCAAAAAGTTTTTGAATAGCTGACCTCAGATAAGAGAAAGTAATTGGCTTGCCGATATAATCGTAGTAACCAAATTTTTCAGCTCTCTCTTTGTTTCTGGGATCTGTATTGCCGGTTATATAAATGACCGGAGTTTTTTTGACTTGAGAAATCTGCCTGTAGGCTTCAATTCCGTCAATATCGTCCTGAAGCATAATATCCATTAAAATCAGGTCAAAATCTTCAGATTTCCCTTTTTCTATGGCAACGTCTCCCCTTGTGGTTTTTTTGATATGTTCAAAGCCCATTTTTCTGAGCATATGTTCTAACATTAACTGCAAAACAAGCTCATCTTCCACGACCAATATTTTTTGATTCTGCTTCATAATTTACAAATGCTGCATAAAAACCAACGGGCGGCCCAATTACTTTAACTATTAAGAATTTTTAATAAAATAAGGTAATTCAAGGATAGAGAAAAAAATTTATAGGCTTAAGCCCCAATAAAAAATCCGGTTTATGTCAATATTAAATTTCCTAACCTACTATCATTTTAATATATAATTTAGGTTTTAACCTTAATCAAAATTAAAAGTAAAGTCTTTTCAAAAGACCATTTTTTCAATAAAGGTTATTTGAGCTTAAATATCTATGGTTAAATTTTAATACTTTTAATTTTAAAGGAAAATAAGATACCAGAGGGCTTTGCAAAACCATTGCAGTCATTCTGAATTCATTTCAGAATCTTTATTTAATGGCTTTAAACGGGTCTGGAGATTCCGGATCAAGTCCGGAATGACGAAATCATGGGGTTTTGC
>SKYV01000026.1 GCA_007127745.1 Balneolaceae bacterium
GACATATCACCGATATTCATGCTTAATGATGAATCTCTTTTAGATAAAACCGTAGCCGGAATATCCAGGTCAACCAGGTAATTTTTTGCCAGTTCCACCTCGTATTCAGTGCCTTTTTCAAGTACACATACCCAGTTGTTGATGTTGCTCGGCTCCGGCCCTTTTAACATAGCTAATAATTAATTTTTTTGATCGGATTGATTTAACATAACATAAATTAGGCCAACTGTGAAAATTATACTTACAAACAGAAGCCACACCGGGGGCAGGCTTTCTGCAGAAATATCTTGAAAAAGCAATTCCGGAATATGTACACCTATAAGCACGGCGGCACCGTTATTAATGAAATGTGCTGCAATTGCCGGCCACAAACTACCGCTGAGCCAGGTCATCACAGCGAGAATCATTCCCAGTGTGGCTAGTGGCAGAATGTTGCCAAGCTGAATATGAAACAAGCCAAACAAAATTCCGGAAACCACAATGGCTGTGATGATTCCCCAGCTTTTTTCAAAAGCCCGCAACACATATCCCCGGAACAGCACCTCTTCGCAAATTGCAGGAATGAGCGCGATGTTCAGCAGTCCGAACAGCAACACACCATCGCGTGTAAGAAAATCTTCGATCATCTGGTATTGCGAAATCTGTATATCCGTAAATGAATCCGGTATGGGCAGAATGGAATTGAAATAGCCCAGATAAACGATAACCGGCTGCACAACTACAATCAAAAGCGAACCCAAAAGCACAAATTTTTGTGAATGGTGATGCCATTTCAGCCGCAGAAAATCGTTTTTACTTTCACCGCCTGTGTTCAAATTTACGATGATGAATGTAGCCAGCCCGATAAACAGTATCTGACCAACGGAATTTCCGATAAAGAGCAGATCCACCCTCGACAACATCAGTTCAGTGAGCTCTTGTGCCGATACCATCCCTTCGGTGGCAAAAATGAGGCCGACTACTACCAACCCGGCTACTACCTGGAATAGAATTAAAACAACTACAAGCCAGAGCATAGCTATCGCCCAGTGGGCAAAGCCGTTTCGATCGGCCCAGGAAAGAACCTGTTCCTGTGTTGACGAATAGGGTGATTCTGAATTCATTTAAAACGTTTCCTCTTTTTCAGCAAAAAATTTCACACCAAGTAATCCCGTAATCAAATTCAGCAGACCGGTAACGGGAATTCCCCAGAAAATTTGTCTGAAGAAAGACTGGCCTGTCTCCATAGAATCTGCCATTGCATCAATCATATCGTCTTTTGCGCTGTCCGGCATATCCATCGCTTCAATATTAGCAATGGTTGAATCCATGATTTTTTGAGTGTATTCGGGATCAATCAGCATAATCCAGAGTTCATTCAAAATAACACTGATAACCACAATAACCGCGCCGGTCAGAAACCCGATTATCGCTCCCTGTCCCAGTTTCAATTTCGGGGATACCTCTCTGGTAAAATGCCAAACGGCCAGCAATCCGGCAACGGCCGTTACCAGGCAAACCACAACTCCACTCAGCATAATTGGCGAGAAAAATGATCCGGTCGGTTCCGAATTAATTTGCTGATATCCAAAAAACAGCCCCACCACAAAACTGATTAAACTGAAAATGGTGCCTACTATGCCAACTGATGGCCAGTAATCATTAAAGGAAAAATTCTCTTCCTGTTTTATCTCTTCTTCATTCATAACTTGGTTGATTTGTTATCTGTTTGAAATTGATCGAAAACTGCCAGCGAGGCAGCCAAGCCTAAAACCCATCCCAGCACCGCACGGGAATGATTTGTGTTTTCCCATAATTGAAAAAGGTTGCCTGAATAATCGATGATTTGAATGATCACTGCAAGCAAAAGAAACCATAAAATCGGGTATTTTTTGTTCATTAAAAAAACAGCGGCCGCAATCAGGATCCATCCGGACAATAGACCCGAAAATATTCCGAAACATCTGGAGTTTACTGCCATCTGCACGTCATTAAACATGAACGACCGATCCGGCAATTGATGGCATACACCCCGAAACATGTTCCCCGTCCAGTGCCCGATGCTCTTTTCAGCTCCCCAAAATCCGCCTCCGAGTGAAATCAATACCAGACAAATCAGAGCCCCCAACACCGTGAAATATAGCATTTTGTGTTTCATGGCAGATTATTTTTATGCGAACAGATCCAAAAAATAATCCGGAGCCTTACATGGTTTTCGGGTTTCTGATTTTGTGAAACAGAGGTCAACCTGACCCTGAATATGCGGTATTTCCTGGCGGCCGGTGTAGATATTATAAAACGTTTTCAGACGGATGGCCGGCTTTTCGAACAGCAACACTTCAATCTTCATCAGCTCATCATAAAAAATTGGAGCTTTGTAAGATATTTGTGAATAGATAACCGGCAGCATGATTCCGTCGTTTTCAAGCCGGGAATAGGAAACACCCATCGAACGGATCATTTCGGTACGGGCAACTTCAAAATATTCCAGATATCGGCCGTAGTAAACATAACCCATCTGATCCGTTTCGCCGTACCGGCTTCTCAGTGGATGTGTGTAAGTCAGAATTACCGGTTTGTCGGGAAACCGAACCATAATCTACGATTTTTGGCCGGCTTCAAGCCAAACGCCCATGTTGGAATATTTGTCGATGCGCTGCTCAATGAGTTTATCGGCTTTCATTTTTTTAAGCCGTTTGAGGCTCTTTGTGATCTGTTTTTTTACAGCTTCGGCCGATTTTGCATAATCGCGGTGGGCGCCTCCGAGCGGTTCTTCGATCACACCGTCTATAATCTTGAGCTCCAGTAAATCTTTGGCTGTTAATTTAAGGGCTGAGGCGGCCTGTTCTTTATACTCCCAGGTTTTCCACAAAATAGACGAGCACGATTCGGGTGAAATAACTGAATACCAGGTATTTTCCATCATAAAAAGTTCATTTCCCATCCCGATACCAATGGCGCCTCCGCTGGCCCCCTCGCCAATCACAATACTGATCATTGGAACTTCGAGTACAGCCATCATTTTCAAATTTTTGGCAATTGCTTCGGCCTGTCCGCGTTCCTCGGCCTCCAGCCCGGGAAAAGCACCCGGTGTATCGAGCAGTGTTACTACGGGTATCCCGAATTTTTCGGCCATTTTCATCAACCTGTATGCTTTTCGATATCCCTCGGGATTCGCCATTCCAAAATTTCTGTATTGGCGGGCTTTGGTATCGCGCCCTTTTTGGTGCCCGATAATCATCACCGATTTTCCGTCAATAGTGGCCAATCCACCCACCATCGCTTTGTCATCGGCGTGGTAGCGGTCTCCATGCAATTCAATAAAATCTTCGGACATGAGGTCGATATAATCGAGCGTATAGGGACGCTCCGGATGGCGGGCAAGCTGCACCCGCTGCCATCGGGTAAGATTCGAAAAAATGGATTTCCGAAGCTGATCTGCTTTCTTTTTGAGGCGATCAATTTCAGGCTTTAGCACCTCATCTCCCACAGAAATCTCATTCAGTTCTTCTATTTTCTTTTCCAGTTCGGCAATGGGTTGTTCAAAATCAAGATATTGCATAGAGCAGGGTTCGGTGTTCGGTTAACAAATATTCAGTCAATATAATAACTATTCCACTTCGTGTTGGGAATAGCAACAGTGTTAATCCGCAATTTCCATTTTTTCGGCAAAATAATCGCAAAAATCTCTCATATCGCCGCTGATTCGTTCATCATTTGTAGATTTTTCGAGAGTATCTGCCATGGTTACCAGGGTTTGATGGAAAAAGATTTTCATTTCGTCGATCGTCATATCCCGGGTCCACAAATCAAGGCGCAGGGTGTCTTTATTGTTGTGATCCCAAAGTGCCAGCAGCAAAGCCCGGGCTGTGGCTTTGTCGTACCCTTGCAGATCATCGGCCGACCATTTTATTTTTTTGGGTACATGATTTTTGTCCAGTTCTACTTCAATATTAATTTTCTTTGATGATTGTGACATTTTTACAGGGTTGGTTTGCAATTATTTCGAAGTTTTTTCAGCACAAAACGGAAGCTCTCCGGCAGTGGTGAGTCAAATTCAACAAATTCTCCGGAGCCCGGATGTACAAACCCCAGAGTTTTGGCATGAAGTGCCTGACTTTGCATTTTTGAAAATAAATTTCTGAACATATTCTTTCTTGATCCGGTGTTGGGGCCGTATCGAACCGAACCTCCTCCATACGTACGATCACCAAAAACGTAATACCCCTGATGCTGCATATGCACCCGTATCTGATGGGTTCTTCCGGTTTCGAGTTGTATTTCCAGCAGTGCAAGGTGATCAAATGCTTCAATTCGCTTAAAATGCGTAACTGCCGGCTTGCCTCCATCTTTCAGAATAGTCATGATTTTTCTGTCGCGCGGCGATCGCCCGATGTTGCCCTCAATGGTGCCTTCTTCGGGGGGATTACCCCACACGATGGCCAGATAGGTTCGTTCGGCCTCTTTTTCGGCAAACTGTTCAGCCAGTTTTTGATGGGCCACATCATGTTTGGCAACAACCAAAAGGCCGCTTGTATCCTTATCAAGACGGTGAACAATTCCCGGCCGCAGAGTTTCTTCATCTGCATTGGAGAGATTTTTTTGCGTGTAATACAGCAACCCGTTCACCAATGTGCCGGTCCAGTTTCCGTATGCAGGATGCACCACCATACCGGATGATTTGTTCACCACCAGCAGATCGTCATCTTCATATACGATGTCCAAATCCATTTTTTCGGGTTTGGCCTTTTCGGGAGGCGGTTTGGGAAGCGAAATTTCAATTCTGTCCCCCGGCTGCATAATGTACGACACTTTTTCGGGTTTGCCGTTTACCAGCACAAACCCCTCTTTGATTGCTTTTTGGACTTTATTCCGGGTTGCATTTTGTACAAATGAAGTGATGTATTTATCAAGCCGGATATCGGTATGCTGGCCCTCAGGTACCTCAAGTGCATATTCGGTTTTACTGGGATGTTCTTTTTCAATCAACATGATCACCTAAAATAAGAAATAAGTCCTTTCCCGTTTGTTTATATCCATGATAATTTTCCTGATGCACGAATCCAATCAACCCTATGATAAACAATTTTTTATCTCATCCCGAAAAATCTGTCTTACCATTTAATTCAAAAAAATTGAACTTTTTCTGTAAGGAATTCCACTTTTTCGGTTCATACAAGTAGACTATTGATTAAGATTGAAGCTATTATCGCCATTGAGAGAACTTTTTCGAAATCAAGAGTTAGATGAGCCGCAAGTGGTCAGTTTCAAAATTGATTGCTTGCGGTTTTTTATTGGGCTGATATTTTCTGGCGCAGCATCATTTCGGTTTTGTAAAGCTCGTTATCTCTCAGCAGTTCGATGTACATCACGTCACCCTCTTCATAATCGCGCAGCAGTGCCCAGGCGTGCATTTCGCTGATCACTCTTTCATCACCAATTCTCACGATCACATCCCCCGGCATAATGCCGCACTCATAAGCCGGGCCGTTTTTATTGATACTGGTCACCAGTAAACCGCGTACGTACGGCAGCCGGTATCGATAAATCAGCTGCTCGGTCATGGATGTAAACTCCATACCGGGGTCGTAATCGAGCACAACAGATCCCCTGGTGAGAAGCTGGGAAATAATGCGATCTACCCGGTTGCTGGGTATGGCAAAGCTGAGCCCCACAAAACCCGCACTTGTACCGCCGGTGTAGATAAACGTATTTACCCCAATCACTTTGCCCTCGCTGTTGAGCAGCGGCCCACCCGAATTGCCCCGGTTGATAGCGGCATCGGTCTGGATCATATCAATGTAAATTCTGGGGTTATTCGGATTGGCCCTGAAATCACGATTGGTGGCACTTACTACACCCACGGTTACGGTGGGCTGGCCATCTTCAAAAAGCCCGAACGGATTTCCCATGGCAATGGCCCACTCTCCGACAATAATTTCATCCGAATCACTGAATTCAACAAACTCAAACACCTCGTCGGATTTTATTTGAAGCAGTGCAAGATCTGTGAGTTCATCGCTGCCAATCAATTTCGCCTCATACGTTTCGCCAATATTTGTGACCACCATAATTTCAGTGGGATTATTACCGATTACATGCTGATTGGTTACAACAAGCCCATCTTCACTGATGATAAATCCCGATCCCATGTTTGAATTGTCGCGGCTCTGTTCACCAAAGAAAAACCTGACCAGTTCATCGTGAAGAGAGTCGAAATGCTGACGCTGTTCCGTTGCCATAATGCTTACTACGGCATTATTGGCTTTTTCAATTGCATTTGTGATGGCGTTATTTCTGCTCTCATAAATTGCATCTTTTGCAGTAATTGGAGTTTCTGCAATTTCAAGATCTTTAAGTATTGTGTCTTCCTCGTTTTCTACAAATGCAGCAGAAAATGGCGGTTCCGAAGCCCCTTCAGAAGGGTTTTCCCGCATCGGTTCACATGATTGAATTACAATCAGAAAAACCGGCAAAATGCTAAATATCAGAATTCGCTTTGCGTTCATCAATCTGTTTTGCTCCAATTGCTACAACATCTTTTATTGCCTGTTCAAGCGGGCCTCTATGCCAGGCACCAGCAGCTTTTTTGTGGCCGCCGCCGCCAATTTCACGTGCCCAAACATTTACGTCAATATCACTACGCGACCGAAGGCTGATTCTTATACCTTCATCAAAAAAATCTTTCAGAAAAATGGCCGCTTTAACACCTGATATGCTCAACGGATAGCTCACAAACCCTTCAGTTTCACTGTATGATGTTCCGGTTTCTTTCAGCATTTCTTCATTAACGCTGATAACCGCAATTTGATTATTTTTATAAAGCCGGATTGTTTGCAGTGCTTTGCTCAACAACTTCAGTTGTGGCAGTGTTTTATTTGAATAGATGATTTCGATCACTTCATTCGGCCGAAAATCTCCGCGGCGTAATAAGTCGGCTGTAACCTTCACGGTTTGTGGAGTAACACTTTCGAACTGCAGCGAACCCGTATCGGTAATTATGCCCGTATAGAGTGCCTTGGCCATTTTTTGGTCAATCAAATCAGCATTGTCTTTTGAGATAAGGTTGTAAACCAGCTCGCAGGTAGATGATATTTCCGGTACTGAAATCATAAGATCGAAAACATCTTCCGGATCGGGGTGATGGTCAATCATCCAGAGGGGAACTGATTTTCCCTCAAACCACTCGTCAAAAGAACCGAACCGATGGACGGAATTTCCGTCAACCAGAATCAGCAGATCGCAGTCATCCAGTTTGTGGTGTTTCTGTTTTTGAACCGGTGTATAATTTAATAACCATTGCAGGTTTTCGGGTATATCATCGTCGTTAAAAGCGGTGGTTTTTATCCCCTTTTTTTCAAGCCAGAGGCAAAGTGCAATCTGAGCCCCGATGCAGTCGCCGTCGGGACGTTCGTGCGAGAGAACACCTACATGGCTGTAATTTTGAATATTGCTGAGAAACTCTTTATACATGAAATTTATGGGTCCTGATGATGACTGATCGCTCTGATCAGTTTAAACTGTTCAAAATAATTTTCAAAAATGGCGCTTCTTACACTCGATAGCAAATCTTAAATGAAAAGGGGTGGTAGTAAGATATCTTCTCTATATTTGGGATTGAAATCTGATAATGCTTGCTAACGTTTTAACGCTAAAAAGGTTTTATGAAAGCTGTAGTACTTTGCGACGGTGAAATTGTTGAGAAAGCGATCATCCAGAATGAATTGGAAGATTCCGGCCTGTTTATTGCGGCTGACGGCGGGGCAAATCATGCCAATGAGCTGGATTTGGCGCCGGATGTGATTATCGGTGATTTAGACAGCTACACCGAAACCGGCCGGGAAACAGCCGAGGTGATACAAAAACCCGGCCAGGAAACCAACGATCTGGAAAAAGCGCTCAGCTATGCCGCGAAAAAAAATGTGCATCAAGTTATCGTTTTTGGCGCCACCGGGAAACGGCTCGATCATACACTGAAAAATTTATCGGTCTTGCTGCAATTCAATTCAAAGTTTTCGTCGATCGTTTTCAAAGACCGCTATTCCACAATTTTTCTTGTTACACCGCCTTTCAAAAAAGAGTTCCCGGTCGGCACTTCCATTTCACTTTTCCCTTTGTCGGGAACCGTTGAAAATATCACCACAACAGGCCTCAAATATCCACTGAAAAACGGGATACTGAAAAACGGGGTTCAGGATGGCAGTTCCAATCAAACCTGTAAGAAAACAGTCGAAATTGATTTCAAAAAGGGAGATCTTCTTCTGCTTGTTAACCACTAAACAGAACCATTTTGAGTGCCGGATTTTCGTTTATTGACTGGATGTTTGTTGCCGGCTATTTCATTTTTCTGATCTGGCTGAGCTGGAAAAAGGGATGGCGAGGTGAATCGGAGGAGGAGTTTTTGCTGAGTGGCAGAAAAGTAACCCTGCCGGCATTTGTGGCCACGCTGGTTTCCACCTGGTATGGCGGCATTCTGGGAATCGGGGAGTGGAGCTATCAATTCGGCATTTCTCAATGGCTGATACTGGGGGCTCCCTTCTATATCTTTTCTGCACTGTTTGCTGTGTTTCTTGCCGGTAAAATTCGGATGAACAAAGCGCTGACCATTCCCGAAGCCATCGCCAAACAATACAATGAGAAGGCCGGGCGCATCAGTGCACTGCCCATATTTGTGCTGGTCAGCCCCGCCCCGTATATCCTGATGCTTGGCCTGTTGTTCCAGTTTTTAACCGGCGGCGACGCTCCTTTCCTGTTCTATGCCTCGCTGGTGGCCCTTTTTTCTGTGCTCTACATTACCATCGGCGGGTTTGGCGCTGTTATACGGACGGATGTTTTGCAAATTATTTTAATGTTTGGCGGCTTTATTCTTCTGCTGATTTTTGCCGCTAAAGAGTTTGGCGGATTTGGCACGCTCATCGGATCGCTTCCGTCCGGACATCTCGACATCACCGGAGGCAATACCTGGCAGTATATTCTCGTCTGGTTTTTTATTGCTTTATGGACGTTTGTGGATCCCAGTTTTCATCAGCGGGCAGCGGCAGCCAAAACACCCGAAACGGCAAGAAAAGGAATTTTTATCTCCATTGTGTTTTGGATGGTGTTCGATTTTTTAACCTGTTTTGCCGGACTTTACGCTTTTGCAATTCTGGGGCCGGAACTGGAACAACCGGTTCTGGCTTATCCTATTCTGGCCGATCAGATTTTGCCGGTTGGCATAAAGGGTCTTTTCTTTTTATCGCTGCTGGCTACCATCATGTCCACCCTGGATAGTTATCTCTTTATTTCCGGACAAACCCTGGGGCGTGATTTTCTCCTCAACTATTTTCCCGGAGTAAAACCCAACCTGCTCACACGCATCGGAATTTTAGTATCTGCCATTCTGGGAATTATTCTGATTATACTCTACCCGAGTGTGATTGATCTCTGGTATGTAATCGGCTCTATTTTTATCCCGGGACTGCTGATCCCTGTACTTGGGGTGTACCTGAAACCCTTCCGTTTCCCAGCCCGGTTTGTGTTTTATTCTATCATCGGGTGTACGCTGGTTTCTTTTACCTGGCTGATTTTGGGAACCGTTTATACTCCCGGGGAAGGATATATGTTTTACGGAATAGAACCTTTCTACCCCGGACTTTTTATTGCTATTATTTTGTGGCTTGTTGGAAGAAAAATGGAAAGCTGATATTCCCCGGCTTCCATCAAAAACAGATCAGGTTGATTTGAGGATGTGGCCGAGATTGAGTTTATGGATAGGAATCAGATATTTTTTTGAAAACACATCTTTTTGAATGCCGAGCAGCCCGGTTCCCCTGAAATCCACCACGCAGTAATTCTCTTCCGAATTCACAATTTCCCCAATTCCGTAATATTCCGGCGACGGCCCGTAGTAGACCAGGTCCCCCAACTGCAGGGAATTACTTGCCCGCCTGTGATAGGGATAAATCACGGGAAGCAGATCCAAACGATAAGAGAGTCGCCGGTTTTTTGTAGCCATTTTTATACCAACTAATGGATAATAATTTCTCGTTTTTCTTTACCAAGAACATTCAGGGTAATTTTGTGAGCATCAGGCGGCAAAAGCTCGCTGATACGTTCGGGCCATTCGACAATGCAAACGCCATTTCCATACAAATATTCTTCCGCACCAATTTCAATAGCTTCCCGATAATGTTCAAGTCGGTAACAATCGAAGTGAAAAATCGGCGTATCGCCATCATACTCATTGATTATGGTAAATGTGGGCGAGGTCACCACATCGCCCGAAATTCCGAATCCCTGCACAAATCCGCGCACGAAATGGGTTTTCCCCGACCCGAGCTCTCCATGCAGGCATACAACCTCACCGGAATTTACGGTTTTGGAATACTCCCTGGCCATCTCAATAGTTTCTTCCGGACTGTAGCTAATTCTCTTCTCCATCTGTTTAACCGCGTGGTTTCAGGGTAGCCACCGGCAGAATCATCTCTTCCATGGATGCTCCACCGTGCTGAAAGGTATCCCGGTAACGGTTCTGAAATTTGTTGTAGTTGTTGGGGTAAACAAAGAAATAATCTTCCTTGGCAATGATATAGGAATTGGCCGGAGGATCAACCGGCAACTGATAGGCTTCCGGCTTATCGATAAAAATGGCTGCACTCTCCTGCGCTTTTAAATTGCGGCCGTATTTATAACGCAGATTGGTTGCTGCGTCCCTGTCACCGAATACTTTGGTGTCACGCATCGAGCGCACCGAACCGTGATCGGTTGATACCACCACGGTTACATCTTCTTTGGCAAGTTCTTTAAACATTCTGAATAATGATGAATGCTGAAACCACGTGTCTGTCAGCGACCGGAATGCGCGCACATCCGGGGCAAGTTGCTTCAGCACTTCCGAATCGGACCGGCTGTGCACCAGCGTATCCACAAAATTGTAGATGATGGTGGTGAACGGTGTTTGGGTATAATTCGAAATCTTGTTTACAATCCGGTTTCCTTCCTCGGGTTGAATCACTTTTTCGTACTTCACATGATCGGACAGCTGATTGCGTTTTAAAAACTTTTTGAGAAGCTCTTCTTCATGCCGGTTCAGAGATCGTTCATCCTGCCCCAATTCCCATAGCTGAGGATAGCGGCGCTGAATTTCGAGCGGAAACAACCCGGAAAAAATGGAGTTTCTGGAAAACGGAGTTGCTGTGGGCAGAATGGAATAATAAAAATCGGTTTCAATCTTAAAATAATCATTCAGTTTACGTTGAAACAACAGCCATTGGTCGTAACGCATACAATCAATCAAAAAGAATACCACAGTCTCCCTGTTTTCCAAATGCGGAAATACTTTTCGTTTCAGCAGGTCGGGACTCAGCGTGGGATGTTTATTTTCAAGCCGCTTCAGCCAGCCTTTATACTCGAGTTTCACAAACCGCCCGAATGCGTGATTGGCCTGTTGAAACTGATCCTGCAAAACCTGCTGCAGCGCTTCATCGCCATTTTCAAGGTTCAGCTCCCAGTGGGTCAGCGTTTTGTAGATATCAACCCAATCCTGCCAGCTTGTCTGTTCACTGAACTTGGCGGAAAGTTCGTTGAAGCTTTTCAGGTATGTTTGAGCCGCTTTTTCGTTTTGAATTCGTTTCTTGTCCAGAATTCGTTTTACGGTAAGCAAAATCTGGTTTGGGTTGACCGGTTTGATGAGATAATCAGCAATTTTATTGCCGATGGCATCTTCCATGATCGACTCTTCCTCGCTCTTGGTAATCATCACCACGGGTAGTGAGGATTGAATTGTCTGGATCTGTTCGAGTGTGGCAAGGCCATCCATGCCCGGCATCTGCTCATCCAGAAAAACAATATCAAAAGAACCGTTTTTGATCAGAGAAATGGCATCTTCTCCATTGGTTACCGGAGTGACTTCAAAATCTTTGTTTTCTAAAAAGATGATGTGAGATTTTAGCTGATCGATCTCATCATCAGCCCATAATATTTTTCCTGGCATAGTTTATTTTTTACAGATATTCCATGGCGTGTCATTCTATCAGATCAACTTCATTGTTCAACAAATTGTTTCTGATCAAAGCGAATCCAAGAACTCTCTTTCTGTCCTATTTCCGCCACAAGAAAATAGGCAAAGCTTTTTGCTATAGAAACTCTCAATTCTACGTTTTAAAGTTTTTTTTATTGAGCACAACTTCAGTTTCATCAGAGAAGCTTACTCTTTACATCGTTTATTTTCAGACTGATTACATCTTTCAAATAAAATTCCCGAAATAAGACCCACTACGCTCAAATATCACAGAATGAATCCAAAAAAATTTTAAAATGACATTTGGATTTGCTGTAAAATACTATTTTGAAGCAGTTTATATTTGCACTTTAAAGAGTTTTTTCTCGGAATTTGTTTGAGCAAAAAAAACAAAACTCTGTGCCCTTCTGCTAATTCCATTTCTGATGTTTTTTGATGAAAATTTCAGGGCAGTCTGCTCAAAATATTTTAACATCAAAATTGTTTTTCGGAATTCTTGCGATCTACAGATCAAATCCATAAAATCTTCGGAAGCGCTTTTATAAGCTCAATTCTCAACAAAAATGGACCTTTGATTATGATAAAACATCTGATCTCATTACTTCTTGCTCTGCTGATTGGATTGGTGGTTTTTACTCCCGGCCAGGCACAGGATAGTGATGTACGCATGTACGTAACTTCCAGCGGAACCCTGGAACTCGATCAGGGTTGGCTCACCGCAATGACCAACCACGGAAACCGGATAGATATTCCTGTCCCAATGTATATTATTGACCATCCTGAAGGACTTATCGTTTTCGATACCGGAATGAACATCAATGTAGTACCGGATCATGGCGAGGAGTACTGGGGGCCTGTAGCTCAGGCATTTACTCCCACCATGACGCGGGACCAGGGCATTGATGAACAACTTCAGCAAATCGGAAAATCCACTTCGGATGTGAAATATGTGATCCATTCGCACTTTCACCTCGATCATGCCGGAAACATCAACATGTTTCCCAATGCCACTCACATCGTTCGAAAAGCAGAACTGAAAAATGCATGGTGGCCCGAGCAGTTTCAGCGTGCAGCCTATGTTCTGGACGACTACAAAAACACCCGGAATTTTAACTTCATTGAAGTGATTGATGACATGGATCTCTTTGGCGATGGCTCCGTTGAACTGATTGATACCAAAGGACACACGCAAGGCCATCAATCGTTAATTGTGCGCCTGCCCAATACCGGAACTGTGATTCTTGCCGCCGATGCCGCTTATATGCCCGAAAATCTTCAGGGCACCATTCCCGGTATTGTCTGGAATGTGGAAGAGGCGATGAACTCCATCGAGCGCATGAAGATGATCCGCGACCGTGAAAACGGAGAAATCTGGCTCGGCCACAGCATGGAGCAATTCCAGACCCGAAGACTGCTTCCCGAGTATTACGATTAATTTCAGCGTCTCCGGGGTTATCTCCCCGGAGATTTTACTTTCCTGATTACTTCAGAACAATTACCCCATAATGAACCTACTTTTATTGCTCAGCATCATTATTCTCGCCTACTGGGTACTTGGTATCTACTACATCTCAAAAAAAGAGGACTGGACATAAGGACATAAATATCCATGGAAGAACTCACAATTGGTAACTGGGCATGGTTCTGGTTAATCTTTTTTATTGTCGGAACATTGGGAATCGGCGTTTATGCCATGACCAAAACCAAAACCGACGAAGATTTTGCCGTTGCCCGAAAATCCTACGGCCCCTACATTCTCATTCTGGCACTGGCATCCACCATAGCAAGCGGCTCCACGTTTATGGGGATTCCGGGACTGGCTTATGATAAAGGCTTTCCCGCACTCTGGTATCCGGCCATCTATCCGATTGGTATCTATCTCGGTTTGATTTTATCCGTACAGCTTATCAAACGGGCGGGTGATACGTTCCGGTCTAATTCACTTCCGGAATTTTTAGGCCAGCGTTTCGACAGCGACTTTCTCCGGGTTGGTTTTGCCCTGCTTTCACTATTGCTCATTTATTATGTAACCGCACAGGTTGTTGCTGCAGCTACCGCTTTCGAAGTCATGCTCGGGGTTGATTATACCTGGGGTGTGATTGTTACCGTCATTGTTATCGGAATTTACATTACCATCGGTGGCTCTCATGCCGATATCCTGACCGATGCATTCCAGGGCGGGTTGATGTTGCTGATTGCACTGATCATCACCGCTATGTTTTTTCTGGGAACCGGCACAGAGGGCGGGGCTGCAGGCATCAATGCCGCAATCGAAGCACAGGATTCCAGTCTCTCATGGGATAATTATTTTTCACCCGGAGATCCCATCTTCGGCAGCTTCTGGCTTGTATTATTGATGTTTATCGCCCATCTGCCGTTTGCTATGAACCCGCATATCGGTAATAAAGCCTTCGCCCTGAAAGATTCTGCTCAACTGCGCAAATTTCTGATTATGGCCATTCCCATCGGTTCTATTCTCGGATTTGCCGTTTTGGGCGGCCTGCATGCCCGTGCTCTGATCGGCCCCGACCTCAGGCCCGATGCCGCCATCCCGGCACTTTTTATTGAACTTTTTCCACCGGCCATCGCGGCTTTTTTGGGTATTGCCATTCTATCTGCCATCGTTTCTACGGCAGACGGCCTTTTTGTATCAATCGCTGTAATATTTAGTAACGACCTCTATCGCAAAACATTCGCTCATAAAATTCATCCGCACAAAGGCGAGAAACAGATCGAACGAACAGCCCTCAATATATCCAGAGTGGCAACTGTTATCACAGTGTTTGTGGCAATGTGGCTGGCCTGGAATCCGCCCGATTTTCTTGCCGTACTGCTGTGGATTGGCGTAGGCGGAATTATGAGCGGCGCGGCAGGCCCTCTGGTCATCGGCTCGATGTGGAGGCGCTCAACCAAACCGGCAGCCATCGCTTCCTTTTTGGCGGGTGTGATCAGCTATGCATCCATGTGGCTGATTGTGGGCTGGCAAAATCCATTCGGAGCGGCTGGTGTATGTGTGATATTAGCTTCCATCGTAATGATTGTCGTCAGCCTGTTCACCGAACCAATGCCGGAAGAGAAACTTAACGAAATTTTCAGCCCTGTAAGGAAGTAGCTCTATATGAACCTGAATGCCGTTGATGCCACACTTGAAAAAAATCAGATCCGGTTTGCAATTAAAAGTGCTTATCCGTTTCAGCGGTTTCTGAACCGTTTCGACCATAACGGTGATCTCGTGATTTGGTATCCCCGGTATTATGTAAAGGTTCGCATAGAGATGGATACGTACCTGAAAAAAGGATTGCAGTACAGCGACCTCGTTGCAGTTGATGCGCTACGCCCCCTTAGTGAACGGGTAACTTCGTTACCAGAATTTTCCGGTAATTATTCTGGTGAAGGAATTTTCCCGGAACCAAAAATTTCAGCCAAAGATGCCGAAAAGGAAGCCATTGATCTGATAAAAGGCATTGTATTAAGCCGCAATAAATTGCTGAAAGATTACCATATTGAGTGCACGGACAGTAAACTGGTTCACCTGAAAACGTTTGTGGTGAAGCTGAAAAACCGGCCTGCAGCCGACTGGCTCTTTATCGACGAGCATTTTCAGGCTGCTTGTGCGGTTCAAAAACGTCCGGAAATTCTGAACTGTCTGAAAAGTTACTGACAGTTGCAGATGAACACATTCACTCAAAATTTTTAAATCCAATGAAATCCATTAATCACATTCGAAGTTTGCTTTTTGTACCGGCAGGTAAACTGGACAAATGGAACAAAGTGGTTGCAGCCGGAGCGGATATGCTCTGTATCGATCTCGAAGACAGTGTACCGCCCGGAGAAAAAAATCAGGCAAGAGATGCAGTAGAGCAATTTCTGCAAAACAGAGAACTTAGCCACCCACTGGTAATCCTTCGGATTAATTCCCCCGAAACCAAAACCGGAAATCTGGACCTGGACATGATCCGTGAACTTAATCATCTGCCGGAAGGATTGATGATTCCCAAACTGAATGAAGCTGCCGTAATCGAAAAACTGGCCAAACAACTGATCATGTTCGGCAAAAAAACAAATCTCATTCCACTCATTGAAACGTCCAGGGCTCTGGAAAATGCACGGGACATACTGGATCAAAAACTGGTGGCAGGTGCCGTTTTTGGCGGCCACGATCTGGCCATGGAGCTCGGCTGCTCCAAAGATTGGGATGTACTGACCGCCTACCGCTCCGAGTTTATACGGGGTGCGGGCGGGCTGAACCTGAGCCTGATCGACATGCCGTGGTTCGGCCTGGATGACGCTGACGGGCTTCGCGATGAAACGGCCAACTGCAAGCGGTTTGGATTTACAGCCAAAGCAGCCATTCATCCGGCTCAGATCAAAACCATTCACGGGGTCTTCACGCCATCGGCTGATGAGGTTGCCGAAGCAAAAGAGAAAATCCGGATTTTCGAAGAACACGGCGGACATGCCGTAGCCTGGAAGGGCACCGTTCTGGAACCTCCCGTTATCGATCAGGCCAAACGGATTGTTGACCGTGCAACAAATTTAAAACACTGAACAGAAATGAGATACCATGAACATCGACCTTAATGAGAATCATGATGAACTCCGGGAACGAGTCCGGGTCATCACAAAAAAATATCCCGACGAGTATTGGCAGGATCTGGACGAAAACCGTAATTATCCTTCCGAATTTGTAGATGAACTAAGCCAAAGTGGGCTTCTTTCTGTTTTGATTCCAAAAGAATACGGAGGCGAAGGCCGCTCGCTCACAGAAGCCACCGTAATTATGGAGGAGATACAGGCCA
This sequence comes from Balneolaceae bacterium, assembly GCA_007127745.1. Lineage (GTDB taxonomy): Bacteria > Bacteroidota > Rhodothermia > Balneolales > Balneolaceae > Rhodohalobacter. The sequence goes on from SKYV01000026.1 coordinate 16,777, forward strand.
ACGGCTGCAACGGAGGGGTTTGCCATGCCCAAATGTATATCATGGGAACACTGCTAAAGCACGGAAACGAAGAACAAAAAAAACGGTATCTCCCCAAAATTGCCTCGGGCGAACTGCGCCTTCAGGTGTTTGGCGTGACCGAAAAACATACCGGGAGCGACACCACCAAACTCCGGACATTCGCAAAAAAAGTGGACGGCGGCTATCTGGTAAACGGCCATAAATTCTACATCGGGCGTGGGCAATATTCCGACCTGATGCTGCTGCTTGCCCGAACCACTCCACTCGATGAAGTCGAAAAAAAAGTGGACGGACTTTCCACATTTCTGGTGGATATGAGAAAAGAGAAGGGTAAAAGCCTGGATATCCGCCCCATCCGCACCATGATGAACCACTCGCTGACTGAAATTTACATCAACGATCTTTTTATTCCTGAGGAGAACCTGGTGGGCGAGCTTGGAAAAGGATTTCGGTACATTTTGGACGGGATGAATGCCGAGCGCCTGCTTATTGCATCCGAATGTGTGGGTGATGCCAAATGGTTTATCAACCGATCCACAGAATGGGCAAATAAACGGGAATTATTCGAGCGACCGATCGGAAAAAACCAGGGAATTCAGTTTCCCATTGCACGAGCGTACGCTTCCATGCTGGCGGCTGAGATGATGGTAAAGAAAGGATGCGCTGTTTTCGAAGCCGGCCAAAAGTGCGGCGAAGAGGCCAATACGGCATTGCTGCTTGCATCCGAAGCCTCGTGGGAAGCAGCCAACGTGGCCATGCAAACATACGGCGGGCGCGGGTTTGATGCCAATTTTGCCATAGAACGCAAATTCCGCGAAACCCGCCTCTATCAGGTAGCCCCGATTTCCAAAAACCTGATACTGGCCTATCTCTCCGAGCACGTTTTGGGCCTGCCGA
>SKYV01000271.1 GCA_007127745.1 Balneolaceae bacterium
TCTATCCCAGAACCACGCTTCTGTCTCTCGGAGTAAATATTGAATTTTAAAACAAGCAGAATAATGAAAAACAAAATTGCAATAATTGCCATCGTATTTGTCTCGTTCTTTGCCTGTACAGATCTGGAACCAAATCTGTACAGTGGGATCGACAGGAATAATTTTTATAACAATAGTACAGAGGTAACAGCAGCTCTTCTTCGTGTTTACGAACACGGATCGTGGTTCTACAGAAACTTCGACATGTTTACCCTGGAAGAGTTAACCGCCGATCAGCTTGTGATTACCCAAAAGGGTGGCCACTGGTACGATCAGGGCAAATATATCCGGTTCCACCGCCACGAGTGGACCTCGGAAGAGCCCGAACTTTACGGAACCTGGAGAGGTGCCTGGATCGGGATATCACTCAGCAACACCCTGCTTGATGAACTGGCAAACATCGATTATGAAGCCATTCCCGGCGGATTAACGGATGAAGATCAGCAGTGGCACCTCGCCGAAATGCGCGTGCTCAGGGCTACCTACTATTATCATCTTCTTAATCTCTGGGGAACCGTGCCAATTTCTGAAACTGCCCACGGTACACCACCCGATCCCTTAAGCAGACAGGAAGTGTACGATTGGGTTACACAAGATCTTCAGGATGCCGCACAATATCTTCCGGCTGTAACCTATCGGGAAGCGAGAGGGCGCCTGAACCAGGGAGCAGCCATGCATTTGCTGGCGCGATATTACCTGAACTCTGAAGCATGGTTTGGTGTGCCGAGGTATGATGAAGTTGAGACGATCACCCGTGATATCATCAATGGTGTTTACGGGAACTTCCAGCTCGACGATACATTCTATGGGCCGTTTACCTACGATAATGCCGAAACATCGAACGAAATCATCTTCGGGTTCCCGCGGGAGCGTGCGTTTGTTTCTGATACCGATATGTATAACCGGTTCTATCACTATCAGGCCCCGCAAATATTTGCTTCGGCCGGACAGCCCTGGAACGGAATGCATCTGCAGCCATCGCTGAAACCACCGGTATCCGGCCAGGATTACACTCCGAGGGCTTCGCATCCGCGATTTATGCCGCATGAGCACTATAACCCCGATGCACTGGAACAGTACCAGTGGGAACCGGGAATCGGAACACCCTACGCTCAGTTCCATTATGACGATCTCCGAAAGCGAACCTTTAACTTTGAAGGCGAACCGGGTGTTGAAAACAAAAACTTCGATGCGATTGAGGGAATGTTTCTGCACGGTGTTATTGATTCACCGATTACCGGTATACTCGCCATGGGAACGGAAGAGTACAGAAACCACCCGCTGGTTCATGTAGATTTTGTTGCCCGTGCAGCTGAAGGTGCATCAGCATCGGCGGTTGCAAACGGTGAAGAAAACTCAGGTGTTCGTCTGGTTAAATATCCGATCTATCCGGATAACTTTAGTGGTGCTCTCAATTCCGATCACGTGGAATACAGACTCGCAGAAACGTATTACATGCTGGCTGAAAGCCTGATTCGTCAGGGTAAACCGGGTGCTGCAGAGTACATCAATGCAGTGAAGCAGCGTAATTTTGAAAATTACGGACCGCATGCCTACAGCGATTCAGACCTTGATCTCGACGAAATGCTTGCCGAGTGGGGCAGAGAGTTTATCGGTGAAAAAAGGAGAAGAACCGACCTGATTCGATTTGGAAAATACGGAACCGAATGGTGGGATAAATCAGGTTCTGCTGAATACCGGCAGTTATTCCCGTATCCGTCACGAGTATTGAACACAAACCCCAACCTGGAACAAAATCCGGGATACTGACGGGTTTAAAATGAATTAAAAAATTTCCGTAGCTGGAATACTACCAACATAGATAAACCAAATCCCGGATGGTAGCACATCCGGGATTTTTTTGTCTGTCAAACATCCTCGTCTGACGATTGCTTTTTTCGTCTGCCGAGTTGAAAAGCCCACTTCTATTTAGCAAAGCGCTGGATGATGAGTGCAACATTCGAAATACCAAGTAGTTATCGGAATTCAGAATGGAGGTTTGGTGAGTTTGTTCCTTATCATAAAAATGAGCCTGCCACTTTTTAGCCGCAGTGGCCGCTGAGGAACGAAGAGGAGGGGTGCAGGGCAGAAAACACAGCCATCAAAAACCCCTGCTCTGCCCTGCGTACACCGCGGTTTTCTCCTGACAGAACTATGGACTTATCCAAATTTAACCGAAGAGTCACTTAGCGCTAAGCGTTGGGCAGTATGCAAAATGGGTTTAAAGGAATGGACCTTACATCCTGAAAATATATCTTGAAAGGTCCATTCCGCATATCGAAATCCGGGCCTATTTGAAAATCATCGGTGCAAATTCAGACAGGTAGAGCCTCCAGATGTCCCAGGTGTGGCCGCCGCCGGTTTCCAGGTATTCATAATCGAAGCCCAGGCCATCCAGGTATTCAGTCATGAATTCAACGCTTTCGAACAGAAAATCTTCGGTTCCGCAGGCGATCCAATAGAGTTGGTACCCGATTTCTTCCAGGTTTTTCAGATTCTCCCGTGCATCGGCAAAATACTCATCAGGATCCATACCAAACGGACCGTCTTGAAACATTCCCATGCTCATCACGCCGAAGTAATCGAACATTTCGGGATAGAGAAGTGCCATATTTTGAGTTTGCCAGCCGCCCATCGAGAGGCCGGTAACCGCCCTGTTTTCTTTGCCGGTTTTAACACGGTAGCGCGATTCAATGAACGGAATCACATCCCGGGCCAGGCTGTGTTCGAATTCAATGTTAGACATCGGATTCGCGGCAGCCGTTTCAAGAGCCGGTTCGTGGCCGGGATTAACATGCCAGGTGGAGGTCTGATTCGGATTTCCGTTGGTCATCACCACAACCATCGGTTCGGCTTTGCCTGAATTGATCAGGTTGTCCATGATCCGGTTGGCCAGGCCGAGTTCGGTCCACGCTTCTTCATCTCCGCCTCCACCGTGGAGAAGGTACAAGACCGGGTACGATTCATCAGTCTCAAAATAACCCGGTGGAAGATACACTTTCATCCGGCGCTGATCCATATCAAGAGTGGGTGAAGGATACCAGATTTCGTGCAGCGATCCCTGCTTTCCGTCACTCAGCATCAGGTTTTGGCTCTCTTCTCCTGGCAGGAGAAACGCACTGAAGGTATTGATAACATCACGTATCACCCAGGGGTTGTTAGGGTCCATTGTGCGAACTCCATTAACCCAATATGAATACCAGAAATAATCCGGTGTTAAATCGCGGAGTGTGATTTCCCAAATGCCATCGTCGTTTTTCGTCATTTCTTCGGTATTTCTAAACGATTCCATCCAGCTTCCCGTAATGCTAACGGAGTCGGCAGCCGGTGCCATCAGGCGAAAAGTAACCGATCCGTCATCTTCGATAACCGGGGAAGTGAGGCGGTCCTGCTGAAACTGTGAGTGAGCGGTTGTTGCCATGAACCCTGTGATGAGTGCAATCAGAAAGAGTTCAGCAAATAATTTTTTTGTTTTCATGTTGAAAATTTTTTGAGGTCAGTAAATATATTTGGGCCTCTTTCAATATAGCTTTTTTATTCTTTACAGAAGATAACTTTGCCCAAATGTTTCTATTGTTACATTATTAAACAATAGTAGCTCTCTTTTCATTGATAGTCAAAAATTCTTTGTGAAAAGATTATAAAGTATGATGGAATCATTGCCAAAAGCGGGACCCACCCCAACCCTTCCCTATTCCACTGGAAAGGCACCAGTGAAACAAGGAGGGGCTTTTCTTTTTTATCAAACTGAATATTCCGCAAAAAGTCACTCCCTCCTTGTGGCGTGTAGTTCGCCATAGGAAGGGAGCCGGAGGGTGGGTCTTAAAGGAGCCAGGGGATGGGTCCAAAAGACAGAACTGAAAAAACTCTATACCTCAAAATCAAGATAATATTCTGTTTACCATCCCTATCTCCCGGTAATTTCTCCGTGGGGAAAACTCTCTGCTGTGAAAAGGCTGACCAATTTTTCAGCAACTTGACCGGGAGGCAGGTTACGCCCGTCTTTGGCTGATGCGATAAAATCATCCACCAGCGGAAAGTCTTCCTTGTCCAGAGTGCGGAGCAGCTCCTGCATGTCGGTTTCGATGCGTCCGGGATTGAACACGGCGGTTTCAACTTTGTGATCCATGCTGTCCTGTTCCAGGGCGATGGTTTGGGCCAGCATATCCACACCGGCTTTGCTGCTGCAGTAGTGGCTCCAGCCATGGATGGGCCGCTGTGAGGCTCCTGATCCCACAAATAGTACACGTTTGGTAACCGGTGATTTTTGAAACCGTTTCACAAACAAATGGGTCAGCACAGCCGGCGAAACATAATTGAGTTCAAGATGTGACCGGTACTCTTCAGTATCATATTTGCCCAGCGGCCCGACGGGATTGAGTGTTCCGGCATTGTTGATCAATCCAATAAAGTCGGTTTCTTCAGTCTCTATTGCGTCCAGTACCAATGAAAATGTTTTTTCAAGTTTTGCTGTTTGGCTCAGGTCAATTCTCCAGGTTTTAGCTTCAGCTCCGTGTTCGATAACTTGTGCGGCTGTATCGGCGGATTCGCTGCGCGATATCAGGTGCAGACGTCGTCCCGTTTTTGCCAGTTTCAATGCCACATGACGGCCAAAACCTCTCGAAGCTCCGGTGATAATAATTTCTTGCATGGTAAAAATTTTAAATTTGTGTTAGTTGTACTTTCATTTATAAATGTAGTTGATTGTATGATCGTTTCGAAGCTGTTTTGGAAAGGCCCATCCTAAATCCCTCTCTCCGGCTGGGACCCACCCTAAATCCCTCCCTCTCCCGATTGAACTGCATCGGGACAAGGAGGGACTTTATTTTATTGATGAAACCATTGCAGAAAGTCACTCCCTCCTTATGGTGTGCGGTTCACCATAGGGAGGGAGCCGGAGGGTGGGTCCGGGATTTCGACAGACGAGAAGTGCACTCCTCAGTCAAGAATGAAAAGGAGTGTAAAATCAAATTATTTGATAAAATTATTGTATTCTTTTCAGTAGAAATAAATTGTCAAAAACTATCTTCGGTTAATATGAATGATATGAAACGGTACTATTTCATCAGTAATTTGAAGGTATTAGATTTTCATGTGATTCTTATTTCAGCGGTGATCATTTTGGTCTTTTCGTTTTCATCACTTCAGGCACAGAATCATCAGCAAAAACAGCGGCCGAACATCCTGTTTGCCATTTCCGACGATGCTTCTTATCCGCACAAAAGTGCTTACGGGACAGAATGGGTTGAAACTCCGGCGTTTGACCGTGTTGCTGATGAA
>SKYV01000063.1 GCA_007127745.1 Balneolaceae bacterium
ACTCCGATAATCGTCCGGGAATTTTTGATGAAAGATGAATTTTTTCTGCAACTATTCTGCCATCGTGCCCAGGGCTTCTATCCTGTTCTGATTCTTTAAAAGCAAAGAAGAAAACTGAGGATATAATTATTATTGAAGTGATAGTTATTGTAATCAATAGTTTCTTGTCATTCATGATGTAAATCAGGTTAATTGTTTATGGTTTAAAATTTGTTGGATAATTGAACCATCATATCCGGGTTTAACTGTGCTGTTGATTGCAAGTAATCAATCATTGCCCTTCTGTGGTCAAATAGCGCCCTGTTATACTGAAACTGAGCATTTTGAAATTCTACTTCTGCCTCCAACCTTTCTCCGACTGTTGCAAGCCCCAGCTCGTACCTTCTTTCTGATAACCTCAATGATGTTTTTGCTTCATTTTTCATGATATTGGCTGTTTCTAATTTTATCCGTGCATTATCAATATCTGTTAGTGATTGCTGAAATTTATATTTCAGGCCTCTGTCTGTCATTCTTTGCTGTTCTATTGCTGCAGACCTTTCCTGCTGTGCAAGCTGGTATTTTCTGGTTGTTTGCCCCCTGTTAAAGATTTCCCATCTTACTCCAATTCCGACAGCACGAACCGGATCTAAAGCTGACAACTCATCTTCGAACAATTCCCGGTTGTAAAAAGCAAAAACCTCTGGCATATAATGACCTCTCTGAGCCCGTATAGCACTTTGATTAGCCTTTACTGCTTGATCTGCCGCCAAATATTCTGACCTGTTTTGCCAGATATTGTTAGGATCCATTATTCTCTCATCCAGATCAAATTCAACAAGTTTTGTGTCAATATTTTTGAAGTCTTTAGCCGGTATGCCCGTGTACATCTCTAATAATTGGAAGGTTAATTCAAGGTTTCCCTGCAATTCATTTTTTTGTTGAATCAACTCCTGCTCGTAGTATCGAATTTTTGTCAGGTCAAAATATGGGATTAGCCCTTTTTCATACGCTTTGGATGACCGTTCATACTCAAAACGGATTCGTTCAAGCCCCTCATCCACAACAAGTATCGACTCGCTGAGCAATGCCAACTGGTCCCAGGCTTCAGCTACGGCCTGGATTATATCCGTTATTTTGGCATCTGCCATGTGCCCGAGTGATTTGCTCATGGCTTTGGCAGCCCTTGCTTTATTTGGAACCCTTCCTCCTGTAAACAGAACCTGTTCCATACGGATATTAGCTCTGTAAAATTCGTCATCCTGCAGGTAGATGTCCGGCAGATCAGGCTCCACTGTCATTCCAGGGGCCAAATCAATGGATAATGGAGGCAGGTTAAATTTCAACGGATCATCAAGCCATGTGTAATTTGCTTCAAGTGATACCTTCGGCAAATAGGTTTGCAGAACCGACTTTCTTTGTAGTTCTGCTTTTTCCTGCTCAATGGCAGCCATCCGGATCTCAGGATAGTTTTGGATAGCTTTTCCGAGCACCGTGTCAAATTCTAATGTCTTTCCTTCATGTTGCGCAATCAATTGCATCGGGCAGGATGCAAGCATTACAAAATAAAGGGTACTAATAATCATCCATTGCTTCATTACTGTCAGTTAAATTTTTTCAGGTTATACTTAAAGATTAAATATAGAATGCTGTTCGGTTCATAATATAGAATGTTATTCTATGCTATTCAAAAAAATATACCTGAATTTTTGTCGATCATAAATAATTGGTATAATTGTACATAAACACAGTATTTGGCGAGTGATTAAAAAATTTTTCTTTTTATTAGTCAAAATTATTCGCTAATATAGAATTAAATTCTAATTATAAGCGTACAAATATGGCGTATCGACGAACTCAGAAAATGCAAAAAAGAGTTTCAGACCGAAAGCGGTCTATTATTGAAGCTGCAGAGATATTATTTGCCGAGAAGGGGTATGAATCTACAACCATGCAGCAAATTGCTGAAAAAGCCGGCACATCAATCGGGAATATGTATTTCTATTTCTCCAACAAAGAAGAGCTGATGCTCAGCATGATCGATGAGCTGTGTGAAGAAATATGGGACAACCCCTTCACACCAGAGGAGTATGGAATTAGTGAAGACCGGTACACAATGGAAGCAATAGATGATTATCTGAAGGTTCACACACTGTTTTCAAATGTCACTTTTGCTAAAAGTATGCTGAACATTGCACAGCACCGGTTGTTTCGAAATCAAATAATCCGGTTTTTGGAAACAAAGGCCAGAGAGCGTTACAAAAAATATGATGATTTTTTCGAAGGTTTGGATCGTGAAATTGCCCTCTCCTACCATTTGGGCGGACTTGTAAATATGTTTGAAAAAATATTGAGCGGAGAGCTTAAACGCACGCCCCATGAAGCCGGCCTGTTTCTTGCCAAAAGCAAACTCCTGATCCGCGGCCTGAATGAAAAAACTGTGGAGAATACGATGGCCAATCTTAAACAACTGATCCCCAAGATTACTGCCGAGCCTTTGTAATTTCACGTGAGCCTGGCATAAGAATTTGGGAAAAATCTGAGTCAGCCCAGACCTCAAATCGTCATCCCGTGCCCCGACACGCTCATTTTTTGAACACGCAGCGATAGCGGAGTGAAATCTCCACCCTATGCATAGAGATCTCCAGGAACAACGTTTACAGATTCATGACCAAGTCAGTAATGACGGATTTTGGTTGAAGGTGTCAGAATGCCTCTTTCTGAGGATCGGAGTCCGGCATGACGGTATTGATAAAATATAGTCATGATGAACGCTCTTTTGGGCATACCAACTTTTAGGCTATTAAAGCCTACGAATTTTTATCCAACTCAGGTTGATTTTCCTTGCCGGTTAAACAAGGATCTCACTCTTTCATCGGCAAATCCACACCACGCGCACGGGCAACCTGTTCAGCCAGTTCATAGCCGGCATCGGCATGGCGCATCACTCCTGTTCCGGGGTCGTTGGTGAGAACCCGTTCAAGACTTCGGTCAGCCATTTCGCTGCCATCGGCCACACATACCATACCGGCGTGAATGGAGTAGCCAATTCCAACTCCCCCGCCGTGATGCAGGCTTACCCAGCTCGCCCCGCTTGCCGTATTCAGCATGGCGTTGAGCAGCGGCCAGTCGGCAATGGCATCAGAGCTGTCTTTCATCGCTTCGGTTTCTCGGTTGGGTGATGCCACCGAGCCTGCATCCAGATGGTCCCGCCCGATCACAATCGGTGCTTTTACCTTTCCTTTCTTCACCAGCCAGTTGAATTTCAGCCCCATCTCGGCACGCTCGCCGTACTCAAGCCAGCAGATTCGTGCAGGCAGTCCCTGAAATTGAATTTTTTCCCTGGCGTGGTGAATCCAGCGATGCAATGCCTCCTTTTCCGGAAATGTTTCGAGCAAAGCCTGGTCGGTAACGGCAATATCTTCGGGATCGCCGGAGAGTGCCACCCACCGGAACGGGCCGGATCCCTTGCAAAAAAGCGGGCGGATGTATGCCGGGACAAATCCGGGAAAATCAAACGCCTCTTTCATTCCCCGGTGATCGGCCACCTGCCCACGAAGATTGTTTCCGTAATCGAAAGTAACCGCCCCTTTTTTTTGCATCTCGAGCATGGTTTTTACGTGAACCACCATCGAATCGAGCACATTGTTTTCATATGCTTCATAATCGTATTTTCGTTTCTCTGCAGCCTCTTCAAGAGAATAACCGGTGGGGATGTATCCAAGCTCCAGATCGTGCGCCGATGTCTGATCGGTAAGTACATCGGGGATTACTCCACGCTTTAACAATTCTGGTAAAACTTCCGCTACATTCCCTAACAATCCTACAGAAAGTGCCTCGCCCTTCTCTTTTGCTGTAAGCACTTTATCGAGCGCATCATCCAGGTCGGTGCTTTTTAAATCGCAATAGCCGGTTTTCAGGCGCATATCGATCCGGCTCTCATCCACTTCGATACCGAGAAAAGCCGCATCGTTCATCGTGGCTGCCAGTGGTTGGGCTCCTCCCATTCCGCCAAGCCCTGCCGTTACCACCAACTTCCCTTTCAATGAACCACCGAAATGCTGACGGGCACACTCGGCAAAGGTTTCGTAGGTGCCCTGCACAATTCCCTGCGAACCGATATAGATCCATGAACCGGCGGTCATCTGACCGTACATGGTTAGCCCCATTTTATCGAGTTTGCGGAATTTATCCCATGTTGCCCACCGGGGCACCAGGTGCGAATTTGCAAGCAAAACACGCGGGGCTTCTTCGTGAGTCCGGAATACGCCGACCGGTTTTCCACTTTGAATCAGCAGTGTTTCATCGCTTTCAAGGCGTTTCAGGGTTTCAACAATTTTGTGATAGCTCTCCCAGTTCCGTGCTGCTTTCCCTCCTCCGCCATACACAATCAGCTCGTCAGGCCTTTCGGCCACTTCGGGATCGAGGTTATTCATCAGCATTCGCATGGCAGCTTCCTGGTGCCAGCCTTTGCAATTCAATTTGATTCCTTTTGGTGCCTTAATCGTTGAAATTTTTTCAACCATATCGTTCTGATTAATCTTGTTAAACTTAACTGCCGCAGACTCTTTGCTTCTGCCTGCAGATGTTTCATCTCTTTTTGAAATTAATGTAATATATCGCTGAAATTCATGTTTATTTAAAATTCCGGGGGTTTTACTATGAAAATCATCCAGTTAATTCTCACTCTGTTTTTTGGAATTTATCTTTTTGCCGGATACATCGTTGCACAAAATACTGTTGCAGGCAAAGATTCACTCTCAGCCGCCGTGCCAGATTCCAAAAAAAGATAATAAAAGAAGAAAGAGGAATAATTCTCTGATTGGCTGATTTATTCTTCTTGCCGGATTTTGTGAACCTGATTGATTTCCGGATTTTCAATCACCTGGGTTTGATCGGCACCCGGCCAGCGAATGATCATTTCTTTTACCGATTCCGCACTTCCCAATCCCACATGAACTCTGCTGTTATTGGCTCCGAAAGATCCCCCAGTATTTAGAGTTCGGTGCACGCTTCGTTGGCCATTTGTATCATCAATCACCACCTCAATTCTCGCTCCAATGGCCTGCCGGTTTGAAGTGGTTCCTTCGAGATTAAGAATCAACCAGTTGCCAAAATCCGACTGATTCTGAAACAGTGCATTGTGATAATAATCTCCCTCTACAGCACCCCCCATCACGGCGTACATATCGAGGCTGCCGTTGTCATCAAAATCGGCAAAAGAAACACCGTGACCTTTCTGCAGGTGGCCGGTTCCGCTGTATGCCGTAGCCTCCACAAACTCGCTGCCGTAGCGGTTCAAAAACAGGCGGTTGGGGATAATCGATGACAAATCGGGAGCACCGGTTCCAATGTACAAGTCGTGGTACCCGTTGTTATTCAGGTCACCGTAATTGGCTCCCATTCCAAACATCACCGTGTTCAGTCCCAACTCTTCGCTCATATCCTGAAAAGTTTCATCTCCCTGATTGATGAACAAACTGGAAAATTCAGTTGATGTTGGCAGCCCAAGTTTTTCGCGGGCCACCTCGTCGGCCACACTATTAATGGCCCGAACATCGTATGTAATGGCCAGTATATCATCCAGGCCGTTGTTATTAAAATCAAAAAACAAGACCGGAAAACTGAACAATGGATTTTCAACTCCTGCTGATCGGGATATATCCTCAAAAACAGGCAGCCCGTCTTCATCGAGTCCGCGATGAACAAATAGTTTGTTAGGCCCGCCCATCACAGATATATAAAGATCGGGAAATCCATTATTATTGATGTCGCCCCAAGATGCTCCTTTTACAAATTCATCCAGTTCAAAGCCGTTGAGTGTCTCGTATCTTGTGAACGTTTCGTCACCATTATTCAAAAAGATAGCCGACGGAAGCGGCTCAGACTGTTCATCACTTTCAACAAATACCCCCTGCCAGCTTGAGCTCGACTCGTTACCGATGAAAATATCAAGATAGCCGTTGTGGTTAATATCGGCAAAGGCTGCAACCTGTGCAGGCATCATTTCAAACAGGCCGGAAGATATTGTGATATCGGTAAATGTGCCGTCACCGTTGTTTCGCAGCAGCGAATTGGGATGTTCTCCATGCTGGGCAAGCCATGCACCGCGCAAAATCAAGATATCGATGGCACCGGAATTGTTTATATCGGCACATTCAATGTTCAGTCCTCCCGCTATTTCGCTCAATCCCGCTTGTTTGGTTACATCCGTAAAATGTACGTTTCCGTCAGAAACATAGAGAATCACCTCATCCCCAATACCATATGAGGTGGCAAAAATGTCTAAATAGCCGTTTCCGTTAAAATCCTCAACACAGGTGCTGCCGGAAATTCTGTTATCTCCCACACCCGACATCATCCCAATATCACGAAAAAAAGGTACATCAACATCATCCGGAAGATCTTCAACCTCTTGCAAGCCGGGGATCAAAAACGCTTCTTTTACTGAGCCGGGATACGAGCCGTTGGCAATGTGCGAAATGTTGTACATCCAGTAGTAATTGTAATTATCCGGATAGTCTTCAAGCAGAACTTCCAGATAGCGGATGGCAGATTCTATGTAACTTTTATTTTGATGAATGGCTTCTTCATCAAACGGAAGTATACAGTTGGCAGGCGTGTAGTTTTCGATGCAATTATTAACTTCGGCCAGGCGCAGATAGCTGACTGCAAGCGCCTCACCGGCCATCCGCTGGGAAACGGGATCCTGCATTACATCGAGCAAATTTTCCAGAATGGGTATGGATTCTTCAACCTTCCGCGAATTTTGAAACTCCATGGCATAACGATATTCAAGCTGGGGGATTCCGGGATTTGCCTCAATCAGAGAGTCCAGATAAGCGAGACGAAATTCGTTGGCGTAAAAATATTTGAGGGGGTCGTTTTTTGCATCCTGGTAAATACTGTCGAGAACAGCCACCATTTTTTCATGATTTTGACGCTCCGTGTAATCCGAATACTGTGAACAGGCTGTCACCAGCAACCATGCCGAAACAAACAGCACCGGTAATTTTACCATTGAACTACTCCACTGATAATTTCTTCTGTTTGTAATCATAAAAAATGTCATTCTGCTTTCTTATTTCAGCCCAATCTATTTATAAAATCAATTCATATCTACCAAATCTTTGCTTTCATTGTATAAAGATCTGTTTGAGGAGGCTTCGCAGAACCCATCAGGCGGTTGGGTTTACAATCCGATGGATACCATAAAAAGAGTATTTATCCGTCTGACTGCAAGATCAGTGGTCGGACGGGCAGTATTTGCAAAGGCCTCTTTGCTTCTGAGGAGTTTTGCACATACCCAAATATAAATGCAGTACTTGCGTTACATCATTGCACGTAATTGATCAAATGCTTAACCTGAAAGGATTGAAATTGTAAATCCTTCTGGCAAATAATGAATGAATTCAAATACCTCAGAAATTGTTAATTAAACCGGGTGATTTGATATGTTATTTGCTAATTCTAAATATTCGTCTTTTTTGTCAAAATTCCTTTTTCTTACCGTTCTTCTCTTGGTCCTTGCCGGGTCGTTTTCTTTGGTTTACGGTCAGGTTGAGGATGATACCACTCGCGCAGAACGCAGGGGACCCGAACAAATTGAAGAAGTCCGCCACAATACCTTCATCAATACTCCCATGCAGATGGATATTCCCGAAGAAGATATGAACCGATATCAAATTTCGGATTATAACAACATGTACGGGTTTTACCGGCGGCTGCAAAGCCAGTCCCCCCGTGATTTTTTACTGAGTGAGGAAGCCGGGCACTATCTTTACGGACCGGAGTGGGAGCGCGAAATCAACGCACAATTAATGGCAATTCTGCAGGCTACCTTTAAGGAACAGAACAGCATTTTACAGGTACTCTCGCGTATTGCACCTTTCCTGGGCTTTGGTTTTTTTGAAGAGTATGAAGTACCGGTAGTTCCGCGAAACGAAGATCCGGACCGGGTTTATGTTGACGAGTAGTTGTGCAAATCACCCCTGATTCATCGCCTCAATTGGAATGGGCGTATCAAGTGTTTCCGATACGGCCCGCATCAGTTCCATCTCTTCTGTTGAAATTTTCTGATCGGCTGTGATGCAGTGAATCATAGCGCTCACAATATATTTCTTAACCGGATTGGCTGAAGCCGACAACTCATCAAGGGCACTATTCAATTCGTTTAATCCACACTCTGCCCTGGTGAGCAGTTTTACCTCATCTGTGATGAATTTTTTAACAGGTTCAATACCTGAATTCCAGGCCGCCTCGGTGTCTTTATCCGATGCGTGAGCCAGTGCAGACAACAATACAGAAAACTCTTTACCCAGTGTTTTTAAATGGTGATGGCGTACGTCAGGATCTTTTACATCAGAAAAATGTACATCAAGCTGGTGAGTGACCATTTTCTCGAGGGCAAATCCGAATATATTTTCCGGATCTCCTTCCAGTATAATTTTTTCGAGTACTTCCCGGAATTGTGCATATTGAGCTTTACTCAAATTTCGCAAGGCTGGTAGTGCTAGTTCTGCCAACGGCAAAAACCACTTTCTATCGGCAACTTTCAAATCCTTTAATAAGCTCTCCGACTCTTCAGCAACAGCTTCATTTGTTTTTTCACGAAGCCACTCCAACAATTCATCATTATTGCTTTTCTTTGATGACTCGATCAACAGTCCATACATCAAAGCTTCGGCACCCAGCGGTTCGTGTGCAGCTTCACGCAGCGAAACCGGAATGTCGCTAAGTAGTTTGCCAGCCCGGTTCAGGTTCGTTCCACCCATGGTTCCGATTGCCCCAAGAATGACTTCCGGTGTAAGTGCATCGTGGCCGCCAACGCCTCTGCTCCTCGGCGCTGACTGCCCTCCGGCCACATGCTCTTTCTCAAATTTTTCCCTGATTTTTTTGCCTTTTTTGCTATCCCCATGTCCATAGGCAGGATTAATGGCTTTTATGCGATCATCCAGCGGGGGGTGGGTGGCAAAAAGTTTGTCAAAAGCGGAATGAAAACTGCTCGCAAAAAAGAGATGGCTCATCTCCATCGCATGGCCATCGTTTATTTTTCCACCTTTTTTGGTCATTCCGATTTTGTTGAGCGCACCCGCAAGTCCGTCAGGATTACGTGTAAACTGAACAGCCGCCGCATCAGCCAGATATTCCCTCTGTCTTGATATTGCCGATTGAATCATTCGCCCGAACAGCATGCCAATATAACCGATAATGACTAATGCAATCCCGAATGCAATAATTGCGATGGTTGCATTCCCACCTCCCCGGCCACCTCCCCGGCTGCGAACTCTCATACCACCGGAGAAGAGCACACTTCGCATTAAAATCATCCCCATGATGTGTATCACCAGAATCCCGTTCAAAATTCCGATCAGCCTGATATTAAGGCGCATATCACCATTAAAAATGTGGCTGAATTCATGCGCAATTACACCCTGAAGCTCATCCCTGTTCAGTTGTTCCAGTGCGCCCCGTGTAACTCCAACAGCGGCATCGTTGGTACCGAAACCTGCCGCAAATGCATTGATGTTTTCTTCATTATCAAGTACATAAACATCCGGAACGGGCAACCCCGAAGCGATGGACATCTCTTCAACAATATTCATTAGTCTTCGTTCGTGTTGCTCGGTAGTTGAGGGTTCAACTTTTCGTCCGCCAAGCAGTTCTGCAACGGCTGATCCCCCCTTTCGGAGTTGAGAAACCCGTACGGCTGTGCCTATCAGGATGACGATCAACACAATAACAGAAACCGTAGCCAGCCATCCCGGATACCAAATTGAAATTCCACCCTCAGCGGTAACCTGCGAGTGAAATATCAGCAGTGATACAATATAAACTGATAATATGATGCCGATTACAGCCAATACATACAGAAAAATCAGCTTGGTTGTATTCTGTTTTGCACGGTCTTGCGCTTCAAAAAAATCCATCTGACTTATTTTATCTATCGTGGTCTCTGTTGAAATTTCAGAAGTTCAATAAATAACCACCTGGCCAGACATATGGCCAGCAAAACGGTATTTAAATCACCTCTCTGAACTGTTATTAAAATGATACTTTCGGGGCTTCGCGCTCTTCGGCCGATTCAATCACAAACTGCTGAGCCGGGCCAAATCCAAACATTCCTGCAAAAATTACATTCGGAAATTTTTCGCGATAAATATTGTAATTCATCACGGCATCATTAAAGGCCTGCCGGGCAAATGCAATTTTATTTTCGGTGGAAGAGAGCTCTTCCGACAATTGCATCATGTTTTGATTGGCTTTCAAGTCGGGATAATTTTCTGATAGAGCAAACAATCTGCCAAGCGAACCGGATAATGTCTGTTCGGCTCCCATTAAATTTTTCATAGCCTTCGGATCATCCGGCTGATCAGCAACTTTTTTCTCAGCCTGCTGCGCCTGATTCCGGGCCTGAATTACAGCTTCCAGTGTTTCACGTTCATGCTTCATGTAGTTTTTGGCAACTTCAACCAGGTTGGGAATCAGATCATAGCGTCTTTTTAATTGAACATCGATCTGAGCAAATGCATTTTTGAACCGGTTTCGGAATGAGACCAGCTTGTTGTAAATGCCAATAAACCAGGCAATTATAACAACCAGAATAACGAGTAAAATAATAATCGTAGTCATGATGATGGATTAGATTAAAAGAATAGTTAGCGTGTCATCAAAATACCTTGAACTGAATATACGAGATGTTAGGCGAGGCGCAAATATGAAGTATGCCAGCAGGCAAAGTTTTTATCCATTCCGCCATGGATTAAAATAAAAAAATCCCCGACGCTGACAACCCAAAAAGGCGGATTGTCAGGCCGAAGGATATTTGCTTTCATGCCTCATAATCTGTTCAAAATTATGTGGTCATTTTACGGGGCAACAACAATCGGTTTATATTTTATTCTTTCTGTGTAATTTCAGGAATGCTTGCAATTTGTTTTGCACTCCCGTCAGCCGTGTAATTGTTATTCTGCCAACGCTGTTACATGTAATGTAAAATTAATTATTAAATAATTCTAATCTTTTTTTGCCCAAGCAATTTCTCTCTGTTCGTACTTTTCACTCATTATAAATAACAACCCTTTTGGCAGTAGTTTAATGCAAACTGTTTTCTGCAAAAAAATCAGATGGGAAATCTGGCTATCATCAATTAAACCAGTAACTCATTTTAAACACAACAGCTCGATTTCGGGAATCCATGGTTTCGGGAAAATAGTTGTCGGTGTAAACGATAAAAATGTCTGAAACAGGACTGTATCGCCACTGGAACCGGCTGTTGATGTTGATATTATCGAGTTGCTCATTGTATTGAACAAACGTGGTAAAAAAGAGCGTATTTGTAAATGTAATATCGAGCTTGGGGCCTATCAGCCAGAACGAATTTTGATTCCACGGCTCGGGCATATCGAGATAGTTGTAACTCAAAAACATCGAAATACTACCGTAGGGTTGATATCGTGCATTCAGATCGCCCTCAACAAACCATCGATTTCCGTTAAAAAACCCCCCGTATCCCGTTGCCAAAGTGTATCGCAGAAGTTTCCGGGTGTCTGACCTGTACTGAATTTTGCCATCAAACCAGCTGTAGTCAGTGCCGGCCTGCAAAAATTCGATCCCTGTATTTGTTGGATCAAAATTTTGCCTCAGTTCAACAAAATTGTGATCCAAAACAAAATAGATTCTGCTCAAGTCGTGAAATGTAAAATAGTAACCCATGCTTATTTCACGGTCGGTCATGCTGAAATCGGACGGACGGAAATAGCTGTTCATATGGCCGGTAAAGCCGTGCTGTTCGAGCCGTGATTGATCGGGATAAAAGCGGATGGTTGTGTATGGGTTAAACCTTAAATAATCGGTTCTGGGAATATATCCTGCAGAAGCGATATAATTTTCTCCCACATATTGCTGGTTCAAACCAATTTCAAACTTCTGTCGGGAATATCTCAATTCCATTCCCTGGGAAAATTCCGATCCGCTGTCGATATCATCGGTAAACGAATGAAAAGCAAATGCACGCCCGGTCCAGAAATTATCCTGACTGGCAAGATTGAACTGGAGGCCGCCTGTTCGGTTATAAGATTCTCCTTCCCAAAATTCTGGTTTTTCAATGTTTTGCCGATCTACAAAAATGGCAGAAATATTGGATCGCGAAAAAACACGTTTCTGCATGGTTGCCACAAAAAAGTTGCTCGATGGCACAACCTCCGTCTCTTCGGTGTACATATTCATGACACCGATGCGCCAGTCCTGCCCCATTTTACCACTCAGCCGTGCGCCGGCCAGCACAGGTGCATCAATCCCGATGCGGCGGGAAAAGAATGGGCGGATATTTTGCGAACCGAAATTGGCAAACAGGTCGGAATTTTCGAGGAAAAACTGTCTTTTTTCAGGAAAGAAAAGTTCAAACCGGTCGAGGTTGGTGATTTGCTGATCGACATCGGCCTGTGAAAAGTCGGGATTATAGGTCAGATCCAGATTCAAAGATGATGAAAGGCCAACCTTCGCATCCATCCCGAAATCGGTTCGATAGTTTGTGTCGGTTCCAGCTTCAAAATCACGGGCCGCACTGCCAAAAACATAGGGAATTAACGAAAGTTGAACCCCGGGATCGGGGGGCGGTTCATCCCACTGAAGCGTTCCGGTATAGGCGAGCGAAGCCGTTGGGAATTGGCGCGGAACAGGCGCCCAGGCCGATTTTTCGTTGATACTCAAATCAAGCCGCGAAAAATTGATATTCCACTGATCCAACCCTGCCTTGTAGCGGATGGATTTAAACGGTATGCGCATTTCTGCCACCCATCTGTCGTCATAATCGCGGGTAACCACCTCCCATTTGGTGTCCCATGCAAGATCCACGGCATGGCCGTTACTCATGGTTCCGTCCCATTTTGCCCCGGCTGCGTTTACCCCGAATGAAAATCCGGTTGTTAAATCGTTAAACGGATCGATGAACATCAGGAAGTTGTCATTTGTGCCAAAAACAAAATCCCGTCTCAAAGATTCTACCACACGCGGGGCATCTATTACATCAAAAAAAATCAAAGCCAAATAGATTGCATCGTCATCGTACGTCATCCTGATTTCTGATTTGGCCTCGCTGTAGCTCGTATCATACGGGGTAACCATAAAAAAATCATCGGCCACATCGGCTCTCATCCAGTCTTCTTCATCAATCACCCCGTCCAGCACAATTTCACCTTCCATTTTTTGGATGTACAAAACATATTCGCTATTTACAGATCGTGACAATGACCGGTCGTCAATCGCCTGGCCCGATACCTGGTTTAACGGGCACATCGAAAGCACAAAAACACAGATTAGCAGATAATTATACGTAAATATCCAATTTAAACTTTGTTGAAGCTTACCCATGCTATACTTGATTTA
This sequence comes from Balneolaceae bacterium, assembly GCA_007127745.1. Taxonomy (GTDB): domain Bacteria; phylum Bacteroidota; class Rhodothermia; order Balneolales; family Balneolaceae; genus Rhodohalobacter. Next base: position 13,366 of record SKYV01000063.1, read on the forward strand.
TTTTGATACAAATGAGCTTTTTTAGAGTGCAGAGGAAAAAATGATATTTTTGCCTGCAGAGATTTTCTCCGTTTTTTGTTCCCGTATTAATTAACTGAGATGCCTGATTTTCACATCATCAGTACCTGCACTGAAAACGTTCTGATTATCTGTGTAATCTATTGAATCAGTTGTTTGAATACAACGAAGTGGAAAAATTTTATCTATACATCAACAGTTTTTATTTAGCTGGAATTGAAACAGTTTCGATAACTTTTTCTTAGACATTTTGAAAGATAACCTGTAAAATTCCACGAACTTTTATGTAATCACTCATTCAAAAACCATTTCCCATGAACAACCCGTCTTTCAGAGTTTTCATCTTTTGGATTTCTTTTTTACTGCTTCCCCCTCTTCTTTTTGCTGAAGTTGAACAACAAGCGGAACAACAGGATGAAGTGGTGATCGGCACCCGGGTTGTCCCGCCTTTTGTGATGCAGAATGAAGACGGCTCATACACCGGTATAACCATCCATTTATGGGAACAGATTGCTGAAGAGCTGGATCTGAATTTTCGCTATGAAGAGACCGACATTCAGGGGATGCTGGATGGTGTTGCCGATGGCAGATATTTTGCATCGGCATCGGCGTTGACCGTTACCAGCGAACGCGAGGAATATGTGGATTTTACCCACCCCTTTTATGTTACCGGGCTCGGAATTGCAGTTCCCTACCGACCAACCGGCCTGCTTGGATCACTTCGCGCGCTGTTCTCTCCTGATTTCTGGTGGGTTGTTTTCCTGCTTTTTGGCCTGCTCCTCTTTTGGGGATTATTGGTCTGGATTTTTGAACGCCATGAAAACAGCGAAGAATTCGGCGGCTCGGCTACAGAGGGTATTGGCAGCGGATTTTGGTGGGCAGCCGTTACGATGACCACCGTAGGTTATGGGGATAAGTCACCCCGAACACTCGGCGGACGAATTGTCGGGTTTATCTGGATGTTCACCGCCATTATTGTTATCTCATTTTTTACTGCATCTATCGCCTCGAGCCTGACCGTTACGCAGCTCGAAAGCCGGGTAAACGGGCCGGAAGATCTGCCCAATGCCCGTGTCGGGGTACTTCAGCACTCTGCCACGGAAGCCTTTTTAAAGGAAGAGAATATCCGGTCGCGGGCATACGAATCCATCGAAAACGGATTAAGTGCCGTTGAAGCCGATGAACTTGATGCATTAGTTCACGATGCCCCGATCATTGCCTACATTATACAACAGGATTTCAGAAACCGGGTCAGAATTCTGCCCAATACATTTAACGATCAGTATTACGGAATTGCCCTGCCTTTGAACAGTGAATACAGAAATTCAATCAACCGCATTACCCTTGAGATTATCAACAGTGATGAGTGGGGACATATGATGCGCAATTATTTAGGCGAGTAATAGTATCAGATACATTATTTCAAAATCAGTACAAATCACTATTGCATGAAAAATCCACTGCGAGTTGGTGCAAAAAAACTATCGGGCATAGCCCCGGATCCAATACGGGAGCTATTTCAGCCATACCATACATCCAACATGCTGAAACAGCTTCAGAAACGCTTTGGAAATGCGGTTCCCGATATTCAACGAAACCGGGCTTTTGAAAACGATATCCGCACATACTGGAAAGAAAAGTTGGGATTGAATGTTAATCCGGCCTGGCATTTATTATACAAGACTTTTACCGGAAATGAAGATGTCCGGTTTGTTTCACAATTTATCTGGAAAGAAGCAATACATCACTCACTTAATAATCCAGACTTTTTCTACCCGGTTATTGGTGATAAAAACTTTGCAGATATTCTTTTTGGCGTTGAACATTTGCCGAAAACGGTGGTTAAAAGAATTCGGAGCCGGTTTTATGATGAGGCGAATAAAATCATTTCGCGTGATGAAGCCTTTACCCGCATCCGTTCATACAAACACAATAAAATTGTGAAACCGAGCATGAGTTGTCGGGGACAAAACGTTTATGAACTGGAAAGTGATGAAAAATATATATATCTGAATGGAAAAACATATAACGAATTTGACTTTTTAGGCTTGATGGGTCATGATTTTATTGTTCAACACAAAGTGGAACAACACCCGGATTTGGCAGCGCCTCATCCCTCGTCTCTGAACTCCATCAGAATTTGTACGATGCGTCTGGGCAATGACATCATCCAGCTGCCTTCCGTCATGAAGTTTGGCACAAAAAACAGAATTACGGACAATACAAGCCTGATTATGGGTATTGAACCGGACGGCACTTTGACCGAGACAGCTTATAATTTTGAAATGAATGCTTTGAAAAATCATCCTACGACCGGTTATTCCTTTAGCAAATTACATAAAGTTCCAAATTTCTCAGATGCCTCCGCATTGTGCAAAGAACTTCATCAAAACATTTTGCACATGGATTTTGCTGCCTGGGATGTTGCCATAACCCCAAACTGTTCGCCAATAATTATTGAAGTTAATTCAAATCCATGCGTTTGGTCATTTCAGTTTGTTAATAAAAAGCCGTTTTTTGGCAATTATACCGAGGAAGTTCTGCATTGGGTTTGCAGTAGAAAAAACAACAGATAGTGAATTGTCTTGAAATTAATTTTCAGTATTTCCCAATTCTGGTGAATGATTTTGAGTGATTCATTATTTACCATTATTGAATATTGATTTGTATAAACCTATTCTCTGCACCATGAATAAAAAATTCTCCAGAAAACAGTTTCTGAAACTTGCCGGTTCAGCGGCGGCTGTATCCTCTTTCGGATTTCCTTCTATCATAATTCCCAAACGAAAAGAAAAAATTGGGGTAGCTCTGGTTGGCCTCGGCCGATATGCATCCGGCCAGCTTGCACCGGCATTACAGGAAACCGAACATTGCGAACTCCGGGGAATTGTAACCGGAACGCCGTCAAAAATACCGGAATGGCAAGAGCGGTATAATATCCCCGATCGCAATGTTTATAACTATGACAACCTCCCCGACATTGCCAATAACGATGATATTGACGTTATCTACATTGTAACCCCACCCGGAGTTCACGCCCGTGATGCCATTAAAGGAGCGGAAGCCGGAAAACTTGTGTGGTGCGAAAAACCGATGGCCATGGATGAGCAGGAGTGCCAGGCAATCATAGATGCGGCTGATAAAAACAGAGTTCAGTTAACCATCGGGTACCGGGTGCAGCACGAACCTAACACTCAATCGATCATACAGTTTGGGCGCAAACAAACTTACGGTGAAATAACTGAAGTAAGAACCGGTGCCGGCTACAGCGGAGCCCATACCGATCCCGGAAACTGGCGGCGAATTGCCCATATGGGTGGTGGCGCACTTTATGATATGGGGGTTTATCCGATCAATGCGGCCCGGTATGCCACCGGAATAGAGCCGGTTGCTGTGACCGGCAAGCAGTGGTCTGAACGCAAGGAGATGTACAGCGAGGTGGATGAATTCTCTGAATTTGAAATCGAATTTTCGAATGGCCTGAAAGCTTTCGGAGAAACCAGTTTTGGCAAATCGACCAACTACCTGGATGTAAAATGCACTGACGGCTGGTACCGGCTGAGCCCGATGCAGTCGTACCGCGGAGTTCAGGGAGAAACCAGCGATGGCACTCAGTTGCCCCCGGCCGGAATCAACCAACAAGCCCGGCAAATGGACAACGACGCCCGTGCCATCCAAGAAAATAAAGCCCCGATAGTTCCAGGAGAGGATGGCATGGCTGATATCCGGATTGTGAGAGCCGTTATGGAATCATCAAGAAGAGGTGGAGAACGAATTGAATTATAGCATTCTCCTCAATATAAAAAACAATTCAAATCCCCTGGTTTTCCTGTATATTTTAACAACTACTGAGTTACTACTCAGGCAGAATTTTTGATGCTATTGTCACTGATAAATCGGGTACATAATCACAATCTATGTGACTTGAAATCCGGTGATCTTTAGTTTTGTCACGTCAACCATAATTAATGCAAAAACGCAAGGATGGATAAGAAAGAAACTCAAAACACTTCAAACGAAGAAAGTAAATGTCCGTTTCATCACGGATCAATGAAGGAGAAAGAGACTGCCGGAGGCGGAACCAAAATCAGGGATTGGTGGCCAAACCGACTGGATCTCGATATTCTGCGTCAACACTCATCACTCACCAATCCAATGGGTGAAGATTTTGACTATGCGGAAGAGTTTAAATCACTGGATCTGGATGCTGTGAAAAAAGATCT
>SKYV01000189.1 GCA_007127745.1 Balneolaceae bacterium
CTCCCAAATATTTTTAACCAGATGGCCGGCGGACAATTCTGGGGAACGCTCTTTTTTCTGTTTATGAGTTTTGCGGCACTCACCACGGTTATTGCGGCATTTGAAAATATTGTGAGTTATTGGATTGATACGTGGGGATGGTCGAGGCGCAGGGCATCATGGTTTAATGCCGCAGCACTGATTCTTTTATCCATGCCGACGGTTTTGGGCTTTAATCTCTGGTCAGGATTTCAGCCGCTCGGCCCCGGAAGTTCCATTCTGGAATTAAAAGATATGATTTTAAGCACCACCGTTCTGCCACTGGGCGCCTTGGTTTTTCTCTTCTTCACAACAACCCGGTACGGCTGGGGATGGAAATCTTTCAGAGAAGAAGCAAATACAGGAGAAGGCATGAAGCTGGCAAGCTGGACCCGCTTCTACATCACCTGGATTTTACCTTTGATTATTTTAATCATTTTTGTGAGGGGATACTGGGGGCTTTTATTTGGATAGAGTTCGTGGCCGATGAAAAAATGGAAAAATGCCAAAGGCATGCAAGTGGTATCGCTTCGTTTGGTTAGTGGCACAAACGGGACGTTTGCGCCATCTAATGCGACAAGGCACAAACGGATACGTTCGGCACAGCTCAGTACAGGCTGTTTGCGCTCTTTCACAACACTAATTTGATTGAAGAAAATCTCTAAACTCAATACTCACTACTCTCTACTACCTTTCACCCATTTCTCAAATTCTTCCGCACTTTTGGTATTCAGTACCCTGCCGGGTTCAAACTTTGCTTTTCGGGCAATCATGACTCCATACCGGATATCATCAATACCCATTATACTGTGAGTATCCGGATTCATGGATGTTAGCATTCCTGCCTCTTTCAATACTTATTGATGATGCCCTTTAAATTGGGTAGTTTCTTGAGTCTAAAATCTGCATACTAATTGAAAATTCTATATTTAATCACATCTTTTTATGAGGGTTTTATTGGGGCTCGCAACATTTATCTCTTTTCAAGACAAACAAAAAGGTATCAATCAAAATAATTTCAAGTGTTCATTTTTGCCGTTTAAATACATGGTGTTCGTAGGTTTAATTTTTATAATTTCAGGTCAGCAGATCGTTCTGGCCCAAGACAATCCCGACTTTGAACTGGCCGATAACGGCATCACTGTGATCTGTGAAAGTGCAGAGGTTGGGGACTCCGGCGAGGTGGACGGCACCGTCTACACCAAACGCACCCGTGAAGAAATCACTCCGGGAAATGCCTCCACTACTTGCACCAGCGGTATCACGGATATGAGCGAACTGTTTTTCCTGGAGACTGAATTTAACGAGGATATCAGCACCTGGGATGTTTCGGATGTCACTACTTTTAGTCAGATGTTTATGGCGGCCGAATCGTTCAACAGTGATATTAGCGCATGGGATGTCTCAAGCGCTACAACGATGAGCTACATGTTTCGGGGAGTTCATACATTTGACCATGACCTGGGCGATTGGGATGTCTCCGGTGTGACGAATATGGCGTCCATGTTTTGGGGTGCGCGAAATTTTAATCAGGATATAAGCGCATGGGATGTCTCGAATGTTACTGACATGCAGGAAATGTTCGCAATGGCGACCTCATTTGACCAGGACATTGGGAAATGGGATGTTTCGCGGGTAGTCAACATGGAGGCCATGTTTGCCGGCACCACAGAATTCAATCAGGACATTAGTGGCTGGAACACCTCCAGCGTCACAAACATGGTCGAGATGTTCGCCGCTGCAGAACAGTTCGATCAGAATATCGGTCATTGGGATGTCTCCAGCGTTACCGATTTGCACAGTATGTTCAGCTCCGCATCTTCATTCAATGGCGATATTGGCGCTTGGGATGTTTCGAGCGTCACCGATATGCGGTTGATGTTTTACGAGGCCGAGTCATTTAATCAAGATATAGGTGCATGGGATGTTTCCGGCGTTGAAAGCATGCTCGGCATGTTTGAAGAAGCGTCATCCTTCAATCAGGACATTGGGAACTGGGATGTCTCCAACGTCAGTCGCATGGACACCATGTTCATGAACGCCAGTTCATTTGATCAGGATCTGGGCGACTGGAACGTAAGCGGTGTTTTCAACGATGAAGACGCGTTCGGTGACAACACCATGGAGTCGATATTTGACGGCTCAGGGCTTTCCACGTCCAGTTATGATGCCCTGCTGAACGGATGGGCGGATCTGGATCTCAACCCGGATGTGACTCTGGGAGCAGAAGGCATTTCTTACAGCAGCGAGGCGGAGCAGGCTCGTCAGTCACTGATTGAAAACGCAGGCTGGACGATTAATGACGCCGGGCTTGATCATTAAATATTTGAACCGATTGTTTAACAAATGACCGACCGGCTCTGATTTTATGACATTCGTCTTTCTGAAACCTGAAAGAGCTAATGTGGTTCTTACAGGATTTGATACAAGTGTACAGTTACGAATCTTTCAGCCAGGCTTTAAACTCTTCTGCACTTTTCGTGTTTAGAACGCGGGCTGGATCAAATTTTGCCTTCCGGGCAATCATCACACCGAAGCGGATGTAGTCGATGCCATCGGTGCTGTGGGCGTCCGGGTTGATGGAGGTTATCAAACCGGTTTCTTTGGCTTTATTGCCGTAGCGCCAGTCGAGGTCGAGCCGCCAGGGATTGGCATTGATTTCAATGGCTACGTTTTTTTGCGCGGCATAATCAATGATTTGATTCAGGTTGAGCTTGCTTTCGTCGCGTTTCAAGAGCAAACGGCCGGTCGGGTGGCCCAGCATCGTGGTGGCAGGATGTTCAATTGCCCGCAAAAAGCGCTCCATCATTTGGCCCTGCGGCATGGAGAGCCCGCTGTGCACGCTAGCAATCACAAAATCAAAACCGTCCAGAATGTCGTCCGGATAATCGAGTGAGCCGTCGCTGAGGATATCCGATTCAATCCCCTTAAAAATTCTGAACTCTTTTCCTTCTGATTTATAAGATTCATTCAGCTCGTTAATGTCCTCCCACTGCCGTTTTACTTCATCGATTGTTAGTCCGCCGGCATAGGCAGCCGTTCTGGAATGATCGGAGATACCCAGGTAATCGTAGCCTCTTTCGATGCAGGCTTCAGCCATCTGTTTGATGGTATATTTGCCGTCGCTGTATGTACTATGTGCATGAATAACGCCTTTGATATCATCATCACTCACCAGGTTCATCGTTTCATTTTCGGTATAAAACTCAAATTCACCCCGGTCTTCACGATGTTCGGGTGGTATGAAGTGCAGGTCGAGTTTCCGGTAAATCTCTTTTTCTGATCTGGCATTCACGGGCTGATCAAAATCGGTCTCTTTTTCATCATTCAGCTTAAACAGTCCATATTCATTCAGAGCCATTCCGCGCTCTCGTGCACGCTGTCGCATCACAATGTTGTGCTCTTTGCTGCCGGTAAAATACATCAGGGCGGCGGGGTACTCTTTTTCGCTGACGATCCGCAGGTCCACCTGCCGGCCGTTTTCGGTTCGGATAGAGCTTTTGGTTTCGCCGCGGCCAAGCACCTCTACTACGAGATCGTGTTCTACAAAAGCATCAAATATTGATTCTGTGTTCTCTTGGTCAGCAGCCACAAGTATGTCGATATCACCAATGGTTTCGCGTGATCTTCTGAGTGACCCCGCAATTTCACATTTTACAACCCCGTCAAGATTTTTTACGAACTCAAACATGGGTTCGGCAATGTCCAGCGCCTGATCAAGCCGTGCACGTTCGCCAAACTTTTCAAGGTATTCGATGGATTTGAGGATTTTCTCGGCCGATTTTTTGCCCAGTCCCGGCAGGTCTGCAACGGCGCCGCTCTGGCACGCTTCTTTCAGTTCGGTAATTTCGGTGATGCCCAGCTCTTTGTGGATTTTGGCGATGTTTTTTGGCCCGAGCCCCGAGATATTCAGCCACTCCATGAGGCCCTTCGGCACTTTCTCTTTCAGTGCTTCCAGCACAGGCATGGTGCTGGTTTCATGGTACGCTTTTATATCCTCCGCGATCGATTTGCCGATTCCCTTGATGTCGGTCAGCGAATCTTCATCGATATGTTTGATGATCTCTTCATTCAGCGCCTCGATAGTCTGCGCTGCCCGGTCGAACGCAATGGCGCGGAACCGGTTCTCTCCCGCGAGCTGCATCAGGTTATATACTTCACGAAGTTTTTCGGCAATTTCCTGGTTGGTCATGACTGTTGTTTATAAATAAAAATGATGATTTTCGGCCGCCATTCAAATGAACAACATAAACTACGAAAATCAAACCCGGCACTCATAAAAAAATTCAGAAAACCGTTAAATCAGGCTTTCCATTTAAAATGAAAAACCGCTATCTTAAATAGCTCTTACGGCAGGGATTTTTTAAATTAAATATCACTGTCAATCACCATTAGCCCTGGTGGCGGAATTGGTAGACGCGCACGCTTGAGGGGCGTGTGGCCTAACGGCCGTGCTGGTTCGATTCCAGTCCAGGGCACTCAAACCCTTGCAAGTTATTGTCTTACAAGGGTTTTTTGTTTCTGGTACAGATATTGGTAAAATAATCAAATCGTATTCCGGATTTTTTATTCAGGAGAGAACAAAATTATTACAGCATATTGGAGCTCATCTTTTTTATTCGTAAAGTATTTAATGCCTACCACTAAGTAAACCCAAAAAACGATGAGCTTAAAAGACGATTTCAAGAGATTTATCATGAGGGATAATGTTCTGGATTTGGCCGTTTCAGTTGTGATTGGTGCTGCTTTTGGCCGGATAGTTACCTCGTTTGTTAACGATGTGCTAATGCCGCCGATAGGCCTTAAGCTCGGTGGAGCGGATTTTTCTGATCTAGTGATCACCATCAAAGAAGCCACGGTCTAAGCTGCCGCGGTTACGATCAATTACGGTGTATTTATTCAAACACTGATCGATTTTGTGATCATTGCTTTTGCCATTTTTATGGTGATAAAAGCATTTGAACAGGCAAGGAAAAAAAGTTGCCAAAAATCAGAGATCTGCTGAAATCAAAGGGATAAAAAGCAATATCAGTTTTAACCGGAAATAAAAAAGCTCCCGGCGTTATCCACCGGGAGCTATTTTTGTGCGCCCGGCATGGCGCAGTTGCTATAGGGTGAAAGTCCCGAACACGCCCAGATGACGGGAAGTGTTAGCTGAGGGCAAGGGTGTCCACCGTGAGGTGGAATCTGAAGGAAGCCTAAGGC
>SKYV01000039.1 GCA_007127745.1 Balneolaceae bacterium
AATAGGGTGAAGTTGCTTTGCTGTTGAGCGTTGCTTCATCCGAAACCTAATCAGCAGCTAAGCATGTAGATACTTGATGGGTTGCCTTCTCGGACGCGGGTTCAACTCCCGCCACCTCCACTAAATCTTGAACCCCATAACAGAAATAGCTGTTATGGGGTTTTTTTCTTTAGTTACCATTGATATAGTTACCGATCTGTTTTTGTTGAGGCTGTCCCAAAAGGGCGCGAAATTGCAAAACATAAACAATTTCGTCATGTCGTACCCCGATCCGGCATCTCCTGGCTCTATCAACGGCTGGAGATCCCGCATCAAGTGCGGGATGACGACCTTTTTGGACAACTTCGGTTCAAATCCCGCCACCTCCGCTGATTTACTCAGATCTTACGGTTTTTTCGTAATGTACAAAGAGGATTATCAAAAATATTATCAACATTTTTAAAAGCTACAATCTGTTTTCCGATGGATGTGAACGTATAGAACCCATCTTTTGCTTTGTAATTATTCTAAAATTTCTATTTTAAAAATGTGAAATTATCTCAGCCGGGTTTTGTTGAACTCAACTGATCATTTACCTGTCATTCAGATTATGGAAAGTTGAAATTATTACATGGCACCATCATCGTGTTACTTGTGTTCGTTGTGATTACGGATACATCAGCTCAATCGCAACGGCTGCAAATTGAACCGGGTATTCAGGCTGGAGCAAATTTTACCGCTCTTACAGATATGGCGCACTCTTACGAACCCGGTATTGGTTTTCTTGCCGGTTTTTCTGTTGAGGCCGGTTACCTGGGCCGGCCATTTTCTCTTCAAAGCGGGCTAAAATATTACAGAAGCAATACCTATCGAACTGTAGAAAATGTGAACACCGATTTTGTTATAGACTTCTTATCTCTGCCCGTTACACTCAATTATAGCCTTAACTCTTACGGATTTCCGGGTATCTATTTTTTTGGCGGGCTGGCTCTTAGCTATCTCGTACATTCCGAGGTGGTTTTTAACATGGGAGAAGACACTGTGAAAAGTAACTTTTCCGATCAAACAACTGATCTTCTCTATTTAATTGAAGCAGGGGCAGGGTCCAGATTTCAAAAGGGGAGTTTAAATATGAATTTCAGACTTCAGTTTAATGTGGGCCTGAACGATGTTTACAACGGGGAGGAAATTGACGGCGGAAGGAGTATAGGAGTATCATTAATTGCGGGGTTCATTTTCTAAAAACCCCTTTTAAAGTTAGATGTATCAACATAATTTCAAATAAGCCTCGCCTGGATCTGTACTACAAGATTTGCAAAATAAAATTTTTATACTTACTATACATGTAAATACAAGTAACAACAATTAAATTTTATCGTTATGAAAACAAAAGCAATCACAGGAATAGCAGGTTTGGTTATTGGAATATTGTTAACGGGAATCATTGGCTTTTACAGCCTTCCCGGATTAATGATGCTGGAAGACGAAACAAAGTATGATTTTGAAACCACGGTCCAGGTTTTTGAAGAAAAAGTGAACGAGGCCGGATGGAGCGTTCTGGTTACGCACGATATGCAAGAAACCCTGAAGGGACACGGACATGATGTGTTAAACGTGAAAATTTTTGAGCTTTGTTCAGCAAGATATTCTGCCGAAATCTTAAAACTTGATGATGAACGGATCGTTTCACCACTGATGCCGTGCCGTGTAGCCATTTACGAAAAAAGCAACGGAAACACCTACATCACAAGGATGGATTCCGAGCTAATGGCCAAACCATTTGGCGGTATAATCAACGAAGTGATGCAGCAGGCTGCATCCGAAATTGAAGACGTGATTGTTCAGGTCATTCGGTAATAGTTTATACCTGAAAACCGGGTTGTCCAAAAAGATTTTTTCTCGAAGAACCCTCCAGTAGTTTTAGTATGTGTTTAGCGGCTCGAATCTAACAACCTGACAGAGTATCGTGCTTTTCGGTTCCTGTCAGAGTTGTGATCCCAAAGTAGCTCCCTACGAAACAGTTGTCCGCGATCCTGACAGGCTCATCGGGACTAACGCACTCTGTCAGGTCGCTAAACACTTATGAGTTTCGAACTCCTGAAGGGTTTTTCACTTTAACTCATCAAGATTGAAAGTATTAAAATATAAAGATGACACCCTGCGCGGGAAAAAGTACATTAAATATTGTTTATTGACGCTTGCAGAAGTAAATTAAAAGAAACAAGAGGAGAATTGGATTTAACCTGATAAAAAGTCTATCCGGAAACTGCTGAATTAGTAACTGCAATTTTAATCAAATTTCGTGGTTATGAAACATTCCGGATACTTTCTTACAGTTTTCTTTTTGGGTTGGCTGATCATATCATGCGGAACCGACAGCAAGCCTACCTACACACTCACCACTACCGCAATACCTGCAGAAGCCGGCAGTGTAACTCCGGCATCGGGTGAATTTACTGAGGGAGAATCCGTTCAAATAACGGCTTCACCTAACGAGCACTGGGTTTTCAACAGGTGGGAGGGCGATCTCAGCGGTACGCAGAATCCGGCATCTGTTACCATAAATTCCGACAAAGATATCGGTGCCGTTTTTGTAGTGCGCGACTATCCGCTGACCATCACAATTGAAGGAGACGGCAGCGTAGAAGAGCAGGTTATACAGCCCAAAACCACCGATCACCCTTACGGAACTCAGGTTCAGCTCACAGCAATTCCCGGAGAGGATTGGCAATTTTCCGGTTGGAGTGGTGCTCTTTCCAGCAATGAAAATCCCCAGGTTCTTCTGATTGACCAGGCAAAACAGGTAACAGCCCTCTTTACGGAAATACCAGATCCTCCGGATATCCCATTGGCTTTAACCGACTTTTTCCCGGTGATGATGGATTTATCGTACATGAACAGTCTCCACATTCCGGATGATGAAGAAGAGCAGGAGAACTACACCAACTTCAAAAACGCCAGAAAATGGATGAATGTGGCGTATATCGAACATTTTCTGGATTCGGGATCGGGTGATTTTTTCTGGATTTTTGACTTCGCTGATATCAGAACACCACAGTATGATGGCGAGAGCTGGATATGGGATGCCGTTTTGCCGGATACACTTATGGCATTTAAAATTGCCGCCTCCATACCCGATGATTACGAAGTGAAATTTATCATTAAAGCCACTCCAGAAGGTGAAGGGTTCGATTGGCTGTTTACACTTCATGGTTCTGTCGGGGAGGAAGTGTTCATTCACACCGATGTGCTGAGCGGATACAGGGCAGAGAATAAACTTAACGGGGTTTGGTACTCCCATGAATTTGACGACGATTATGGGACTCCGAAAAATACACCGGAAAATAAAATGGAGATCTACCGGTGGAGTATGGTTTCGGATTCTGAATATGAATACAGTCATGTTTATGAATATGAAGAGAAACAGACCGAACGGGTTTACTGGTATCCGGGGGGAATTTCGGTTGAGAGGATGATGGAGCAATACCTTGTCATCATTCACCCCGAAAAAATTCACCCGGATCAGCCGGAGCTTGATTTACACATCACCATTTTCTGGGATGAAGATACCCGGTCGGGCTGGTATGAAGACAGTACCGGCGAGCGATTCTGTTTTGAAAATCTGATCAATACACCGTGTATGTAGAAATGAAATTGATGAAGCTCAAATCAGAACTTTATATCGGCAGGGTATCACTATGTCAGAACCTGATTTAGAGATCAGGAGTTTTTTTTAGTATCAAAAGTTATACGCAGTACCTTCAAAATTCCTGTGGCTAATAATAGTGCTGCAACACCAAAAATCAGCGCAATATGCGGCATGGGCGGGCCCCAAACCAGTGCAGAGAGTCCGGCTGTAATCACCAATGACACTGCCCAGGCATATTGGATTATCTGTGCCCATTTTTTCCATAGATACAAGGTTAGTATGGTCATCAGGCTCAGTATCCCGCAAGTGAGTTGTATGAATGTTTCTGCCTTCTGTCCGATAGTTTCTGAACGGGGAAGTTGATCAAGCCAGCCTTTTATGGCTATCCAGGAAATGATCAGAAGCAGAATTATGCAAATTCCACCAGGTAACTTTCGAACAGTAAGATTCATTTTCATGGGTATGGGTACCTTTGGTAATCATACGATAATAGATATTTTTCTGAAATTTTAAGTGCTTTTGATAAACATCAACAAGTTTGCACTTATCAAGCTTTCAGCCTGGTAGAATATCCAAATTGATTCATTTCGGGCTGAAGCTTCCGTTCAAGCTGAATGACCTGATCCTCACTTAAATAATCCGACCAGTTTTTGGTCTTGTTCATGATCGGTCTTGACAGGTAGGGATCAACCTGGTAGTCGCTCAATCGCTGTTCGCCCTCGGTTAAGGGCTCTTTGAGGAAAGGTTCTTCGATATGCTTGCAAATCTGCCTGAATTCCTGTTCAGGGTTTTTGACAAAATTCTCGTACTTCACGCATAATATTTTTTTAGATTTGTTCAATTTAGATATATGCACTGACATATCACGATATCTTTTGACAAATTCCGGCAATGAATAATCCAGCCAGTTGCTATCGGGATCTCTCTGCATTCTTTTTTTATAGGATGAATAAACATCAACCGGATGACGGATAGTGATAATAATTTTTGAATTGGGAAAGCTTTTAGATATTCGATTGTATCTGTGCAGATGGCGGGGTGTTTTTTCAATAATTCGTTGGCAACCGCGCGCCTGTTTGGCAAAATAAAAGTATTTTCTGACGATCCGGGGGTTCATAAGTAAATTCCAGGAAGCCGGCTTATCCAAAATGAACCGGATGGCTCCGGATTTAACGAATATCTCCTGCCAAATTCTTTCTGCCCTTATGGACTTTAGATATTTCTGATAAGTCTCTTCATCTTCCAGCATGTAGTTAAAAAGCGACTTCGGTTTTTGACGGCTGATGATTGAAATATCCGGCTTCAGGAAAATATTGGTCTCTTCAAGACAGAGATCTTTCGGTTTAAAAGAGGGATGTTTGAGCAATGTTCTGTAAAGCAGGGTCGTTCCGCTTCGGGGGGTTCCCACAATAAAAACAGGATTTAGTTCAGAGCGGTAATCAGGCATTTTAAGCAGTCAGATCATGGAAAATTTAAAAGCAGTTGTGGGAAAGTCTAATTATTCATCTTTGAGGGATTACCCCATTTTTCAAATCATTTCCATCACAATTATCTTCATACTTTTGTCTTGATACAAAAGTATCAAAAAATCAAGG
>SKYV01000225.1 GCA_007127745.1 Balneolaceae bacterium
CAGTTGTATGTTGAAGAGATTTCTAATGACTGAATTTGGGTCGAATAATCAAATTGAGATATGATACTTGTCACCGGAGCAAACGGAAACCTCGGATCAGAGACGATTCAAAAACTGCGACAGAAAAATCCCGGCTTGTCTGTTGCCGGATTTGTGAGAAGTGAAGAAAAGGGAGCCGGATTGAAGAAACTGGGTGTTGAAATCCGGATCGGGGATTATTTAGATGTTGATTCTGTAAAAAAAGCTCTGCATGGAGTAAATACACTCCTCCTGATTTCATCATCCACACTTAAAAAAAGGGTGGAACAACACAAGAATGTGATAGATGCAGCCGGGCAAAGCGGGGTTCAGTACATTTTCTATACAAGTATGCTGCGTGCAGAAAAGTTGTTATCACCACTGACACCTGATCACTATGAAACTGAAAAAATTCTGAGAAACTCGGGAATTCCATTTACTATTCATCGCCATACATTTTATACCGAATTTTTCCCTTCAATATTGGGAAATGCACCGGAAACGGGACGGTGGTATTTTCCCGGATCCGGTAAATCCATGAATTTTGCTTACCGCACGGAGATGGCCGAGGCTCTGGCAATCAATGTATCTGAGGCCTCAAAACATCAGGGAAAAACGTATGAGATAACCTCGGCAGAGGCTTTTACCTTTCAGGAGTATGCCCGACTGGTGAGTGAAGCTTGTGGTAAAACAATCTACTACAAAGATTTAGCTTTGGATGAATACACCAATCAGTTAAAAAAATCGGGGTTTACGGATGATGAGATTGCATTGGCTGAAGTAGTAGCCAAAACCGTAACAAACGGTGCTCTCGATTATACTTCCGGTGATCTTGAAAAGATTCTGGGCCGGAAACCCAGATCAGTGACAGATTTCATCAGGAATGTACTTTTTTGAAACTGAATGGCTGAATAATAAAGGAATCTCCAAAAATAAGATTTTGAATCGTAATTTACTGAGTGCATTTTGAAGCAGTTCATCCCCATACAAAATGTTCTCCAGATATCAGTCATCCTCGACAGCAGTTTTTGCTGTATATCTGTAATCGGTTAAAAGCGCAATATTAGCCTGTCTTTTTTTATCAGGGCAATGAATATTATTGCAAATTTTGCTGTGATTTTCTGTTTTTTATCCCGGAATACAAATATCCTATAAAAGCACCGGCGGTTGCTGGAATCAGCCATGCAAAGCCGGCTCTTGCCAACGGAATTTTATCAACGGCCAGATTGATAAAATCGATGGGAAGCCCGATCAATGTAAGAGCTTCGGGAATGCTCGTCAGGAAGGCACCCGAAACAGCACCAATGTAGATAGCCCGATCTGCTACCGGCCTGCCGATGAGTGTGAGTACGATAAGGGCAATCGCTACAGGATAGACGGTTACAAGCAGCGGATAAGCAACATTTACAATTGTGGTAACACCCACGGTTGCAAAAATTCCGCTGAATACAACCGTAATTATGGCGATGAAATTATAACTGAGGCGGTCTTTTGTCAGGGCGCTGAAATAGTCGGCAACCGTTGCTGTAAGCCCGATTGCAGTGGTGAGGCAGGCAAGGCTTACGGCAAGACCGAGCGAGTATTTTCCGGTATCTCCCATAAGTTCATCAGCGATATCAATCAAAAGATCTGTGCGCTCTACAGTAATTGCATATATGGAACTGGCAGTTGCTCCAAGGTACATCAGTCCACCATAAACAAGCCCGAGGCCCAGTGCAGCAATACCGCCGGCCAGGGTGGTCATTTTCACTTGATCTTTTACGTTGGTGTATCCTTTATAAATCAATGATCCAATTACAATCTGAGCAAAAACAAGCGAAGCAAGAGCATCCATCGTTTGATAGCCCTCCCTGAAACCGTGTCCGGTCGGGCCATCAAGATTCATTTCCGCGATTGATCCCAATGGAGAAAAAACTCCTTTCAAAATAATCCAGGCCAGAGTGATGACGAGAAAAGGCGTCAGAAACTTCCCGATTTTATCCACAACTTCAGTCCGGTTCAGAGAAAACCACAACGTAATTCCGAAAAAGATTGCAGAAAAAATTCCTGTAGAAAATTCAGGCCAGGAAGGCCGGACACCAAGTTCAAAGGCTGTGGCAGCTGTCCGGGGAATGGCAAGAAGGGGGCCGATAGCAAGGATTATGATGATGCCGAGGACCAGACCAAACCAGGGGCTCACGCGGTTTCCCATATGTTTAATCGTACCGCCCGCTTTTGCAGCTGCCATGATTCCGAGCAGGGGCATGCCAATTCCGGTGATAAGAAAGCCCAACAGTGCCCATTTCCAATCAAGTCCTGCCAACAGCCCCATGTAGGGCGGGAATATCAGATTTCCGGCCCCAAAAAACATGGCAAACAGAGCAACACCAATGATGAGAGTATCCTTACCGGCTTTCGTATTCAATCGTATTTCCCAATATTAGTTATGGGTTCGTTCAGAATTTTATCAGCTTTGTACGAAAATCTGTTGAACTGAAACTTTAAAATATGGAATTCATGATGAATGTGAAGCATGTGGTATCACAAAATCAAATCTCAATTTGTTTGGTGAGCTCCATTGCCCAGGAATAAACATTTTCCAAATCTTCTCCCAGTAATGTAAAATGTGCCATTTTCCGGCCGGTTTTACTCTGAAGTTTCCCGTAGGAGTGAAGGTGCCCTGCGGCGGCTGCATCTTCCGCATGCTCGATAACTGCATTTCGGTTATGTGTACCCAGCAGATTTATCATGACGGCAGCGGGTTGAATAAGCGAGGGGTTTCCCAGCGGTAAACCGCAAACAGCCCGAACGTGATTTTCGAATTGTGAAGTTACACATCCCTCAATCGAGTAGTGGCCAGAATTGTGAGGGCGCGGGGCCGATTCATTCAGCAGAACTTCTCCCTCTTTCGTAAGAAAAAATTCAAAAGCAAAGATGCCTTTTCCGTCAATGGCTTCAGTTGCTTTCAGAGCCAGTTCCTGAGCTCGTTTTTGAACAGGTTCACTGACGGGAGCCGGGGTTTTAACGGCCACACAAATGTGATTTTTCTGAACCGTTTCACAGCAGGGGTACACAACATGGCCGGTTTCGTTCCTGGCTACCTGGACAGCCAGTTCATGGGTGAAATCCACAAATGCTTCAGCGATAATATCGTGTCCGGATTTTCCCCCGAGATTACGGAAAGCTTCCAGAGCTTCATCGGCTGAACTAACTGTCTTATTTCCGTATCCGTCGTACCCTCCCTTGGATGATTTCAGCAAATACGGCCAGCCATACATGTTTCCAAATTCGGATAAATCTTCATCATGCTGGATGAGTTTATATGGTGTAACCGGAATTCCCGCACGTTCGAAGGTCTGTTTTTCGATCAGTTTGTTTTCGATGAGTGAAAAGCTTTTGGGTGACGGGTAGATGGGAGTGCCGGAAACTGTTTCAAGCTTGCTGAGAATTTCAGAATCGATGAACTCATTTTCCAGAGTGATTACATCACATTTATTTGCAAATTCAACCATTAAACTTACATCACCAAAAGAACCGGAATAGGAGTGAGGGGTCATAAATTGAACAGGTTCATCTTCGGGGCGATCCGAAAAAACAGCAATTTGCATTCCGAAGCGAAAAGCCTGCAGAGCCGACATTCGGGCAAGCTGACCGGCTCCGAGAAATCCGATCACAAAATCGGAAGAGAGTGGATTTTTCATGGATAGTATCAGTAGGTTAATTTTGCCAAAAGGTATTGATTTTAGCAATGAATTTTGAACTGAATTTGAATCTATTCGGGAAAAGCAATAATCGCAGTATCTTTACCTTTATATAAAGTACGAGATTGAATTAAACTGCAGAATTATGCAAAAGGAGATTACATCAGAACGAATTCCCATCAAACTGTGGCTGAGTGACCTGGAGGAAGGCGCACTACAACAAGCTAAAAACCTTGCCAATCTTGATATCGCTTTTCGTCACATTGCTATTATGCCAGATTCGCATCAGGGTTTTGGCATGCCGATAGGTGGCGTATTGGCTGCAATTGATGCCATCATACCGAATGCAGTAGGTGTTGATATTGGTTGCGGGATGTGTTCACTTCGTACAAACCTGACGGAGATTGATCAAAAGAACCTGAAGAACATTATGGGCCTTGCCCGCAAGCGAATTCCGGTCGGGTTTAAACATCACAAACAAAAGCAGGATCAAAAGTGGATGCCTGAGGCCGAAGGCAACCTGCCCATCGTAGAGCAGGAGTACGACAGCGCTCAGCACCAGGTGGGTACACTTGGCGGGGGTAATCATTTTATTGAGCTTCAGAAAGGTTCGGACGGATATCTCTGGATTATGATACACTCGGGCTCAAGAAATATCGGGTATACCGTTGCCCGGTTTTATAATGAAAAGGCCAAAAAGATGAATGAAATCTGGTATTCAGACTTCCAAAAAGATCTGGCCTGGTTTCCTTCTGATTCTGAGGAATTTCATCAATATAAAGCCGAGATGGAGTACTGTATCGAATTTGCTTTCAACAACCGAAAGTTGATGATGGAACGGATGAAAGAGTGCATTGCCGATGTTTATCCGGAGGTGAAATTTTCTGGATTTATCAATAAACCGCACAATTTTGCCGCCGATGAAGAGCACTTTGGGCAGGAAGTAATTCTGCACAGGAAAGGGGCAACCCGGGCACGTAAAGATGAACTGGGCATGATTCCCGGATCACAGGGCAGCCCGTCGTACATTGTGAAAGGAAAAGGGAATAAAGATTCGTTTGAATCGTGCTCACATGGAGCCGGTCGTACAATGAGCAGGAACCAGGCTCGAAAAACACTGGATTTGAAGGAAGAGAAAGCAAAACTGGAAAACCGGGGAATTATTCATGCCATCAGGGGCCGTTCGGATCTGGATGAAGCTCCGGGTTCATATAAAAATATTGAGGAAGTGATGTCACTGCAGCACGATCTGGTATCGGTAGAAGTGGAGTTGCAGCCGCTGGCGGTTATTAAGGGTTAATAAAATAATTTCATTCATTCGGCTCATTGACGATTGCTTTTTTCGTCTGCCGAATTCCCCGCAAACCTCATCATCCCTTTCTTCTCTTTAATTAAAATTCGTCAGCCCAGAACTGCACTGGGCAGACGAGGTCTGTCCCGGCTGCCGATTTAAGACCAAATTATTGAATTACCAC
>SKYV01000143.1 GCA_007127745.1 Balneolaceae bacterium
AAATTCAGAACTACATTGTAGAAATGATGCCTGTCTGGAGAGACATCTATCCCGGTGTGGAGGAGATGGATGTTGCCGTGATGGGATGCGTGGTGAACGGTCCGGGAGAATCCCGCCATGCCAATATCGGTATTTCACTGCCAGGAACCTTCGAAGAGCCGAAAGCTCCTGTCTATGTTGATGGCGACCATCACTCTACATTGAGAGGAGACAATATTGCGGCAGAATTCAGGCAATTGCTCGAAGAATACATTCAAAAAAACTATTCCGGAAAAGATTCTGTAGAAGCGTAAAACAATACGTTTCTGCATGAACGGGCATGCCATGCTCCCGTTTACATCTTTTAATGCTGTTTCCGGGAAAGATGCCGAAAAAATAGCCCGGAATGGATAAAATTTGTTGAAATAGAGCAATTAATTCCAGATCTTACTGTAAGCGCTTACATCAAGGATGTTTTGATGAGTTTGTAAACTATTTATAAACAATTGCTTGAAAATTAAACCATAATAATAAGTAAGGAGAAAAACATGAAGAAGTATTTGATACTATTTTTCTCAGTTTTCGTTGCCTTCGCTATGATCTCTTGTAGTGACGACAGTGGTGTGAATGTGATAGACGTACCTAATGGCGATGATGATAACGGAAACGGAGATGAACCAACAGGAACCGTCTATTCCATAACCTTTGATGTGGAAGGGGCCGGTGATACATTTACATTTTCTGTAGATATGGAAAATGCAACGATCGAGGGTGAAGACCTTCCAGACGATTTTGAAGGCGATGTATATAACTTTGACCCCGACAATGACAAGGTATTTATTGCCGGATCTATCATAGACTGGCCGGAGCCAGGCTCAAATGCTGATGTTGAGATGACAAGACAGGGAGCTGAGCCCGGAATAACCATTGCTGATGGGCCCGCACAATTCAAATTTTTTATTGTGCCATCCGGAATGGATGCATCCTGGAATTACGGTGAATGGGAAGGAGATCCCAACCGTGAGACAGATATTGAAGCCGGCGGAGAATACTCCACAGTTTGGGGTGATCAGCCCGATGTAGAAGAGCCCGATGTTGATTTTGTTGAAGTACTTCATGTTGCCGGAAGCTTCCAGGCAGCCAGTGGATATGGAGACGACTGGTCACCAGCCGATGCACCTCAAATCGGTTACCAGGGAACGAGTAATGAAAATGATGGCTATGTCTATTTCGCTGATGAAGGAGCAGAGTTTAAACTCGTACACGGAGATAATTGGGAAGCCGGTGATTTCGGCGGTGCCGATGGTACTCTTACTATGGGTGGTGATGATATTTTTGCATCTGATGCCGGATATACAAGAATTCTGGTAGATCAGGCTGAAATGACCTACACGCTTACTGTTACTGAGTGGGGAATTATAGGCGATGCAACACCTGAAGGATGGGATGCCAGCACTGAAATGGAATTTGACCCTGAGACAAAGGTTTGGTCAGTAACACTGGATCTTGAAGATGGAGAGTTTAAATTCCGTGCGAATGACGCATGGGACATTAACTATGGTTCCGATGACGCTGACGGATCACTGCAGTTTGATGGTGGTAACATTCCTGTTGATGCAGGAAACTATACCATTGAACTTGATTTGAATGGTACATCATTTGAGTATTCCATTGAACAGAATTAATGGATAATATCTGATTTCAAACCCACTCATTTAATCAAATGAGTGGGTTTTTTTTCGTAAACAATATTTTAGAAATTAGCTGAATGTTATCTCGTCCGGGCTACCATTCAAAAAAACGTTCATTTTGCCGACAAACATTTACGATATAGCCAAAAAAGCAGGTGTAAGCATAGCCACTGTTTCACGGGTGTTTAACTGTGCGAATAGTGTTAAAGAATCCACAAGAGAAAAGGTGCTGACCATTGCCGACGAGATGGGATATCATCCCCAGGCATATGCACAACGCCTTGCCAGCAAAAAAAAGAACAGTATTATGATGCTGGTTCCCGTAATGTCGAACTATTTTTTTACCGAAATTTTAAAAGGCACCCAGGGCATACTATCCAATGAAAACATTGAGCTAAATATTGTAAACATCAACCAGGACCAGGGGATGTTGCCGCAGGTTGAACAAATCATTAAACGGAGATGGGCCGACGGTTATTTGCTTGCCTCTCTGCACATGAAAGAAAAAGAGCTGGAAAAGCTGAAACGGTACAAGGTGCCTATCAGTCTTCTTGATGATTATTCTCCCAATTTCGATTCGGTCAGCTTCAACAACACCGAAGGGGGATATCTCGCTGTAAATTATCTGCTGAAAAAAGGCTATAAAACCGTTGCCTTTATTGCCGGGCGTACTGATTCTATTCCCATTGTACACCGAATTGACGGCTACAAAAAAGCACTTTCCGAGTTTGAAGTTGATAGTAATGAAAATCTGATCGTAACCGGAGGCAGTATGGAGCGTGACGGATTTACCGAGAAAAATGGCTACGAGGCAATGCAGAAAATTCTGAATATGAGCCCTGTTCCCGATGCGGTTTTTTGCTCTTCTGATGTAAAAGCCGTGGGTGCGCTCAAAGCAATGTCAGATCGAAAAAAACAGATTCCGATGATCAGTTACGATAATCTCTCCATTTCGGAATACATCGGCCTTTCCACGATCCACCAGCCTATGTACGATATGGGATATAATGCCACCCGGAATCTCATCACACGTATCCATCAGCCGAAATCGGATATTTGTAACGACATCCACAGCCCGGAACTGATCATCCGGACATCATCCGAAGTTTGACCTGAAAATTCATTTTTATGAAATTCCTGAATACGATACTCATTTCTATTTTTGTCTGCACTCCTGCACTTCTCATTGCTCAGGATACCGTGGACGTCACATTCCGCTATTATCCCTCGGAGAATGCCGTGCGCAGTTTTGTGCCGGGTTCTTTTAATGAATGGGGGAATAATTCGGATGGAAGAATTAATACTGACGATGGTTCGCTGCTTAATGTTGATGAAGAGTACGGGTTCAGCTACCAGGTGGTAGAACTCGAAGTGGGTGGCGGCTCACTTTCACACGAAGGCGCATCCGGGTATGGATATAAATTTCATGAGCATTACAATCAAAGCGGTTCAGAATGGCAATGGTTTACCGATCCGCTGAATCCAATCGCAATCGGTGCGAACGACGACTCGTTCATCGAAGTTACCCACCCGTTACTATTCCAGGTTGAACCGGCTGCAAACAGCGTTCAGCGAGACGACCCGCCCGGAATCAGGGCCAATGTGGCCGCAATGGACGATGACCCGATCGACCAGGAACAATCAGCTATTTACATCAATGATGAATTGGTTTCCAGCTTCGAAGGATTTTACGAAACCGAACGTCAGCTTCTGCTGGTGCCCACCGTTACCGATCTGGATGCTGAATTAGCCATCGGACTCAACACGATTCGGATTGTTGCTGTAACTGAAGAGGGAGAAACCCTGGATGAATCCATCAGTTTCACCTACATAGCCACACCGGATGTTACTGAACAACAGCGGCCGGCCGGACTTGAGGACGGAATTACCTATGATGAAGATGATCCCTCAAAAGTCAGTTTTTCGGTTTTTGCACCCGGCAAAGAATTTGTTTACCTGATTGGAGACCACAGCGACTGGCAGGCTCAGGAGGAGTATCTGATGAAGCTGGACTATGCCCGCCCGGACAGTGCCCATTTCTGGATTACCATCGATGAATTTACACCGGGTGAAACGTATCGGTTTCAATACCTGGTAGATGGTGAACTTCGTGTGGCCGATCCGTTTTCTGAACTGGTACTGCATCCTTCACTTGATCAGCATATCTCTTCATCCGTCTATCCCGATATGCCCGAATATCCGTCCGGCCAGACAACCGAAATTGTTTCGGTAATTGAACCCGGCAGGGAGGGTTACCAGTGGGAGGTTCCCGATTTTGAACGCCCCGAAGTGGACGAGCTGGTGATTTACGAACTACTGCTTCGCGATTTTGTGGAAGAAAGCACCTACGATGTGCTGAGAGATACACTCGATTATCTTGATAACCTCGGGGTGAATGTGATAGAACTGATGCCCGTTCAGGAATTTGACGGCAACCTAAGCTGGGGATACAATCCGGTATTTCACGGAGCGCTGGACAAATCATACGGAAACCGAGAAATGTTCAAGCAATTTATTGATGAAGCCCACAAACGGGGCATGGCGGTAGTGCTTGATGTGGTGTACAATCATGCACACGACAACTCACCGCTCATCCGGATGTTCGGAACCAGCCGGTCAAACAATTTTGAAGACGGCAATCCGCTGCTTGGTCCGGGCCATGCCTATAATGTCTTTTTTCACCTGAATCATGATCATGCATACATCAAATACTGGCTCGACCGGATGAACCGCTACTGGCTGGAAACCTACAATATAGATGGCTACCGGTTTGATTTGACCAAGGGATTTGCATCAAATGTTGGTGGAGATGATAATCCATTATTGGATGGCCCAAATGAACCAAGAATTGTCAACTTAAAACGAATGTATGATGCAATTCGAAAGTACGATCAGGATGCATACATTATATTAGAGCACTTTGCACGTGGAAATGAAGATCAAATATTAGCAGATTATGGAATGCTTTTATGGGGAAATCACAATTATAACTATTCCGAAGGGGCGATGGGTTACAACGAGCAGGGCAAATCCGATATGTCGGGAATCTATTTCGGAAACAGGGATTTTAGCAATCCGCATCTTGTAGGATATATGGAGAGCCACGACGAACAGTGGCTGATGAGAAAAATGCACAATTACGGAGCCTGCAGCAATGCACCGCAAGGAGGAGATGTGTGTGATGATGATCCGGGCGATTACAATACGCGCGATCTGGACACGGCACTGCAGCGGATGAAACTCTCCGGGGCATTTTTCTTCACCATTCCCGGCCCCAAAATGCTGTGGCAGTTTGGTGAACTGGGCTACGGCTGGGGCGACAGGGAGTGTCTGAAACCCGGAGACGGCAGTGATGGCGACTGCCTGCCGAGCGATCCGGGGCGAACCGCCGAAAAACCAGTGCGATGGGAGTATTATGAAGAAGAAAACAGGCACAGGCTCTACCGCTCCTGGAGTGAACTGATTCGGC
>SKYV01000180.1 GCA_007127745.1 Balneolaceae bacterium
AGTTCGGTGATGCCGTCGAGAGCATACTTCATCCGAACTTTTCCTTCGCAATGGAACGGTGTGGTGACAATTCCCACCGTTAAAATTCCTTTTCGCTTGGCAATTCCGGCTACCACGGGTGCACCGCCGGTTCCGGTTCCGCCTCCCATACCTGCTGTGATAAAAATCATGTCGGCCGAGTCGACTGCTTCGTCCAGTTCATGGCGATTTTCCTCTACGGCTTCGCGGCCAATTTCAGGACGGGCGCCTGCTCCAAGTCCGGATGTAAGATTGGAGCCCACCTGAATGGCGATATCCGCCGAGTTGCTTTTTAATGCCTGAGCGTCTGTATTCAGTGCGATGTATTCGACACTGTCCAGACCTTTTCGGATCATGTTATTGATGGCATTGCCTCCGCCACCGCCAACTCCGATCACTTTTATTTTCGCATTATCCTGACCTTTTTCGTCAAAACTAAAGCGTGATGTTACATATTCCATAGTTAACTCCGTTTATGATTGCTGTTTTCTTGCTATTTGTTAGATTGCTGTTGGTATGTTTTTGGTTGATTGTGTCTTGATAAAATTTTGTGGCTCGACTCAAAGTCGGAGACCTGCCAGGAGCCGATAAAGCACGGCACTCTGTCAGGTTGGATTGAATCAAGCCAAGCGTCAATGTCGTTAACAATCGAACGCTTCAAGAAGCTTACGCACGCTTGAAGGTTCTTTACTTCATTAAACACATACATGAGTCGTGCCACGAGTTTCGAATTCGATTAATATTAAAGTTCCTTAAACCAGCTCTTCATCCGTGCAGTGATGGAATCGAGCACTTTCTCAACTCCCGTACCTTTGGATGATGAGGGTACCATTGCCTGGCTTTCCACTCCTTCGGCTTTTAGTGCATGCAGCACAAGTCCTACGCTGGTAGCGTAAATGGGGCTGTCCACTTCGTCAATCAAACCGCCCGCCAGGCCAAGCGGCCGGCCGATTTTCGCATCCATTCCCAATACTTCGTTGGCCAAAGGACAGATATTCTTGATGAGTGAACCACCTCCCGTAACCACAATACCGGCACTGAGGCTGCTTGCATATCCGCTGCGTTTCACTTCAATGGCAATGATCTCCAGGATTTCTTCCATTCGTGCCTGGATAATTTTGCCGAGAATACTCTTTGTGATCTCTTTGGGTGGCCGTCCCGCAATTCCGGGAATGGTGATCGACTCATCGTCATCAATCAAATCCACAAAACATTCACCGTGTTCATGTTTCAGTTTTTGAGCCTGGTCGTCCAGCACACTCAGCCCGAGTTTGATATCATCGGTCACTTTTTTGCCGGCAATGGCAATTACTGCCGTGTGACGAATGGTATTATCTTGAAATACAGCCAGATCGCTGGTGCCGCCGCCAATATCCACCAGAACCACACCCGCTTCTTTCTCTTCATCATCCAGCACGGCGTAGGATGCGGCAAGAGGCTCGAGGATAATATCCGCCACCTGGTATCCGGCGCGCTCCACACACCGGTAGAGGTTTTTTGCGGCAGAAACCAGGCCGGTAATGATGTGAACTTCTGCTTCCATCCGCATGCCGCTCATGCCTACCGGATCGCTGATGCCGTCCTGTCCGTCCACCACAAATTCCTGCGGTATCACATGGATAATCTGCTGATCCGGCGGCAGCATAATTTGCTGACAATCTTTTAATATCCGCTCCACATCCTGCACGGTAATTTCCTTGTCGCGGTTGTTGATGGTAATCACCCCCTTGCTCCGGATGCTGCGGATGTGATCACCGGCTATTCCCACATTTACCGAATTTACTACAATGCCGGAGGCAAGTTCAGCCTGGTTAATGGCAGTTTTTATTGCATTTACCGTTTTGTCGATGTTGACCACAACTCCACGGTTCAGCCCTTCGCTGGGGGCTTTGCCCACTCCCAGAATGTGGATTCTGTCCTGCTCATTAATCGAAGCCACAACCGCACACACTTTGGTGGTTCCAATGTCGAGGCCTACTACAATTCGTTCATTTTCTTGTTCCATATATGCACCTGGCTGTTTTGATTGCTAAATATTTATTTTTGTTAATTTCTTGTGACAATTTGGTCTCTGAATCTCAGATCAACAGAATTGAAAGACTGTATCCCTTTCTGCGATACCACATTGGTGTAGAACGCCTGCCAGTTTTTCAGTTTTTGTTCAAAATCATGTTCGCCGAACAACAGCTTCACTCCGTTGTCGTGAGTGAGAGCTACAACTCCTTCCCGGTTGTTCCAGGCAACTTCGCTGATGGTAATCCATCCCAGATCGTTTTGTCTGGCAGTAGTCAAAAAATCTTCAACCTGCCGGTAGGCATTGCTGTTCAGAGTATCAGCAACGGGTTGTGCCGAAAAACCGTAAACAAGCGGAACATTGCGGATTTTTTCCGGGTACACCGGCAGTTTGATTCCGCCCTCAGCCACATAACTTCGGTTTGATCCGTCCACAAGCATGGCGATCGGTTCGTGTTCGGCAATTCGGAACGTGAGTGTGCCGCGGAAATTCATGGTTACGTCCACGTCCTGCACATAGGGGAGGCTTTTGAGGTCCTCAAAAATAGGATCGAACCGGACACTGTCAGCCGGCAGCCCGATGGGAGAATCCATTACTTCAATCAATGCATCATCTTCGGTAAAAAATTGGCCTGTAAACTGCAGGGCCTGTATCTCGGTATTTCTTTCCATATAGAAACCCGCAAATACAGCCAGGCCGGCCAGTGCCAGGGCAAAAGCAATGCCTGTGATGGATGAAATTATTTTTTTTCTATGTTTTTTAGTTCGTCCCAATCGTATCAGTTCTGTTTCTTATTAATTGTTTCCACAAATTTGTCGCCGTATTTATAAATATCACCGGCTCCCATTGTGATAATCATGTCGCCTTTTTGAACAATTTCAGTCAGTTTATCAGGTAATTCGGAGGCATTTTCGAGGTAATGCACATCTTTGTGCCCGTAATTTTTGGCTGTTTCAGAAATCAGAGCCCCGCTAACACCATCAATCGGTTTTTCCCGGGCAGGATAAATGCCGGTTACCAGAAGCACTTCGGCATCAAAAAACGAGAGGCCAAACTCTTTGTACATTTGTTGTGTGCGGGAGTAAAGATGCGGCTGAAATACGGCAATGATCCGCCGGTCGGGCCATCCCTGTTTGGCGGCCTGAATGGTAGCCTGCACTTCGGTTGGATGATGGGCATAATCATCGATGACCATGAGATCATCAGTTTTCAGTTTTAGCTGAAAGCGTCGGAAAACACCACTGAAACGTTCAAGCCCCAATTTAATTTTTTCGAACGAAATACCGAGTTCGAGTCCTGTAGCAACAGCTGCCAGGGCATTTTTGATGTTATGATCACCCGGTGCGTGAAGGTTGATAACCCCGAGTTCTTTGTCATCAGCCAGTACGGTAAAAGAGCTGGTGAAGGTTTCGTGAGAGACATCAACGGCCCGGATGAGCGCCTGCGGATTGTAGCCGTAGCTGATAATTCTTTTTTTAATGCTGGGTAAAATGCTTCTCACTTCAGGATCATCCAGGCAGACAATCACAGCACCGTAAAAAGGTACCTTGTTGGCAAACTGGATAAAGGCTTCTTTTACGTCATCAAGGCCACTGTAAATATCAAGGTGTTCGGCTTCTATATTGGTGATGACAACGAGGGAAGGAGACAGTTTTAAAAAGGTTCTGTCATATTCATCGGCTTCAACAATAATAATATCACCTTTTCCGACTACGGCATTGGTTTTATCAAAACTGTGAACACGGCCGCCCACAATGATGGTGGGATCGAAACTGCCGTCCTGGACAACATGGCCGGTCATGGTTGTGGTGGTGGTTTTGCCGTGTGTGCCCGCAATACCGATTCCGTACTTCATCCTCATCAGTTCGGCCAGCATTTCCGACCGTTTGATGACGGGAATCTGCCGGGCCAATGCTTCCCGGGTCTCTTCATTTTCGGAGGCTTCAACAGCGCTGGTGTACACCACCACATCAGCCCCTTCAATGTTGGACGCTTCATGTTTGGTGAAGATTTCAGCACCCATTTTTTTGAGCCGGTTAGTCGTTTCCGAGACAGATTGATCTGATCCGGTTACTTTATAACCTCTGAGCAGCAGAATCTCGGCCATACCGCTCATACCGATTCCGCCAATCCCAACCATATGGATGTGGCGGGTTTTTCCAAATACGGGTTGTGTTTGAATTTTGCTACTCATTTTCTTTTTGTTCTATCAATGAAAAAATTTCATTTGCAATCTTGTCAGCGGCGTCGGGCCGAGCCAGTTTATTCATTGCCTGGCTCATTGCTCTGAGTTCTTTTTTGTTGCGGATCAAAGATTCGATCATATCAGAAAGCCTGCCTTTTAACTGAGTTTCATCCAGCATTTTTGCCGCTTCAGCATCCAAAAGAGCTTTTGCATTTTTTTTCTGATGATCGCCGGCCACATTGGGTGATGGGACCAGAATTGCGGGCTGGCCCAAATTCATCAGTTCACTGCAGGTTCCGGCACCCGCACGGGTTACAACCAGGTCTGCGGCACTGTATGCTGCGTCGATGTTATCGATGAATGCCAATAATCGAACATTGGGATATTTCGGTAAATCAATCTTTGCTTCAATCTTGCTGCGATATTTTTGACCGCACTGCCAGATAATTTGCAGTTTCAGATCGTTGTGAAGTTTGTCGAGATGTTCTGAAATGGCCTCATTCACTACTCGCGCACCACCGCTTCCGCCAAGTATCAGCAGTACAGGCTGGTCATCAGAAAAATTGAAAGCTTTAAGCGCATCTTCCCGGCTGACTTCTTCAAGCCGGCTTCTGACCGGATTTCCGGCAAGTACGGTTTTTTGTGTCGGCAAGTAATTATCAGCCTCTTCAAAAGCAGTAAATATCTGATCAGCATGTTTGGCCAGCATGCGGTTGGTTACTCCCGGAAAACTGTTTTGCTCCTGAAGAACCAGCGGTATGCCCAGTTTTTTGCCCATCCAACCGACAGGCCCCGCAGCGAAACCGCCACAGGCAATAACCATATCGGGTTTGAAGGATTTCAGGATAAAAAAGCTCTGGATGAGGCTAACAATCAGCTTTACAGGAAACAGTATGTTTTGGATTGTTAACCGCCTGTGGAGGCCGCTTATCCAGATACTTTTGATTTTATAGCCATATTTTGGCACAGTTTTCCATTCCATGCGGTTACGGGTTCCTACAAACAAAAAATCAGTATCAGGCTGAAGTTTTTTCAGTGCATCGGCAATGGCAATGGCCGGATATACATGACCACCCGTACCACCGGCTGCCATGAGTACCTTTTTGGGGCTCACGGCAGCGGTGAGGGTGTCTGTAGATGATATGTCCTTTGAAACGGTTGCTATCATCCGTTATAAAATCTGGTTTCATGGTTATTGTTGTATTTCGAAATGTTGAGCAAAATGCCCATCATCAATCCTGCAAAAAGCATACTCGTACCGCCATAGCTGATAAAAGGCATCGGCAGACCGGTTACCGGAAACAGGCCAGTGGCCACTGCAGCATTTACAAAACCGTAAAGTGTAATCATAAGGGTGGCGCCCAAAGCCATCAGTGTGGCCAATACATCGGGAGCTTTTCGGGCAATAACCACAATTCCGCGAAGCAGAATCATGGTAAACAGAAAAATGACCATGAAGGAACCAGCCATGCCGTACTCCTCGGCGATGATGGCAAAAATGAAATCGTTGTAAGGAGCAGGCAGAAAATCTCTTTGGGTGCTTTTCCCGATTCCAACTCCAAGTATTTGCCCCTGGGCAATGGCTATGTGTGCCTGTTGAGCTTGATATCCGTTTCCGGACTCAAAGTGCTGATTGTTAATTTCTGTGATTTGTGCCGCATACTGTGTAATCCGGCTCTGCCGTTCGGCCGATGAATAGACAAAGGCGGTTCCGCCAATCATCCCGATCATGATTAAACCCAAAAGCTGTGGAGCACTGATGCGGCCAACAAACATCATCAATACAGTAATGGCCATTAAAAGTGCCGCACTGCTAAAGTCTTCGATGGCTATCAGGCCGCAGGTGATCGTAATCCAGAACATTATGGGCAAAAAAGCCCGCTTAAAACTTTTTATATAACTCTGTTTTTCGTGAAGAAGAACGGATACATGCATGATTAAAGCGACAGCTGCAAATGATGTTGGCTGAAACGAAAAACTGCCCACGGAGAGTGAACGCCGTGCGCCGAAGACAAAATCACCATAAATGAGTACGGCCACGAGTAATATCCAGCTCAGAAGCATTAACAGGCGGCTGAACCTTGCCAGTACGGTGTAGTTGATTTTGGAGACAAATACCATCACCAAAAAGGCAATTCCCATTTTTATAATATGGGCAGAAACCAGGCGTGTGGCTGTGGTGCCGTGAGTCTGCGCAAAAAAAGCAATGGATGAAAAGACTGCCAGTGTTCCGAATATCATCAATAAAATCACGGACAAGAGCAGAATCTGGTCGCTGCCTTTTTTGGGCACTTCAAGTTCCTCTTCGGTAGTGCCGAAGATGGAGCCGATTTTGCTATTTGGAGTGGTGTATTGCAATTTTCAGGGTTCAGGGTTCAGGGTTCAACTTATTGGCTGGCGCAAGCGTCTCGCTGTGCCTTTGGTGTAACGATTGATTTGTGGTTGTTTTTCATCATAATTCCAATACAGCTTGTTTAAACGCATTTCCGCGGTCTTCAAAATTTTTGAACATATCAAATGAAGAACAGGCCGGGCTCAACAGAACCACTTCACCTCGTTTGGCCTGTTTATTTGCCAGTTTCACGGTTTCTTTCATGCTGCCGGCTTCCAGGAGATGTGGTACTACACTTCCCAGCTGATTTTTAATTTTTTCACGTGCCTCGCCGATGGCCACAATGGTGTGCACCTTGTCACGGATTTGCGGAATCAGAATTGAGTAGTCGTTTCCTTTATCACGGCCGCCAAGAATCAGCACTACGGGAACGGTAAAACTGTCTAAAGCAAACCAGACAGCATTTACGTTGGTTGCCTTGCTGTCGTTCACAAACTGTACACCTTTGAAATTTCTCACCAGTTCAAGCCGGTGTGCAACACCCTCAAATGTTTTGAGGCTTTCGCGGATAAATTCGTTTTTGATTTCCGAAGCCCTTGCAGCCAGTGCCGTAGCCATTCCGTTTTGAAGGTTGTGCTGCCCGGACATTCCTATTTCGTTGATGTGCATAAGCTGTTCTTCTTTATTGTTGAGTTTTAAAATCAGTTTGCCGTTGCGGACAAAAGCTCCGTTGGCAACTTCCCCGGTACTTGAATAGGCAAGTGCTTTTGGGGTATTATCCTCTCCGGCCAGTTTTTGTGCATGGCTGGAGAGGATTGGGTCGTCAACATTGTAGATGAACCAGTAGTCCTGATCCTGGTTTTTTGTAATTTTCAGTTTTGAAGATGCATAACGGTCAAAATCGTTGTCGTAGCGATCCAGATGATCGGGGGTGATGTTCAGAATGATGCTGATATCCGGACGAAATTGTTGGATATGATCGAGCTGAAAACTGCTGATTTCGAGCAATACAGTTTTATCGGATGAAGTCTGCTCAACATGCTCCGAAAAAGCCGTGCCGATATTTCCGGCGAGAATGAAGTCTCGGTCAGCCAGCTTCCAGGTATGAGCCAGCCAGTTGGCCACTGAGGTTTTGCCATTACTGCCGGTTACAGCGATGATGGGAGAATTGCAGAACCAGCTTGCAACTTCAACTTCAGAAAATACTTGCTTATGCTGCTTCAGGTACGATTTTGCGATAGTTGAGGTACTGGGGACACCGGGGCTGAGTACCAAGAAGTCACCTTCCAGGGCCCGATCACTATGTCCGTTATCTTCAAACGAAATACCTTCATTTTTCAGTTTTTCGGCATATTCCGGCTCAATAGGTCCCGAATCGGAAACAAACGGAATGCCACCCTGTCGCTTTAAAAGCGATGCAACCGCAATTCCGCTGCGTGCGGCACCTGCAACAACGATATGACTGTTTTTTATATCTATCATCGCAGTTTCAGGGTTAACAGGCTGATAATTCCCAGGAGAATGGCAATAATCCAGAATCGAACTACTATTTTGGATTCCGGCCATCCCTGTTTTTCAAAATGGTGATGGATGGGGGTCATCAAAAATACACGGCGGCCTTCCCCGTATTTCCGTTTGGTATATTTAAACCAGGAAGTTTGAATAATGACAGAGAGAGCTTCCACCAGAAAAATTCCGCAAATAATGGGCAACAGAAGTTCTTTGTGAATCATTACAGCCAGCGCGCCAATGGCTCCGCCAAGTGCCAGTGAGCCGGTATCTCCCATAAAAACCTGGGCAGGGTAGGAGTTATACCACAGAAAACCGAGACATCCTCCAACCAGCGAAGCCACAAAAATGGTCAGCTCACCGGTGCCTGGCAGGTACATAATGTTCAGGAAAGAGGAGAAATCGACGCGGCCAGAGACATAGGCAAAAATTCCGAGGATGATACCGGCAATGGCTGATGTGCCCGAAAGCAGTCCGTCAAGCCCATCGGTTAAATTGGCTGAATTACTGACAGCCGTAATGATGAAAATAACCACGGGAATGTAGATCAGCCAGCCGTATGCATCGCCCAAAAAGGCGTAGTCGATATGTACTTCTTTTAAAAATGGAACGGTTGTCAGGGTATTATACTCCTGAAAAGCTGGCCAGAAATAGAGCACCGCTCCAATAACGATTCCAACCAGTACCTGCCCGATAATTTTAAACCAACCATGCAGTCCAGACTTGTTTTTTTTCACCACTTTTATGTAATCATCAACAAAACCGACGATTCCAAGAACCAGAACCACAAAAATGATCATCCAGGTGTAGATATTATCGAGCCGCATCCAGAGGAATGCAGGTATCACAATTGCGAGAATGATGATAACACCTCCCATCGTTGGCGTACCTTCTTTACTGAGGTGAGTTTTCAGGCCAATATCATCCCGTATGACTTCTTTTAATTGCATGCGCCGAAGCCAGGTAATAATTTTTTTACCGATTATAAGACTGATGAGAAGTGCTGTGGCAGCAGCAAATGCAGTACGTGTAGTGATATAATCGAACGCTCCCAGCCCGGGGATGTTTGTCACTTCATTCAGCCATTTAATCAGTTCGTAAAGCATCAGGCCACCTCCGAATTTTTGGGATGTCCGTTACGTGTTTCCAAAGCGTTGCGTGCAATTTCACGATCGTCAAAATGAAATCGTTCTCCGTCTATTTCCTGATATGTTTCGTGGCCTTTACCAGCAATCAGAATGATCGAATTTGGCTCAGATTGATCTATAACTGTTTCAATGGCTTCTTTTCGAGAGGGAATGGCCGTAACCAGTTCGGGCCGCGCGAAACCGGTGAAAATATCTCTGATAATTTCTTCGGGATCTTCTGTTCTCGGGTTATCTGAAGTTACCACAACACGGTCAGCAAATGTCTCGGCTATGCGGGCCATTTCAGGGCGTTTGGTTTTGTCTCTGTCACCGCCGCATCCAAAAATAATAACCAGCTTTTCTCTCTGTTTTTTCAGTTTCTTCAGAGTTTGAGAAACATTTTCCAGAGCGTTTGGTGTGTGTGCATAATCCACAAAAACAGCAGGTTCTTTGTTTACCTGATTTGCACGATTCACCCGTTCCATCCGCCCGGGGGCACCCGTGCACTCTTTCAGGCTTTTTGCAACTTTAGACCCATCAAGGCCAAGCGCTGTGCATATCAGCAAGGCCTGTACCACATTATAGGCGTTGAAACGGCCTACAAGCGGTGTTTCAAACTCTGTACCGTCCACTTCCAATTTTAATCCGGTTGCATCTGATTTCAACACTGAAGCGTTGATGAGCCCTTTTCCTTCAAAACTGAATGAAAGTACCTTTGCCGGGGTGGAGTTGACCATCCATTTCCCTTTTTTATCATCTGCGTTGGTGATGGCCCAACTGCGACTGTCCAGACTGTTAAAGAGTTTTTTCTTGGCATCGGCATACTCATTCATCGAGTTGTGGTAGTCGAGATGATCATGGCTGAGGTTGGTGAAGGCAGCAATATTAACTCCGAATCCTCTTACCCGATCCTGATCGAGGGCATGTGATGATATTTCCATAACAAGATACTGGCTGCCGGCCTCAACAATCTCTTTCATATTTTCAGCCAGTTCAATGGGGTCGGCTGTGGTAAGCCGGCTTGGCAATATTTTGGTGTTCATCCGATTTTCTACAGTGCCAAACAGAGAGGCATTTTTGTCCTGGCGTGTTAAAATTTGCCAGACGAGTGTGGCTACGGTGGTTTTTCCGTTGGTTCCGGTAATACCAATGATTTTGAGTTTATCCGCAGGGTTTCCGGCCATTTTTTGGGCCAGAGATCCCAGAAGTAATCGTGTATTTTGAACTACAAGAGTCAGCGGCGGATCAACCAGGTCAGCGGGTTGTTCACATATAATGACGTCCGCCTGTTTTTGAACAGCTTGTTCAATAAAATGATGTCCGTCAGATTTGATTCCCCGAATAGCAATGAACACATCACCGGGCTCAATCAGCCTGGAATCCTGACGCAGCTTCCCCATTTTTTCGGGATGTTTACCGAAAACCGAAACAGGCTGGCAAAATTCTATGAGTTCATTTATCGTCATTAATTGGATGCTATTGAACCGGATTGATTAAGTGATTGTGCACGGCCGCGAACGGTAACTGTTCTGCCTTTTTGCATCAGGTCTCCCGCCTCAGGAAATTGTGCATAAACGGTTCCGGAGCCGACGGTTTCAATGTTTAAACCACGTCTGAGAAGCAGGTAAGTAGCCTGTCTCATGTTTAAGTGCCGCAGATCCGGAATTTCGGAATATCCTTCGGGAGCAGAGTCAGAATTCATGGAACCAAACTCTAATTGCAGCGGAGTGTTTCCGTTAAAATGATCGCCTGCTACAGGGTTTTGTTGAGTAACAAATTTGCCATCTCCCGATGTGGAAAATGGGATATTTTTCATTCTGAGCAGGGTTTTGGCTTCATCAGGGGATAGTCCTCGTAAATTGGGAGTCACCTGCTGAATTTCCGCCAGGTCTTCCTGTGGCAGGGACCGCTGTATGGTATTGCCGAGCCCAGAAACCCGTGTGGCAATTTGTTTGAAAACCGAACCTGCTGTAAATCCTCCAAAAATACTTGTCCGGGGTTCATCAAGCAGCACAAGAATGGCATATTCCGGATTTTCAACCGGGAAAAAGCCGACAAATGTGGCACGGTATCGGGTCTGATATCGGCCGTCGATATATTTTTGAGCAGTTCCGGTTTTTCCGGCAATACGGAGCCCGTCTACGGCAGCCCAGCCCGCAGTTCCAGAATCGGAGACCACTTTTTCAAAAACCGGCATTAGTTTTTCAATGGTTTCTTCTTTTGCTACTCTGCGAACAGTTTTTGGTTTTCTTTGCTGGCGAATATTTCCAAACTCATCGGTAACTGACTCTACAACATAGGGTTTCATCATCATGCCGTTATTAGCCATAGCGGCATAAGCCTGAAGCAGTTGTAGAGGGGTGGCTTGCACTTCATACCCGATTGACATCCAGGGCAGGGTTACGCGGCTCCATTCGTATGGCCTTTGCAATCGACCGCCGCGCTCACCTGGGAGATCGATCTGTGTGGGGGTTCCAAAACCGAGATTTCTGGCATACTGGTAGAAAGTCTCAGGTTTCAGCCTCATCGCAATTTCTGATGTGGCAATATTGGAAGATCGGGCAAAAACATCGGTAAAATCGAGCGTTCCTAACGGGTTGTGATCGCGCATAATCTGCCCGTGGATGGTAGTGCGGCCATTTTCGGGGGTTTCAAAAAGTTCATCAAACTGAACTACGTTCTGTTCTACAGCGGCAAGGGCAGTTGTAATTTTAAACGTTGACCCCGGCTCAATGATGTCGGCAACGGCAAAATTCCGGCGGTTTTCATTTTCGATTGTAGCCGGAGAGTTTGGATTAAAGGTTGGGAGATTTGCCATCGCCTTGATAGCCCCGGTTCGGGGATCCATCACAATGGCCGTGCCTTTTTGTGCCCGGTGGCGATCAATACCGGCTTCAAGCTCTTCTTCAACAATGGCCTGAATTTGTGCATCAATGGTGGTGTGCAGCGAATAACCCTGTTGAGGGAGTTTTCGCGGGGCTCCTACATAAGCAAATATCTGGTTGAACCGGTCTTTTCGTACCTGTTGTTCACCATCGGTACCTCTTAATATGTCGTTATATCTGGATTCAAGTCCGGCCATTCCGTCCATGTTATGATTCATAAAACCAAGCACATGTGCGGCAAGACTTCCAAAATTATAATTTCTTCGATACTCCTCTTCAAGAATCAGTCCGCGAATATTCAGCTCGCTTAAATCTTCAAATGCCTGAACGGGAATCCGGTTTTCCAGCACCACATATTTTGACTGTGGCGGGGCGCTCCGAATTCTGTTTCTGTAAAAATGGGCATTTCTTGTGGTGTGGCGACTCAGCGTTTCACTGATTTGTGTGATGTCGTTTTCCCTGTTATTCAGCGAGTGGGGATCAAGCGCTACTTTATAAATAACCGTATTTGTGGCCAAAACGGATCCATTTGCATCATATATATGGCCGCGCTGGGCAGGTATAGACACATAATCAATAGCCTGCGAATTCCATAGTTCACGGAATCCGTCTCCCTCTACGATGTTTATTCGAAGCATCTGCAGAAGAATGCCGGCCGGGAGTAATAAAATTAATCCCAGGAGCAGAAACATTCGGCCCATGATAGAACTACGTTCATTCATTTTGCTTCCGGTTGGATATATAGAATTTGATCGGCAGGGCCGGCATTAATAAAACCTTGCTGCCGGGCTTTCTGGTAAATTTCTTTCGGGCCGGTTAAGCGTTCGTACGTCAGCCGTTTTTCGTTATAGATGCGTTTGGCCTTGTTGTACTCAACTTCAAGATGATTCACTTCCTGAAATAATTGCTGTGTATTGAACGTGTGGCCGATATAGATAATCCCGCAAATCCCGATCAGGAAACTTGCGAGTGCAACCTTCCAGGGAGTAAAAACGGGAAGTTTGCTTCTTTTTTTTGCTTTGGGGATGCGTCTGCCATGAGATGGGGCAGAACCGCCTGTTTGAATGCTGTTAAAAGAAAATTCACGACTTTTATTACGCGCCGGTTTACCGCCCGAGATTCCTTTACCGGATGATTTGGATGGAGCTTTCACAAACATTTAATCCTCCATCAGTTTTTCAGCAACTCGTAATTTTGCACTTCGGGCTGCCGGATTTTTGGTTATCTCTTCATCAGATGGAGTGATGATCTGTTTGGTGATGACCCGGATCGGTTTGAGCGGATTTCCAAAGAAATCTTTTTCAACCACCCCGTCAAAATTCCCACTTTTAAAAAAATTCTTCACGATGCGGTCTTCGAGGGAGTGATAGGAAATAGCAACAATCCGTCCGCCGGATTTAAGCAGTTCATGAGCATTGGTCAGGCCCTGCTTTAAAACATCCAGTTCCTGGTTTACTTCAATCCTGATGGCCTGAAAAACCCTTGCTACCGATTTGATGATATTTCTGCCGTACAGAACATTTTCGATAGCTTGCCGAAGTTCAAGCGTGGTTTCGATCGGCCTCTGGTTGATAATTTCTTTGGCAATTTGCCGGCTCAGGCGCTCCTCGCCATAGTGATAAATAATGTCACGGAGTTTTTTATACTCGTAATTATTCACCACATCCCAGGCCGATGTTCCGCTTGTATCGCTCATTCGCATGTCAAGCGGTCCGTCGTGCTGAAAGCTGAACCCTCGTCCGGGTTCTCTAATTTGATGTGTGGAAACCCCAAGATCGAAAAACACCCCTGATATTTTTCCGTGATAATCTGGCGGAATAAGTGTAGTTAGATATCCGAAATTTCCGGTGACCGGTTTGAAACGGTCATCATTCCCGATTTTTTCAGCCGAAGCAGACTGCGCTTCCGGGTCTTGATCCACGCCAAACAGGATGGCATCATCGTTTAAAGCCCGGAGAAATGCGCGGGAGTGTCCCCCACCGCCCAGGGTAGCATCTACATAAATTCCCGAGGGATCTGTAATAAGAAACTCTACAGATGTTTCCAGCAATACGGGGGTATGCGGATAAAACGATTCGATATTATTATTCGCGTTGCTCAATTTCTCCTCCCATCACTTGTTCAAAAAGTTCCTGGTACGATTCAAAACTGAGGTCGGCATCCACATCATCCAGCTTTTGTGGAGACCATATTTCGATGCTTTCACCGCTTCCGATAAATATGGCAGTCGATTCAATTCCGGACCAATCCATTAAGTGGGATGGAAGAGAAAGGCGGTTTTGTTTGTCTAAAACCAAATCTTCGGCATATCGTAAAAAATTACGGATTACGGTTCGTCCGCGGCGTGTAAAACTGTTGATTTTGGAAAGGCGATCCTCAACCAGCTTCCATTCATCCTGGGGGTAGAGATAGAGGCATGGTTCAAGGCCTCGAAGAATCGTGAAGCGGTCTTCGGCATCTGGGTTAACAAGCTTGCGCAACTTGGCCGGGAAAGCTACTCGGCCTTTATTATCTACACTGTGTTCATATTGCCCTTTGAAGCTTGGCACGTGAATTCTCTATTTTATGTGTGTGTATGATTGCTAAAAACTGATTTGACAGCGGATAACGGAAAGTTGCTAAATTTTTCCCCACTATCTCCCACTTCCTCCCACAATGTACCCCAAACTCTCCTATTATGTCAAGTAAAAAGTGAGATATATATAAAATCGTTTTTACTGAATCTGTTAAGTAAGTAGATGTTCATCAATAAATTGGGCAGATTGCTAAACCGAAAGGGGTGAGCTGCACAGAGTGGAATAAAGTGGGAGGAATTTTCAGGTGCTGATTTTAGAAAAGCTCGATACAGTAAGTTGATAGTCTGTGGTGGATTCAAATCTGCTATGCAAATTGAAAGAGACCTTTGAAAACTCTGGATTATTCAAACAGAATTGTTTTTTTTAAAAGGCAGAGGTTCTGAAATCTTTCTTGGCTCTTTTAAGGTCATCCGCAATTAAAATTTAATGATCCAATTGCTCCGGAAATTTCGTTTGTAAGGGTGAAAACAGATTTAAAATTATCTCTGATAAAAAATTTTTCATTCAATAATAACTAATCAATAAATAAAATATAATCATACTGTTATGAAAAAAATACTCTCTGTACTTTGCGTTGCCGGAATGCTCGCTTTTGGCTTCAATGAAACCCAGGCACAG
The DNA here is from genome assembly GCA_007127745.1 of Balneolaceae bacterium. Classification (GTDB taxonomy): domain Bacteria; phylum Bacteroidota; class Rhodothermia; order Balneolales; family Balneolaceae; genus Rhodohalobacter. The sequence goes on from SKYV01000180.1 coordinate 15,265, forward strand.
GATACCCGCTTTGGATTGAAAGGTGGTTTAACGATGTATTCCATGGAAACCAGTGTAATGGAATTTAGTGAAACGTCAGATAATAAGATGGGATTTACTGGTGGTTTGTATGTTAACAAGCCCTTATCAGACATGTTTTCACTCCAGTTTGAGGCATTATTTGTCCAAAAAGGTGGTGAGGATAGTGACATGGATTTTGGAGACGATAAATTAACCCTGTCATATGTTGATATACCGGTATTATTGAAAGTAAATATTCCACTCGATGGCGATATTACCCCATATGTTTATGGTGGTGGATTTGCCGGATACCTGATTGATGCATCATCCGACGAAAATGGAGAAACTTTTGATGTAGGAGATGCTTTCGACGATCTTAACTATGGGGTGGCATTTGGAGCCGGTGTTTCATTCGGAATGTTTAACGTAGATGTACGCTATGATATGGGCCTTGCCAATATTATGGATATGGATGATGAATTTGGCGACATGTTTGGAGCTGGTGGAATTGAAGTGAGTACCAAAGGATTTATGGTTACAGCCGGTATTTCTTTCTGATCGTTAATATAAAGATTAGTCTTGAATAAAGCCCCTTGCAGCAACAAGGGGCTTTTTTGATTTTTACCACAACTTGCCTGATTAATTTTTGACAAAGATTAAAACTGGGCTTTGTAAATAAAATATAATCAGGAATATCTTCATTTCTTCACAGTCAAAACAATAAATTATATTTTTTGTTGACACTGTTTTTGAGATATCGTCATGTATGAAATCGAACATTCATTTGTTCAATAATTGAATTATTATTTGTCAATTAATTGAATGAGATGTGTCTAAGTGATTAATATTGTTGGATAATAAAGTGTCCTGTAAAATGAAGTTGTGTTGTTTTTTGTTTTTATAAAATGTAATATTAGATAAAGAGGTGTAAAATTATTAATTCAAAAATGGTATGGTGAGTATGGTAAAAAGAAACAGACTATCAATAATTTTAGTAACACTTTTCATTCTTCCATTTTTAGTAATAAATGGATGTAGTGACGACAGTACTGGTGCAGATGATATAGATGATGGGCCGCCGCCACCGAATTTCAACATTAGTTCTATTACTACAACCTTAGTGGACGGAGACCCCGGAATACTGTTCAGAGCTTCGTCAAGCACAAGGGTACGGTTGGTACAAATTGTAGTGACAAATCCTAACAATAATAATATTTCTTATAGTCCGCAGGGGCTTATTGTACAGGCCAATGAAGCTTTTGATTTACAGGAACAGGGCACTGCTTTTTACAGATGGAGTGGAAACTGGACATTTCAATTTGTGGGGAATCATGAGCCGGGTGGCGAGGAATTTGATGTTACCCAAACTCTTAGCGTAAGCGCTAAAGTGCATCCTTAACGTTAACCCAAAAATAACAGGTAGTTCTTTGAAAAATCAGGTCTGAATTCTTCAGAATTTCCATTCAAGAATTCAGAAGAAATGTATCTAAAAGCCCCGGAAACCCCGGGGCTTTTATTATTTGGATATTTGCAGATTGTGAATTACCGGATACTCAAAATGTCGGTCATCACACCGGCAGCTGTCACTTCTTTTCCGGCCCCCGGCCCCTGAATGATTAATGGCTGATCGTTGTACCGCTTTGTACGAATTTGTATAAGGTTATTGGTGCCGCGAAGCTGTCCCAGACTGGATGATTTGGGCACAGATTGAATTCCCACTTTTATTTTGTTATCTGTCAGGCTGCCGGTGTATCGCAGAGTATGGCCATTGGTAGTAACAGTTGAAAATCGTTCGGCCCATTTATCATCTGCTCTATGCAGGTTTTTTAAAAATGTGGATGAATCCACTTCCGCCAGTGATTCCGGAATCAGCGATTCTACCTCCAGCTCATCACGCTCAACACGAATTCCACAAATTCTGGCAAGAATCATGAATTTTCTGGCCACGTCCTCACCCGACAGGTCATCCCTCGGGTCGGGTTCGGCATATCCGAGCTGACGGGCCTTTTTAACAGTTTCACTGAACTTCTTTCCTTTTTCCAGCTCCGAAAACAGATAGGTCATAGTGCCGGAAACCACGCCGTTAAGTTCCAAAACTTTATCTCCGGTTTGAATCAGGCTTTTGATGGACTGGATGATTGGTAAACCAGCCCCCACATTGGTTTCGTAGAGAAATTTAACCTGATGATCTAACGCCAGCCGGTGCAATGAATCAAACTGATCTTGCTGCTGGGTATTTGCAAGTTTGCTTGGGGTAACAACATGAATATGATTTTTCAAAAGTTGTGGATAGAGATCGGCCACCGCCTGGCTACCGGTTGCATCAACAAAAACAACCGTGTCTTTTTCATATCCTGAAAGTTTTTCAATGATAGTCTGCCAATCCAGTTCAGGGGCACGGTTCAGTTCCTGATGGGAATAATGGCTTTGTGTGCGATCGTACCAAAGCATGTGTTTGCTGTTGCACAGCCCGATGACCCGCAAAGATTTTTCCGTGCCAAACCGGGATACCTGTTTCAGTAAAGTGCTGCCAATGGCACCCACTCCTGCAATAAATAATTTCTTCACTTTTGGTGCTCTGTTAAGTTCAGGTTTTTTGTATGCTTTTAATTGTGTCATAATGATGGTGTTGTGTAACTAAGTTCTTGTTTACGAAATGTTTGAATAATATTGTTGATCTGGTCAAATTCAATCAAAAAAGCGTCGTGTCCGTAGGGTGATTGAATTTCATGATAGCCGGCATTGCCCAAAAATTTGGCTAACTCTTTCTGTTCATGAACCGGATAGAGATGATCGGTGTTGATGCCAACCACACGCACGGGAATTTTCACACGCCCCAGAACTTGTTCAAAGGATCCGCGATTTCTGGAAACATCGTGCGTATCCATTGCTTTGGTCAGAATGATGTAGGAATGTGCATCAAACCGGCTCACCAGTTTTTCTCCCTGATAATTCAAATAAGATTCAACCTGGAAAAGATCGCTTCCGTCCTGTAATTCCCGGCCAAATTTTTGCTGATAATCCTGCGGGGCACGGTAGGTGATCATGGCCATCATCCGGGCAGTGGCAAGGCCATCGGCAGGTCCGGTACCATATTCATAAATTCCGTCATTCCATTTCGGATCATTGATGATAGCCGAACGCTGAGCATGGCTGATGCCAATGGCCCAGGGGCTGTGCGATTTGCCCATTGCTATTAAAACGGCCGACTTTATACGCCGGTCCATGATTGTAAATTCCAGTGCCTGCATGCCGCCGAGCGATCCTCCCAATACCAGTTCAATACAATTGATATCGATCTGATCCATTAGTTGCTGCTGAAAACGAACCAGGTCACGTACGGTGAGATCAGGGAAATCGTTCAGATAAGGTTTACCGGTTTCAGGATTTACCGACCAGGGGCTGACAGATCCGTAGGGACTTCCCGGTACATTTATACAAATGATAAAATTCTTTTCCGGATCGCAGACTTTTCCATTTCCGATCAATCCCGGAAACCATTCATCGGCTGCTGCATGGCCGGTCAGTGCGTGGCAGATTACAATGGCATTATTTCGCTCCTTGTTCAATTTTCCCCAGGTTTTGTAAGCCACCTCTGGCTGTTCGAATCGAAATCCCGATTCGGTGATGAATGGTCTTTCCAGCTTGGTTTTTGTGATTCCCTTGTTCATATATTTTCGGCTAAAAATAATTACGCCGGACTCTGATTTAGAGCCCGACAGTTTTTTAATATTTCTTAAATTCTACATTTCCGTTGATTTCAACGGGATTTTTGATGATATCCAGTACCGGACACCGGTCAACCGAAAGCTGCTCTAACAGTTTCAGTTTTTCAGGGTCTTCGTCGTTGGTTTCGATGGTTGTTTTGTAATTCACAGATTTGAATCCGGCCCGCTCTTCAGTCAAATTCAGAAAACCGTGCAGATCCAGGTTGCCTTCCACTTTTACCTCAACCGATTTCAGGTCGATATCCAGCACTGTGGCATACGCTTTAATGACAATTTCCTGGCAGGCGGCAAAAGCTCCCAGCACATACTCTACAGGATTTGGTCCTTTATCGGTGCCGCCCAGATCTTCGGGTTCATCCGAAACAAATTTGAAATCCCGAATTTTCACATCCGACAGAAATCCGTTTTCCAGCCTGGATTTAGCCCGGAAGACAGCATTGGCATTGTCCGGTTCATTCTGAATTCCCTGAATCAGATTCAGGATATTTTCTTTAAGCTGTTCATTATTGGTGATAGTGGTTGTTTTAACAGTGCTCATAATGTTTTATTGAAGGAGTTTTAATTTTTTAAATCAGGTTGATTGAAGGGTTTCCCGTTTAATTTCGGGTTGGTCCGGTCCGTTGAAAGGACGTTTTAACAGTGCAGACAGCCGGACAGTTTGATTCGATAATTTTTTCAGCCGTTCCAGAATTTCCGTATCCGTCAATTCGCCGTTGTTGTAGTGAGAATTATTCACATAAACACCGGCAGGAACGGTGTAGGCATTGAAAAAACCGAAGATCGGCTTGAACTGATGCTCAATTGCCAGGAAGTGGTGGTTGGAACCGCCCGTGGCAATTATCCCGACTGCTTTTCCTTTCAGGGCATCATTCGGAATCAGATCGAACAGGTTTTTCAGGGCTCCGGTAAAGGTGCCTCTGTAGATCGGAGACCCAATGATATAGACATCCGCATCCGTAACCTTGTCAATCAGCCGCCGGGTGTCACCGATATAGAGATCCGGATTACGGCCGTCGCAAAAAACCAGATCGTAATCGGAAAGCGATACCAGTTCGGTTTCCAGGCTTTCATCAAATTCTTTGGCAAATTCAAGAGCCTTGTTGACCGCTATTCCGGTTTTTGAATGTTTGCTGAGGCTGCCTGAGATTCCAAGTAGTTTCATGCTGCTACTCCTTTTCTTTTCAGTTCTTCTTCTTTTTCACGAACCAGGGGGATCACTTTTTTCCCGAAAGCTTCCAGTTCTTCATCGTAATTCAGAAAGCCGGTAAGTATGAGGACCACTCCCAGTTGTTTCAGTTCAATGATGCGGTTGGCCACTTGTTCAGCCGTACCGATCAGACCGGTTTTAAACCCGTCGTTATACTGAACCAGGTCGTCAAACGAAGAGTCGGCCCACATACCTTCACCTTCCTTGGAAGAGGCTCCCGCCTGCTGAACCGCGTCCCTGAAATCATTCACGGCATCTTCATTGGCTTCGGAAACGATCTCTTCAAGCTGGTCGATGGCTTCCTGTTCGGTATCGCGGACAATCACAAAACCGTTCAGCGCAAATTTTACTTCACGTCTTTCTTTTTCAGCCAGCTTTTTTACGTCTTCAATTTGCTCCTGGATTCCGGAGTTGGTGTTTCCGTTCATGAAATACCAGTCGGAAACTTTTGCAGCCATTTTTCGGGCAGCTTTCGAATTTCCTCCCTGAAATACAGGAATAGAGTTATTATTGGCCGGTTTGGGCTTCGAAGGTGCATCGCTGATTTGGTAAAAATCACCCCGGTATGTAGTTTGTTCTTTTGTCCAGAGTGATTTCAGAACTTCGATAAACTCTTCGGATCGCCTGTACCGTTCGTCGTGTTCGAGCCAATGCTCTCCGAATGCGGTAAACTCTCCTTTAAACCAGCCGCTCACAACATTTACAGCTGCACGACCGTCGCTGATGTTGTCAATGGTGGAGAGAATTTTTGCATAAACAGCCGGATGCCACAACCCGGGATGCACGGCAGAAATCAGATTTATTTTTTCTGTTACCGCTGCCAGTGCCGAGCCCAGAGAGGCTGCTTCGAGTTGATTTTCAGCCCCATAACTTGCGATAAATCGTGTTTGCAGCAGGGCATACTCAAAACCAACCTGTTCTGCAATTTGTGCATAACGCTTGTTGGCTTTGAAATCCCAGCCTGTTTTCTGCGGAAGTTTTGATACTACAAGACCCCCGCTGACATTTGGTACCCAGTATGCGAATTTTAAGTAACTCATTTGTATATTTGATTTAGTGGTGATGCCGGCAAGGGCTCTGCGAAAAGTACCTTCCGGCGTTATTGACAAACCCGGTTCCGATTTTCGGAGCCGGGTTTTTTATTTGGCCCCTCACAGGAGGGGAAGTTGTTATGCTGTTGTTTTCAGTTTGTTGAATGCCTGTTCAAAATCTCCGATAATATCGTCGATATGCTCGATACCGACAGATACCCGGATCAGGTCATCTTTTACACCGCTGGATGCCTGTTCCTCATCAGAAAGCTGCTGGTGTGTGGTTGATGCGGGATGAATGACCAGTGTTTTGGCATCGCCGACATTGGCAAGGTGGCTGGCAAGTTCTACATTTTCTATGAACTGCCGTGCATCATCATAACCGCCGTTAACGCCGAATGTCAGAACGGCACCAAAACGGCCATCTCTCAGATACTTCTTTCCGTTTTCATGGTGGGAGTGATCCGGTAGCCCTGTATAATTTACCCAGCTTACATTCTCGTTATCTTTCAGCCATCCAGCCAGTTTTTGGGCATTTTCGGTGTGGCGTTCTGCACGTAGCGAAAGAGTTTCGAGCCCCTGAAGCAGCAAAAAGCTGTTGAAAGGAGAAAGAGCCGGGCCCACATCCCGCAACCCTTCAACTCTTGCACGAATGGCAAACGCAATGTTTCCGAACGGGCCGTCTTCACCGAAAACTTCCCAGAAATTCAGCCCGTGGTAGGCTGGAGAGGGATCGGTAAAGAGAGGGTAGTTGCCATTGCCCCAATTAAAGTTGCCGGCATCCACAATCACCCCGCCAATACTGGTTCCGTGTCCGCCAATCCATTTTGTGGCCGACTGCACCACCACATTGGCACCGTGGTCTATCGGCCGGGCAATGGCGCCGGCTGCACCAAACGTATTATCCACAACCAGCGCAATGCCGTGCTTTTTGGCAACGGCCGAAATACCCTCAAAATCGGGAACATTGCCTCGGGGATTTCCGATCGATTCCACATAAAGAGCTTTTGTGTTTTCATCGATGGCTTTTTCAAAAGCCTCGGGTGAATCATTTTCATCCACAAATTTTACATCAATCCCGAGCCGCGGAAGAGTAACTTTAAACTGGTTGTAGGTTCCGCCGTATAGGTTTGGAGTTGATATGATGTTATCTCCCGCCTGTGCCAGTGTGATAATGGAGAGAAACTGAGCGGCCTGGCCTGATGCTGTGGCCACCGCGGCTGCCCCGCCTTCCAGTGCGGCAATTCGTTTTTCAAACACATCGGTTGTGGGATTCATGATTCTCGTGTAAATATTGCCGAAATCTTTCAGTGCAAAAAGCGTGGCGGCATGTTCCGTATCATTAAACTGATACGATGTGGTTTGATAGATCGGCACAGCCCGCGATCCGGTAGTGGGATCGGGTTCCTGGCCGGCATGAAGCTGAAGGGTTTCGAATTTGTAATTTTTAGGTTGTCCGTTATTGCTCATTGTTGTGTTTGATTAGTTGAAGGTTAATTTTTCTGATGTTGAAGATGCATTGTTCAGGCCGGTCATCAGTTATTGTTACGATCACGTATCAAAAACTGGTGATCGACCTTGATACAGCGGTTTTGAATCATTTTGACTCCCGCTCGTTTCGTTTTTTCTGTTTCATCTGGATGGCTGCCGGTTCCAAGTTGCAACCATACGGCTTTGGGCTGAATTTCAAGAGCCTGATCCACAACCTGTGGTACATATTCAGGCTTGATGAAAACATCCACTATATCAACCTTTTCCGGGATGGACTTCAAATCGGAATAGGCTTTTTCACCCAAAATTTCATCCGCTCCGGGGTTTACCGGAATGATGTGATACCCGGCATTTTGGAGATACCGGCCAACATAATGGCTGTCTTTATGGTGATTTCTGGAAATTCCCACAATTGCAATGGTTTTCACGTCATCCAGCAAAACTTCGACTTCATCTGTCTCGGCCGAACGTTCCGGTGTGGATCTCATTTTGCTGTCGTACCAGTTGTTAAATGTGTTTTTCAATGGAAATTTTGTGTTAATATTTTTTTCTGTTTTCACTCATGGAAATAAAAAAAGCCTCTTCCGAAAATCCCGTCCCGCCGGTATGGGAAAGATTTTCAGAAGAGGCTTTTGGTTGTTACACATTTGCCATTCATCTCATCTTTCCCAACTGCGGCAATTGCCGCATCGGGCAGGATTTAGCACCTGTCACCCCGACAATGATTTATTGCCGGAACCGGTTGCTAAGGTTTCACAGGGCCTGTCCCTCCACCTTTCTGGATAAGAGTTCAATTTTTAAAAGAACGTATCTGCCAAAAAATGGATAATAAAAAAGCCCTGCTGGAAACCAGAGGGCTTATATCAATTTTTTTTGAAAAAATCAGTACACCCTCTGCATCATGTGAAACAACACATACACATCATACAGATGGAGCAAATAATATTTTGGGCTGATTTTTTCATTGCAATAATAATAACACACTTTTCGGATACGATGCAATTAAATTTGAAAAATTTTTTTGAAACGGATTCAATTACAAAATCTTCTTTTTACAATATTGATAATATTTGATTTGTGACATTATTTAAAAATGTCAACTTCCTTCATCGTACGAAAAGTGAAATTTCGAAAAACTGAATTTTCACTCATAATCCTGTGAGAGCCTGTGAAGTATTTGAAAAGTTAGATCTGATTATTCTGTGCCGGTTTACCCCGTACATTCACCGGAACATTTTTAATATCGCTTAATACCCCAGGTTTCGAACCCAGTTCTCTTTTTCTCGCCATTTTTCTCGCACTTTTACATGCAGTTCCAGGAAAACTTTTTTTCCGATAAATTCCTCTATCGATTCTCTTGACCGAATTCCCAGTTCTTTGATCGCTTTACCGCCTTTGCCGATTAACATCCCCTTTTGTGAATTTCGGTTCACAATAATATCCGCGCTGATCCTGTCTATTTCATCATCGGCTTTGTACTCAATCACTTCAACCGCGCAGGAGTAGGGAATTTCTTCGTGAAATCGTAGAAAAAGCTGTTCCCGAATCAATTCGGATACAAAAAAACGGACCGGATGCTCGCTTAAATCTTCTTTTGGATAAAATGGAGGGCCTGAAGGCAGCAAGCTGCGGACGGTATTCAGCAATTCATCAACCCCGTCTCCCTGCAAAGCCGAAACATAAAGCACTGAGTGAAGTCGAAGCTGATCTTTCAGCAGTAAAACTTTCTTTTCTGCTTCAGCTTTGTCAGTTGCATCTATTTTATTAACAACAAGTAAAATTGGCTTATTGATGCTTTGGAGTAGTTCAATCACTTCATCGGTCGGATGCCGGTCGGTTGGATCGTAAATAAAGAGAATCAGGTCGGCGTCTTTTCGGGCCCGCTCCACGGTTTTCATCATCGCTTTTTGGAGCTCATATTTGGGCGAGATGACGCCGGGTGTGTCCAGAAATACAATCTGTGTATCATGATCCGAATAAATACCCACAACCTGGTGGCGGGTAGTCTGGGCCTTGTGTGTGGTAATAGAAATTTTACTCCCCAGAATGCGGTTCATCAGCGTGGATTTTCCCGCATTGGGCTTGCCAATAATGGCAGCATAACCGGATTTGTGTTGTGATTGATTCAATTTATATGAAATTATGTGTCAGTTTCTGTTGGAGTTTGCCGGTCACGATATAATTATCTCTTACAAGAAATACTGAGAAATTACATATACAAAATTATGGCTTTCTTTGTTTAACCGCGGAGAATGCTGAGAAGCGCTGAGAATTTTTTGTGTCCTATCTTTTTCACTTTTCACTTTTGCCTTTTCCCTCATCGAGCATTCATAATTTTCAAATACTCTTTAACGGTTCGCTCCAATCCCCAAAATAGGGCTTTCGAAACCAGGGCATGGCCAATACTAATGTCCTCGAGATAGGGAACCTCCCGGGCCAAAACAGGCAGATTATCGAGGTTCAGACCATGTCCTGCATTAACTTTCATTCCAGCCTGGTAAATCAGTTCAGCCCCTTTTTGCAACCGTTCCAGTTCTTTTTTTCGTGATTCTGCATCAGGTGCATTGGCAAAAGTTCCGGTATGAAGTTCGATGGTATCGGTCCCCAGTTTATGGGCGAGCTCAATATCGTGTGGATTGGGATCAAGAAAAAGGCTCATTTCAATTCCGGTACCTTCGAAAGCTGGGAAGACCCGGTTTGCAAAATCATCATATACGTGCTTCATATTCAACCCGCCTTCGGTGGTCAGTTCTTCGCGCCCTTCGGGAACAAGTGTGCAAAGTTCTGGTTCTATTTCTCTGCAGATGCGGATCATCTCATCGGTTGCGGCCATTTCAAAATCGAGAATTCCTTTTACGCTTTTTTTTAGCCGGTAAACATCCTCATCTCTGATATGGCGCCTGTCGCTTCGCAGATGAAATACAATTCCGGCTGCACCGGCATCTTCACAAACGGTTGAGGCTTCGACAGGATCTGGATATCCTTCTCCTCGGGCATTGCGAAGTGTGGCTACATGATCGATATTTACAAGTAACTGCATAGTTCTTTCGTTAGTTTAACCGAAGATACAATATTCAATTGCAAAAGTTTAGCATCTTGACGAACGAGATTATCATAAAAATTCTGATTTTTCAATTTTTGATGATTCTGTTCTCAGCCTGTGGCATTTCAAGGCAAGCAGGCGCAGATGAACAAACTACAGGTGAGCGCCCGGCCATGATTACGACCAACTCAGTGGATGAACGGCGAACAGTTCAACAACAGTTGAATAGTGCACATGAACAGTGGGAGGGAGTTCCCTACGTTTTGGGTGGCAGCAGCCCGAACGGTGTGGATTGCTCCTCTTTTACTCAAATTGTTTACAAAGATTTTTTTGGAATTGATATCCCACGACATACCAGCCTGCAGTTGCAGGAAGGCAGCGGAGTCAGGCGAAATCAAATCCGGCCCGGTGATTTGATTTTTTTTCGTACGGCACGAGGCGTACTGCACGTAGGCATTGCCATGCAAGATGGTGATTTTTTACACGCTTCGGTTTCGTCAGGTGTGATGATTTCGAACATCAGAGAGAATTATTGGGCCGGTATTTATATCGGTTCAAGGAGGATTTTCTAATCCTGTTTTAGGAATGGTAACAATCACTTCAGACAGTGTTGATTTTGATTTCATCAAAAAAAAGCCTCCAATCATTTCTGAAAAGAGGCTTTTCTGGGCTGTCAACCGAAAAGATTACATATTTTTGATGATTTCATCGCCGAACTCGGAGCATTTTAAAAGATCGGCTCCTTCCATCAGGCGTTCAAAATCGTAGGTTACACGCTTGTTGCTGATGGCCGTTTCAAGGCCTTTCTCAATCAGGTCAGCGGCATTGCCCCAGCCGAGATATCGCAGCATCATTACAGCGGAAAGGATCAGTGAACCGGGATTCACTTTGTCCTGGCCAGTGTACTTCGGCGCGGTTCCATGGGTGGCTTCAAACACCGCAATTCCGGTGTCGTAGTTGATGTTGGCACCGGGAGCAATACCGATTCCGCCTACACACGCGGCAAGCGCATCCGAAATATAGTCGCCGTTCAGGTTCATCGTGGCGATGACATCGTATTCGGCCGGGCGTGTAAGAATTTGCTGCAGGAATGCATCGGCAATCACATCTTTTACAACAATTCCGTTTGGCAGTTTACACCAGGGGCCTTCCCCGATTACTTCGGCATCAAACTCTTCCATGGCCACTTCGTAACCCCAGTTTTTGAAACTTCCTTCCGTAAATTTCATGATGTTGCCTTTGTGCACCAGTGTTACACTGTCACGTCCTAATTCAATGGCATAGTTGATGGCTGCCCTGACAAGACGCTTGGTGCCTTCAATAGAAATCGGCTTGATGCCCAGCGAAGAGGTCTCCGGGAAGCGGATGTTGGTGGTTCCCAGATCATTCATCAGAAAATCTTTCAATTTCTTATTTTCTTCTGTTCCGGTCTGGTACTCAATACCGGCATAGATATCTTCGGTGTTTTCGCGGAAAATGACCATATCGGTCAGCTCTGGCTGTTTTACAGGGCTCGGTGTACCGTTGTAATATTTTACCGGACGCACACAGGCAAACAGATCGAGCCGCTGGCGAATGGCCACATTCAGAGATCGGATTCCGCCGCCGACAGGGGTAGTTAAAGGGCCTTTAATACCCACCAGGTATTCTTTGAAAGCTTCGAGTGTATCCTGCGGAAGCCATTCATCATCACCGTAAACATCGAGGGCTTTTTCACCGGCATACACTTCAAACCAGTTAATCTTTTTCTCACCGTTAAACGCTTTTTCAACAGCACTGTCCACAACTTTTTTCATCACCGGTGAGATATCAATACCAATCCCGTCGCCTTCGATGTAGGGGATGATGGGATCATTTCCGACTTTCAGAGAACCGTCTGATTTTTTCTTTACAATGGTTCCTTCGGAAGGTTTTTTCAGTTTTTGAAAACTCATTTTCGTCAAATTTTTAGTTAGCATTTGTTACCCAACAATAATAATGAAATTCCAGAGTAGATGTTATGTAAAAGTATTTTGTACGTACGCCCGACAGCCTGCACGGTCCGGAAAGCAGCTGGAATAGGCTCAGAGCTGGTGTAGGGAAGAGGAAAGGTTATAGTAAAATCGGCTATTTATTCCGGAAGGTCGGTGAGTAACGGGCAAGGTTTGGTTTGTGTAACCCTCCGGGAAGGGATTAGACCAGATTCAGCATTCAAAATATCACGGAGGAAAATTTTCTGCGATTCTTTTGCCATTCTATTAAATTGCCTTCCAGAAAACTTTATCTGCTTCTTTGTTAAAAAAAAGCTGGCAACAAATGAAAAAAAATCATCAACTACTATTTTTACTGCTTCTCTTTCTGTTTCAAACTGCAGATGTTCAGGCACAAGATATACTTCCTGAAAATTTTGAACAATGGATTCTTGACGGAATGGAGCAGTGGGACATTCCGGGGATGGCAATCGCTGTTGTAAAAGACAACGAGATAATTCTGGCTGAAGGGTACGGAATTCGGAATCTGGATGACCCGCAGCCCGTTAATGCCGACACGCAATTCGGGGTTGCATCTATCAGCAAGCATATGACAGCCTCGGCGCTTGCCATTTTGGTTGATAAGGAACTGATTGATTGGCATGATCCTGTAACCAAGTATATCCCCTGGTTCAAACTGAGCGACCCCTGGGCAACGGCCAATGTTACTATTCACGACCTGTTAACCCATCAGGTGGGTGTTGGGCGGCTGCTTGGTAACCGGCTTCAGTTTATGAACAACAGTTCCCGGGAAGAGATGCTCTATCAAATGAGGTATCATGAATTTGAGGAACCGTTCCGATCGGCTTATGTCTACAGCAATGTGATGTACACCCTGGCAGGCGAGATAGTGCCAGCAGTTACCGGCCAAAGCTGGGACGAATTTATGGCAGAGCAATTTTTTGGCCCGATGGAGATGAGCCGCACCAACACCAGTGTTGATGATCTGCATGAAGATGGCAATATGGCCTGGCCACACCAATATATCGAAGGAGAGATTGTCACCATTCCACTCCGGAACTGGGATGTGTCGTCCCCGGCAGGAGGTGTAAATTCTACCGCAACTGACATGGCCAAATGGATGATTAAACAACTGAATAATGGCCGTTACAATAATCTTCAGCTTATTTCAGAGCAGTCTCTCACTGAAATTCAAACCCCAAAAATTGCCCGTGAGGCATCTTCGGTTGATGCCCCTCAGAACAGTTACGGATACGGTTATAATATCACAGATTACAGGGGCTTTCGGCTTCTTTCTCACGGTGGGGCAACCGACGGGATGAATACCACCTATATGCTTGTACCAGAAATAGGGCTCGGGATAATTGTGATGACCAATGTGTTTACCACATTTCGCGAGGCTATAGCCAGAACTCTAATCGATCACAACCTGAACAGCGTTGACCGGGACTGGAATGACATCTACTTCAACGCTTATACCAACCGATATAATATCGCCCGGCAACAGCGCGAGGAATTTGAATCTACTCGTATTCCGGATACAACACCCACACATTCAATGGAAGAGTACACAGGACTTTATCACAACAAACTCTACCAAAATGCAGATATCCGACTTGAAAATGACAAACTAATTTTGACTATTTTTGATGATGAAAAGCTGACTGGTGAGCTTGAGCACTGGCACCACAACACATTTCGCATTCACTGGAACAATCCGGGTATGCGCGAAGAATTTTTATCGTTCGATATGAACCTGAACGGTGAAATAGATCAACTGAATATTCGCTTTACATTGCGCCCGATGTTGATTCAGGCAGGTGCATATCCAACTGATTATTACAGGGATGTAATCTATCAGAGAACTCAATAAATCAAATGTTGAACTTGTAGGCCCGCAGATTCATGAGTCAATCAAAAAACAATCTGATTTCCGACATCGCCGAATTTCTGGATATTGACGAAGAAGTTTATGGTCCACATACAGTATCCTCTATCGGGAGTGATACCACTCAAATTCAGAGCCCGGACAGAAAGGCCGAAAGTGATGAATATGACAGCCATCCCGAACCTGTTCAGGCAGAAGAACCTGCGCCGGCTCAAGACGCAAAAAAACCACAAATGCTTGGAGATAAGTTAGGCGCATGCAAAACACTCGAGGAGTTAAAAATACTTTGCGAAGAGGCTGACGAACTCCGAACCGACCTCGATGGTACCAATCTCGTATTCGGAGTTGGCAACCCAAAAGCCGATCTGATGCTGATCGGTGAAGCCCCCGGGCAGGAGGAAGACCGCCAGGGTGAACCGTTTGTGGGAGTGGCAGGACAGCTTCTGAATAAAATACTGGCAGCCATCAACTTTGAGCGGGACGATGTGTACATCGCCAATATTTTAAAACACCGCCCGCCCGGTAACCGAAATCCCAATCCGGATGAGCGCATCCGCAGCCTGCCCTATTTACTGAGACAGATTGAACTTATTCAGCCCAAAATCATTCTGTGTCTCGGAAAAGTATCCGGAACCACACTTCTGAAAAAAGAAACCACTCTGAAAAGCCTCAGAGGGCAATTTTACCCTTTTCACGGGACAGAGCTTACGGTTACATACCATCCGGCTGCACTGCTTCGAAACCCCCACTGGAAGCGTCCCGCCTGGGAAGATGTCCAGAAAGTACGCCAACGTTACGATGAGCTCAGGTGTAAACCCTGAAAAATATAAATCTCAAAATGGCATTAGCGAACGTTTGCGCCAAGTTATAAGATGATCACTCTATCCCTGGTTTATCTTACTTGATACCACCTGGTGTGAATGGAAGTTGACTGAATATTTTTTTGAATGCGGAAAAAACAACATTTGGGTTTTCCGCATTTTTTGATTAAATAAAACTATCACTTTCAACTATATAACAGCAAATCTAAAGAAAGAGGGGATAGCCATGCCAGAGACAAAAATAGCATTGATAATGGGAGGTGGAGTCAGCCTGGGTACGTTTTCGGGAGGAGCACTGGCTCAGGTAATTCACTTACTCAAAGATGTAGAACGCGGACCTGCAAAAATTGATGTAGTATCCGGGGCATCAGCCGGAAGTATGACACTGGGAGTAGTGGTTTATCATCTGCTGAAGGGTTCATCAAGCCAGGAAATTGAGGACGCCCTTCACAGAGCCTGGGTAAAACTGATTTCTATCGACAATCTTTATCCTGAAAATATCGACAGCCATCAGCAGCCAAGTTTATTTTCTAATCAGGTTATAGTTGATATAGCGAATGAAATCATCAACACTGATACCTGGCCCGAAAATAATGAGCCACATCCGCTGTTTGCCGACGGGATGAAAGTTTCCTTCAGCCTGACCAATCTGAATGGAATTCCCGTGCGATCAGAAGGCCAGATTATCCGTCAATCAACGGCCGGCAACACGCCAACAGGAAAAAACAGTGTATTTGCTGATGCTGTGCAAACCACATTTCATCAGGACAATATCCGGTTTATTTTACGGCACGATCAGAAATCAGACGACGGTTTTGATGCCAATTATCATCTGCTTACTCCCTGGGAATCGAAGCCGTCTCAAGAAAAATGGACTATGTTTCGAAAAGGGGCTATTGCATCAGGTGCCTTTCCGGGGGCGTTTCCACCCGAACGAATTTTGCGTGAACGCCATGAGTATGGCAGACACTGGCCGGATGATCTGGACTCGCAACAGCAGTTTTTGTTCGATTATCTCGATGGCGGAATTCTGCGAAATGAGCCGCTTAAGGAAGCAATTCAAATGGCGGCTGAGCAGGATCAGGGAAAAGATGTGGAAAGGGTGTTTATCTTTATTGACCCGAATGTAAGCGGAACCAGCGAAATGTATCCTCTTTCATTCAATTTGCCACTGGGGTTACAAGAAGAGTACACAAGCGGCGGTCAGCTTAAATCTCTGAGCCTGAACTCTCCCGATTATTTTGAAAAACTGATGGGCGTATTTGGCCGCTTTGCCGGGGTTTTGGCCAGCCAGGCTACCTTTCGCGACTGGCTCAAAGCTGCACATTACAACAGTCTTGTTGAATGGCGCGATGATTTGATGAAACTGTTTGATGAGGTTCAGCCCAAACCGAACTCAGACATTGAAGAGAAACTGGACGACCTGCTGTTTACCATTTACAGTGATAAAATAATGCGATCCAAGGGCAGCAGTGAAGCTGACATTGACCCTGTTGAAATTAATAAAAGGCTTGAGAAAGATCTTGGAAATAGATCTGATGATGATTCCGAAACCTTCAATGCCAAATTACGACTCGCTATTGATTTGGTTGCCAATCTGCGTGACAAACGAAAATTGAATATGGTGGCCATCACACCGGCATCCATCGAGGGGGATGGACAATTTCCCATAGCGGGGAATTTTCTGCGAAGTTTCGGTGGGTTTTTCGAAGAAAAATACCGTCAGCACGATTTTGATGTTGGCAAGCATTTAGCCGCCAAAGTTCTGAATGCATCCATCGGAGATGCCAAACCGTTCCTCAGAAATGAAGCGGAAGTTCCGCCTGCACCCGAACCGTTCGACCCCGAACCGCACTACCGTGAACTGGACAATCTGAAACGGGCACGCTTCGAAAAACTGATCAACGACCATCTCGACAAAAGTCTGCCTGTGCCGGGAATTATTCGTGGTTATGTTCGGAAAAAAATCGTGAAAAAAGTCAGCAGTTCTTTGATGAGCGATATTGACGGGCAAGTGAAATATCTCTACCTGCGGTTCGAAAATGCAGATGAACGGCGATATCTGAAAGGAAATTACGGCAAGGACAATCATGTAAACAGTAAGGGTGAAATAGAAACCGTAATTGGAATCCGAAAAAGAACAGAGGGAGGTGTAAAT
Source organism: Balneolaceae bacterium (assembly GCA_007127745.1). Lineage (GTDB taxonomy): Bacteria > Bacteroidota > Rhodothermia > Balneolales > Balneolaceae > Rhodohalobacter. The sequence goes on from SKYV01000180.1 coordinate 32,602, forward strand.
TATCAGATATTCGGCCCTGAACTGCACACAGATGGTGGCGGCAATCAATTTTTTGAACTGTACCGGAACCGGCGAACTCCGTTCAGAAGCGGAGAAAAACAGGGTCGCATTCTGTTTAAGGGTGATCCGGAAATCTGGTATAAACGCATTTACTGCTGCAGCGGGCCGAGTGTGATTCGAAATATGGCCGGAGATGAGGCATTTCATCCAATCACACCCAAGCTCGTTTCACCAGAACGCCCCTGATTCGTTTAATTAACAATCAGAACTGAAGACACACTCAGATTTTATCAGCCTTCATTTAGCAGGTAAATGACGGACAAATTATACCTGTCGGGAGTTGCGAATTGTTCAATAAAAAATTGTTGAAATCCGTACTTTAAATTTGGTGAAAGAGCCATCAACTATTAAGTTTGTTGGCAGGGATTCAATCAAAATATTTTCTGAATCTTATCTTCTTGTTTCAATATTCACTCTTGTAAATTCTATCCCGAATGCCCAATCAGAACGGCTCTGACGCACAAAGAAACAGTTCAAAATCTTTTCAGGGAGAAGGTGGTCGCGTTCCTCCCCAGGCTGTGGAAGTGGAAGAAGCTGTGCTCGGTGCCATGCTGATTGAAAAAGAAGCCGCAACGATTGCACTGCAACTTCTGCGCCCTGAAGATTTTTACAAACCGGCCAACAAGCACATTTTTGAAACCCTTTTTGATCTCTACGAACGTGGTAATCCGCTCGATCTGCTAACAGTAGAAAGTGAGCTCAGAGACAAAAATCTTCTCGATTCTATTGGCGGAAGCGGCTATCTGGCCGATCTCACACGTTCGGTCAGCTCTTCGGCCAATATCGACTACCATGCTCAAATTATTGCCGAAAAGTCTATTAAACGAAATCTGATTCTCCACTGCAACGATATCATCAAAGCTGCTTACGATACCACCACTGATGCCAACGATGTGCTTGACGGAGCTGAACAGAAAATTTTTGATATCGCCAATACCAAATCCAGGACGAACGCCATTGCAATCGGTGATATTTTGAAAGATACTCTCGGGTATCTGGAAGAGCTTCGCGGCAAACCGGAGGGGGTTACCGGCGTACCGTCAGGGCTGGATGTAGACCGTTACACCTCGGGCTGGCAAAACGGAGATTTGGTCATTATAGCGGCCCGTCCGTCGATGGGTAAAACAGCCTTTACGCTCACTGCGGCTCGAAATGCAGCCCTGCATCCCGACGAAAACCTGCAGTCTAACGTGGCCATATTCAGCCTGGAGATGTCTGCACAGCAGCTCGTACAGCGTTTTTTAACGATGGAAGCCCGGATTGATGCTCAGGCTGCGCGAACCGGGCGGGTGAAAGATGAAGATTTTAAACGGATGATTGATGCGGCGAGCCGTCTTTTCACTGCAAAGATTTTTATTGACGATACACCCAGTTTAAGTGTGATGGAGTTGCGGACCAAATGCAGACGTCTGAAAAGTGAACACGATATTGGCCTGATTGTGGTAGATTATCTTCAGTTAATGACCGCTACATCGCGGGACATTGGCAATCGGGAACAAGAAATTGCCACTATCTCACGTGGGTTAAAAGCGCTGGCCAAGGAACTGAATGTACCTGTTATTGCACTCTCTCAGCTCAGCCGGCAGGTTGAGCAGCGTGGTGGTGATAAGCGGCCGCAACTTAGTGACTTGAGAGAATCGGGATCCATTGAACAAGATGCTGATGTGGTCTGTTTCCTCTATCGGCCGGAGTATTACGGTATTACCACCACTCCAGAGGGTGAATCCACAAATGGCCTTGCCGAGCTGATTATCGGAAAACAAAGAAACGGACCTGTGGGTACCACAAGAATGTTCTTTGTAAAAGAATATGCACGCTTCGAGCGTCTCTCTCGTATTGATACCAGTGAACAGGGCCCTGGCGGCAACGATTACCTTGAAGGCCAAGACGCTTCATCTGGTCCTTCCTTGCCACCGCCTACTCACAACCCCGGTGATGATGAAACCGCACCTTTTTAAAAGACCTACAACGGGCAGATTGCCCGTTACTCACCAATCTTGCAGAAGAAATAACCCAGAATCCGTTCAATAGCTTGCCCAGCCGGACAGGCTGTCCTGCCTGTTTAGAATGAAGCCAGGCTTTTTGTCTCTTTGAGTTCACTGAAGAGTGAGTCGTACCGGTCAATCATGCGGCTCCAGTCCAGTTGCTTGTTGATGTTTTGAAGTGATGCCTTTGGCAGGGGTTTGGTCATTCCGGTCAACAGATCTTTCAGGTTATGGAAAAGATCATCTTCGGTATCATAAAGCACGGGTGCATGAAGCAAAGGCTTATGCAGATTTTCCGGTATCAGTTCCGGATAATGCAAGCGGTTGGGCACAAGAGGGTGGCAGCCGCAGTAGATTGCTTCCATAATGGCTACACAGAAAAACTCATGCGTTGCCGTCGAAACCACAATATCCCCGGAATGTAGCAGCCGGCTGTAATTTTCCACATTCTCCACATAACCGAAATGGGTAATCTGATCACCAAATCGCTTCCAGGCTCGTTCAAACTCTTCCGGTTTTCTATGCTGTGTATCACCAGCCAAAATCAGATCAAATTCCAGATCAATGTCATTCAACCGGTTCAATACTTTAAAAAACATGGAAGGATTGCGGTCAAACTGCCATCGCTGATTCCAGACGATCACCGGTCGCTGGTTTTGCTGCCTTGTATCGGGATGCTGATCAAATACCGACAAATTCAGCCCCGGGTACATCACCATACTTTTTTCCCGGATTTGATCAACCGTGGAATAATTTTCATCATCCGTAAAATGATCCAGAAAATCCGGCAGTGCCTCCAGCAAATCGTTCAGATGAAATTTTGTGGTGAACAGGAGTTTATCAGCCGCAAGCATACTCACATAATTGATGTAGCAATACGTTAAATCACGTTTTTCTCCTTCCGGCATGGGTTGTGTTAGCTGATTTTCGTGCATCATCATCACCTTTGGGGTGTGGGCAAACCGGGGGTTGGTCAGAGCCAAAAAAGCGGGCAGATTGGTCATACTGCTCACCAGCAACAGGTCGATATTCTCCTGAACGTGGCTCGACATCTTTGCCAGCTTCACAGAATCGCCGTGCATGCGCCATTTCCAGCGTTTGTAATCCAGTTTTATCGGTAAAATGTTGTGTGATGAGTTCTCCTGAAGGCCTTTTAAAAACGCCTTGTGGGATCCGCTGTAAAAAGGTTCTACGGCAAGTATATTCACGATCTGCTGAAGGTTTTTGGATAAAAATTATAAACAGTTCCTTATGGGAATATACAATCTTTCACACTGCAAGAAATGGTGAAAAGATGATCACCGGAACCGATTTCCCAATTCCTCCATCGACATATAAACTAAAGTCGGTTTTTCGAGCGGATCGTGGTAAGGCTCTTCGCAGGCAAACAACTGATCGATCAACATCTCCATTTCGTTTTCGGTGAGCCGTTTACCACGAGGTATTGCGGTGCGGGAAGCAAACGCAATGGCCACTTTTTTTCGTGCATCGAGCGTGGGTTTTTTGCCCAATTCCCGATACTGCTGAAGCATTTCACGCAGTACCTGTTTTTCATCTCCGATCTCAATATCGGCCGGAACCCCGTTGATAATTGCCGTATTGCCGCTAAGTAGCTGAATACTGAATCCCATTCGCTGTATGATAGGCAGAAGCTCTTTCAACAAAGAAAATTCGGAAGCCGAAAGTTCTGCTGTTTGGGCAAAAAGAAGCTGCTGCGTACCTGGAATGCTCTCTTCAGTTGCGCTGAGCGCTTTTTCAAAAATTATTCGCTTGTGTGCCGTATGCTGATCAACCACGCACATTCCGGTTCGGGTTTGCGTGATGATATACCGGTTATGCAGCTGCCAGAATCCTTTATCACTTCCGGGTTCCTGTTTGACTGATTCTTGACCGGGCTCGTTCTCCAGAGATTTTTTGGCAGTACCGTAGAGATTTTCGGCCGTTTCATGTCCATCAAAACTACGATGTTTAAAATTGATTCGTGAAGGCAGTTGAACCGGGTTATCTCCGGAACCGGGCTGGCGCGAAGGGGTTTTACTTCCTGAAAGATTCTCGAAACTGAGATTAAAATCTGATTTCATTCGATCTGATGATTCAACATCCGGCACCACAAAATATTCGTTGATCGCTTTTTTTACCACTGACCGGGCCAATTGAATGATGCTTCTCTCATCATCAAACTTTACTTCCATCTTGGCGGGATGGACATTTACATCTACCTGAGAGGGATCTATTTCAAAAAAAATGGCATAAAAAGGATATTCGTTCTGCCGGGTCCAGGCATCAAACAGGCTTAAAATTACATAACTGAGATAGCGGTGTTGAAATGGACGTCCGTTTACAAATAAAAACTGCTCACCCCGACTTTTTTTTGCCAGTTTGGGATCTGCCAATAAACCGTGAATTTTCACATAACTGGTTTCCTCGTCGAAGGGGATCAGGCTTGCCCGATACTGCCGGCCGAACAATTCAGCCACACGCTGCTCAAGAGACTGTTTTGGCAAATGATAGAGCCGGTCGCCGTCGGCATGCATTTCAAATTCGATACCGGTATTGGCAAGCGCACTGTTCTGAAATGTTCTGATGATATGTTTTAATTCAGTGGCATCGGTTTTCAAGAATTGCCGTCGTGCCGGTACATTATAAAACAGATTCCGGATTGCAATGGAGGTGCCGTCATCAAGGGCAGCCGGTTCAAACCGTTTTTCTTCACCTCCCCATATTTCGAGCAGGGTTCCGGCACTGTCTTCAACCCGTTTGGTTTTCAATTCCACCTGCGAAATGGAAGCAATTGATGCCATCGCTTCTCCGCGAAAACCCATGGTTCGTACGTTAAACAGATCTTCAATCGACTGAATTTTAGAAGTGGCGTGGCGTTCAAAGCAGAGATGTGCATCTTCGGAAGACATCCCGCAGCCGTTATCAACCACCTGGATGAGCGTTCTGCCAGCCTGTTGTACAATCAGTTTGATGTGATCGGCTCCGGCATCGATTGAATTATCCAGCAGTTCTTTTGCCACAGAAGCCGGACGTTGAATAACTTCACCCGCAGCAATTTTATTCGACAGCTCGGGGGGCATGGTACGGATGATGGATTCCCCGATATCTTCAGTTTTACTCAAAAGGCGTTCAGATCGTAATTAGTGATGAAAAATTTGATACTAAAGCAATGTAATAATCCAGATAATCAGTGCAAGACCAGAAGCATAGATTATTATTCTGATATTCTGGCTGCGATGGCGCTGACGGTACCTTTGGGTCTTGATGCGTATTCGCCTCTTTCGTTTTTCATCCTCTACCGGGTCGTAATGCCGGAGAGGCATATCGAATTTTTTAGGTTTGGCCCGAAAGCCGAACATGGGTTTAATCATAACAAGAAAGTGTTTTCCTCATTAAACGTTACTCCAGTCATATTGTTCTGAAAGATACTATATGAGAATGGAAATTTGCAGTTTTTTTTATGCCTGCAAGCTTTGACAGATTCCTTACTCTATGCACATCGGGCAGTTTATTCAACGAAGTTTAACAAAAAAGTAAAGCCTGCCTTTTACTCTCCGATCTTGCCTGAGAAATAGACTTTTTTATCAAACGGGTCTCCTCGCTGAAATCAGCCCTGAGTACGTTCAGAAATCTTGCTGACAGGACGACTTCTACGGTGTACAAAGGCTGTCTTTCTGTTTAAAAACTACTTGCTCAAAAAGTTACATAATAGTTTTGCTGTGGGTCGGATAGTCACAGTTTTGCAAACCATTTTAACCTGCAGTTTGATATTTTGCAGAGGATTTCATGGCAACGACAGGCTCAATGTGACGTAAAAAAATTGTTTTGTCAGCCAAATATGTGCAATTAAAATGGCTCTGATTAGATCATTCCCATTTTTTTATATTCACTATTATGAACATCCAAAACGACGAATACGGAGAATTTTACGCAGGATACATTGTCCGCTGCTACGAAAGGCCTTTGATGGAACTGCTGGTAACCGGCAGGGAAAATGTCATTTCATTAATAGAGCCTGTTTCGGAGGAAGAATCTTTCTATCGGTACGATACCGGCAAGTGGTCTGTCAAAGAGGTTTTAGGTCACATGATAGATACAGAGCGCATTTTTAGTTTTCGGGCACTTGCACTGGCAAGGGGTGAAAAACCCGAACTTCCCGGATATGATCATAACCAATACGTGATTGAGGCTGACTTTAACCGGCATTCGCTGAAAAATCTGGTTCAGCAATACCGGTTAGTCAGAGAGGCAACGATGGCACTTTTTTCAAACTTTTCGGAGGAAGAACTGCTGAGAAAAGGCCGAGTCAATCAATCCGGTTTTAGCGTGAGGGGATTGGGTTATGTGATCGCCGGGCATGAATTGCACCACATCTCCATTTTGAAAGAATATTATTTGCCGGGAATTAATCAATCCTAAACCACCACTCCGGATTTTTTTCCTACAGCAGTTTTTTTTAGACGACGAGCATATCGCACTATTTTTTGAGTTAACATTCCGGCATCGGCTGCATCATTCAAAGAAATAACCGGAGCGGAACTTAACCAATTGGTGATAGCTTCAATGCTGGAATCATCAAGCTGCTTAATTACCTGAATTCCCATTTTTTCTAAAGCCGCCGCATTGCAAAGTTGTTCATATTGATTGCGAATCGGGATAGTGAGAAGTTTTTTTCCCAAAAACATTGCTTCGGCACAAGTTTCAAAACCGGAACTTGTAACCACTCCTAACCCGGTTTTCAGGCTTTCCAGGAACGGAAGGTTACCTACAGGATTAATTACAACATTGTCCTCTTCAAACTTTTCATCGCAGTGGGGAGAAAAAAGATGCCATTGGGTCTGCGGTATTTGGCGGAAAATACGCATCAACGATTCGTGATGATATGCCGGCAGATAGACGGTAATATGATTGTTTCGGTCTGGTTCAGAATGCCTGACTTCCCTCCGAATAATGGGCGGCTCGATAAACGTGTCGTATCGCTGAAAGTGAAAACCAATGGAACGGTTACAGGGGGCAAAATTTTTCAATATCTGCTCGGCAAAATGAGATTTTTGTTTAGGCCGCGGGCTTTTTTTTGATAAAAATGCAGCCTGATGACTCAATGCAAGTGATGGAATTTGTTTATTTAAAGCTGCCCAGGCAGTAACCGGTTCATAATCGGAGATAACCAGATTATACTTGTTGAGGTCCAGTGTGTGCACATCCCGCAAAAAAGTAACCGGTTTTAAATTCAGCGCAGTTTTCAAATATGAAACACTTCCATTGGCATCGTAAGCCAGGCTTAATCCCCGTTTTTTAGATATTGGTATCCCATCAATGTTCATATTGCAATTATACCCACTGAGAAGAACATCCACATCGGCCAGTTCTGTTAATATCGGCAAAATTTCCCTTGCCCGGCTGATATGTCCGTGACCGGTTCCCTGTATTCCGTAAAGTATTTTCATAGTTTCATGTATTACAGTTCGTTATTGCCAGCCTTACAGTCTTTGGTTTATATGATGCTAAACAACTCTATTTCTCTTTTTGCTTCTTACATCAATTCGAGGCAGTCCGATAAAATCTTCTTCTCTGTATTTGAATATTCTCCATTGGTTGCCATTGTATTCCAAAGCAGTCAGATTTTCAACCCAGTCGCCTGAATTCATGTAAATCACGGCACCCTTTTCATTTTCATATCCCCGAATTTTGGGTTGATGAATATGCCCGCAAATCACATATTCGTACCCCTGATCAATGGCGAGATCCATGGCTGTGGTTTCAAAATCTTCGATAAACCGCACAGCTTTTTTAACACTTTCTTTAATCCGTTTTGATAGTGAAATTTTACCCCGACCCATTTTCACCAACAGCCGGTTGATGGCCCTGTTTAACAAAATGAGGAGTTCGTATCCGTGGCCGCCAAGTTTTGCAATCCATTTACTGTGCTTCATGGTGATATCAAAAATATCGCCGTGAAAAATCCAAACTTTTTCTCCGTCCAGCTCCAGCACCAGTTTATCACGGATAAAAAGCGGGCCAAGCTGCAAACTGGATACCTTTCGAAGCACTTCATCATGATTGCCGGTTAGGTAGTAGATATCGGTGCCGTTGGTCATCATATTCAGAAGGGTTTTGAGTACCATCATGTGCGATTCCGGCCAGTAATATTTCTTAAAATTCCAGACGTCCACAAAATCTCCATTCAAAATGATTATTTTTGGGTCGATGGAATTCAGATATTGCATCAGCTCGATGGCATGGCATCCAACCGTTCCGAGATGCACATCAGAAATGACAACAATGTCAAGGGGGCGTTTTTTCATGTGGGCAGATGATAAATTTTTTATACTTATCAGCAAAAAAACAAAAATCTTGTTACCGTACAGTGACCGAATTATTATCATTTGATGATCGAATTGTTATGAAATTATTACTTGCAAACGGCTGATAACTAACCTTTTAAAGAAAATATGAAATGAAAAAATGTGTGATCTACGGCAGTTACGGCTATAGTGGAAATTTAATTGCCGAAATTGCATCAACATCAGGAAAGCCGGTTTTACTGTCCGGCAGAAATGAAGAGAAGTTAGCGAAACAGGCCGAAAGGCTGGGATTGAATTATCAAAAAGCATCGCTCGAATCTGAAGAGGAGATGGACGCGCTGTTGAGGGAAGCGGCAGTTGTGATACATTGCGCCGGACCGTTCACACACACCTGGAAACCAATGGCCAAAGCCTGCCTTCGAAACCGGTGCCACTATCTGGATATCACCGGAGAAATTGATGTGTTTGAGTCGTTAAAAAGACTTGGTTCAGCATTTAAAGAAAAGCATCTGATGGCTATTCCCGGTGTGGGATTTGATGTGGTTCCCACCGATTGTGTTGCCGTCCGCCTTTGTGAAAAGCTGCCGGATGCCGTAAACCTCGAACTTGCATTCTGGAGCCTTAGAAGCGGAGTATCTCAGGGCACGGCCAAAACCATGATTGAAAATCTCGGGAAAGGCGGATTAATCAGAGAAAACGGGAAACTGAAGCGGGTTCCGGCCGCTTACAAATCCAAAACCATCCATTTTGGTAAACGTTCATCAACAGCAGTTTCCATTCCCTGGGGTGATGTTTCAACGGCGTACACATCCACCGGTATTGAAAATATTGTGGTTTACATGGCAGCCCCGAATAGAATGATTCGGCTGATGAAACTTTCAAACTACATCAAACCGATACTCGGATCCAATTGGCTGAAAACATATCTCAAGAAAAAAATTGAACGAAAACCGGCCGGCCCGGGCAAGGAGGAGCTTGAAAAAGGAAGATCATTGATTTGGGGACGTGCAGAGAACGAAAAGGGAGAGTCTGAGGAAGTGATTATTCAAACGTCAGAAGGGTACAAATTAACGGCGGAAACGGCCTGGCTGATTGCCGGAAAAATTTTGAATGGAGATGTTAAACCGGGCTATCAAACGCCGGCTGGATGCTACGGGCCTGAACTGATATTTGAGATTGAAGAAACAAAACAGATTTTTACTAAAGAACAGGGTAAAAATTATAACTAACGTTAAAATATTCATTTACATTTACATTTATATTTCTATTCTATTATAATTGTTTATTGCTCGTGTAAATCCACCGGAACTGCAAAGTTCAGAAACATCCCAAAACCAGATATATGGCCTCAGAAAAAAAGGTTCAGAAAAGTGCAGAATCGATACAAAAAAAGCTGGACGAGCGAATCAAGGAAATGAACTGTCTTTACAATTTGTCAGGCCTGGATGAGATCGAGCTAACGGTCGAAGAGATTTTTGAAAAGTCGGCCGAGTTTTTACAGAAAGCCCTGCAGTATCCCGAACTTGCCGAGATCAGATTTCAGTTTGATGGCCGGGAGTATCAAACAGAGAAATATCACGAAAAATTTGAGAAAATCAGTGCTGTATCGAAACGCGGGCAGAATCAAGTGCTCGAAGTAGATGCTTGTTACTATAATGAAAAGGGAGAGCAACCGAAAATAAACTTTTTAAAAGAAGAGCGGGCCATGCTGCAAGCCATTGCCGATCTTCTGGGGCTGAAACTGTTTCAGAAAAAAATAAATACAGACCTGAAAGAGAGTCTGCAGCGGTATGAATTGGTAACCCGGGCCACCTCGGATGCAATCTGGGATTATGATGCAAAAACCAAAAAGTTGAGCTGGGGAGACGGCTTTATGAGATTGTTCGGTTACAAAAGCGGCGACGGAAAAGATATTTCGCACTGGTTTGATAAAATTCACCCGAGTGATAAAAACCGTATTGAGGTGAAGGTGGAATCATTTATGCAAGGGGATATCAAATGGTGGGATGAGGAATATCAATTTAAAAAAGCGAATGAAAGCTATGCATTTGTTCGCGACAAAGCGATCACAGAATTTAATGAAGATGGCGAACTCGTTCGGGTCACAGGGGCCATGGAGGATATTACCGACCGGAAAGTTGTTGAATTGAGGGATAAATTATCATCCGATATCAGCAAGGTATTTAATTCGTCGGAGAGTACAACCGAAGCGCTCAATGGTACGCTGCACTGTTTTTATTCGATAAAAAACTTTGCAATTGCTGAATTTTGGCTGGTGGATAATAAAAAAGAATCACTTGTGCTGACAGCCCACCTCCAAAATACCGACAACAAAATGTTGTTTTACAAGAAATCGCAGCAGATCAAATCGTTTAAAAAAGGGGAGGGCATGCCGGGCAAAACCTGGCACAACAAGCAGGAGCTTTTTTGGAGGAATCTTGACAGCCGAAAAACGTTTGTTCGAAATAATGCAGCCAGAATTACGGATATCAAAACCGCATTCAGTTTTCCTCTGATGCATGATGATGAAGTATTAGGGGTGCTTCTTTTAGCTGTGCATGAAGACATAAAAAACGAGAGCCACTATTTACCATTGTTCAGAAAGCTGTCTGATCAGATTGGCCATGAAATCAGCCGTAAAAAGCTGGAAGAAG
>SKYV01000049.1 GCA_007127745.1 Balneolaceae bacterium
CATCCTCATCAAAAGCCTTTCCCATGTTACCCGCCGTGCGGTAGTTGGTTTGAGTGGGCATGTTGCGCCGCTCCATAGATGCCTGCCTCCAATTTTCGTGATCCGGGTCGAACGGATATCCAGAAAGTGAAGAATGATACTCGATGTAGGCCGTTTTCTCGTCCGAAGTATAGGTTGCATCCAGAGTTTCAAGTGGAGTGTTGTTGGGTATCTCATTACTGAAATACCAGAAATATTTAAGCATGGTGTCCGGCGGGTCTCCCATCTGACGGTCCATCCATGAAATACGGTTATTCAGCCAGCCCTTTATCCAGTTTATTTCATCCGGCCAGGTAGGAATATCAATCCAATCAGGCCTTGGCCAAACATTTGTATTAAACCGCGGCCACCGGTCAAATTCACGCCTTCGTGCTTCTTCAAGCAGTTCTTTGTATCCGTCAATTTTATTCATCAGGTAATCTCTTCCAAAAACACCTTGCCGTAGCTCCCACCAGCGCTCCTGCATTTTTTCCATGTAGTTGGGATCTTCCATCAGCCGAAGATACCAGTCGCGCACACCGCAGCCGATAAAACAGTCGTTGCTTGCCTGTTCGTAATACCAGCCCTCCGGTTTCCAGCCTTCCAGGTAGTCGGCAATTCCAAGGCTGAAATTGTAATCCCAAACCGGTCCCATGATCAGCTTTCCGCCGCGGTCTTTGTACATGAACGTGCTCAGCCGGTATCCGTCAATCTCCTTCAGAAGTTCGGTGTGAAGAAAATGATCGATAAAGGAATCCACGTCGATAAATTTTTCATATCCGTTTACGGGGTCATCGAAATCGGGCCCATAGAGCGTGGATTCGAACTCATTCATATAATTTCTGATCCAATCCTGTTGCTGGGTAGTGATGTCCTGCTCGTTGGGCCTCACATGGGCGAGCAGTGTTCCCAGGTTGGTTCGCATTCCGGATTCACCCTCGTTCAACCGATCTTTTTTGATGATGTAGCCCCCGGTAATTTCCGGTTCACTGTTATCATTCGGGCCAATTTTTGTAATATTAACCCGGTTATTGTCCCATTTGATGCGTTCAACCAGAACATAAACGCCGTAATAGTGTTGATAGGAAACCGGGCCTTTGCCATTGTGCAGAAAGAGTTCAACAAATCGGGTACGCGGTGAATACCAGCCCATTTCACCAAACAGCGTGTATGCTACAACATTTCGCATCAAAGAGAAGTCTCCGTAAGGAGCATATAAAATCCAGTTGTGCTCGGGCGGCAAGCCCAGCAGTGATGAATTGCGGTTTTCATCCAGTTCATCCCGCAGATGAAATCCGAACATATGCTTGGGATAAACCGCAAGTGAACTTGAACCTCTTTTGTTGATGATCATCCGGCTTTGATAGTGTTCCTCATTCCACATATCGGCACGTCCGTCTTCTTTCGTATCGAATATGGTGATGGATGCCGGAGTTCGGTCGCCGGGAGTAATTTCGGTGTTATACTCGTTGATGACAACCAGCGGTAGATTGGAATCGAAGTTGTTCAGATCGGGTGACAGGCGGTTGAAAATATATGTTTTCGGTTCGCTTGGCAGTGCGCCCTCATTAAACGCTCTGGCTCGTATGGTACGGCTGCCGGTTACATAAACCGGGCCGGTGTAATGGAAAGCTGTTTCCCGTTCGGGAAGGCTGCCATCGAGGGTATAGTAGATGTCGGCACCTTCTTCGGCTGTAAATGTAAGGTGAAAAGAGTTTCTGTAAGATCCTCCTTTGTGCGAAAAAACAGGCGGCTGAAGGCTTTCTTCATAACGCGGGCTGGTGTTGGGTGCGTCCGGGGTTGGTTCGTCAAAAAAATAAAAGTTATCGCCACCGTCGGGGTATCGGCCATAGGATACATCCCTGGGAATCGCGGTGGGAGGGATTTCATCAATTCGGGTGCTGTCGGGTGCAGTCAGCAGAACCTCTTCTCCGTCCCGGTCAATCCTGAAATTGGTGTGAAGCGGTCCAGAGGGAGTTGTGCGGTTTTTACCGGATGCCCAGATCAGCAGAAAACCGCCGGGCTCAATATCAACATCGGGGATAATCCAGCGAAAAGGGTTATCGTAATCGTCAGAGAGTCCGTGTCCGGCAAGGTTAACAGGTTGGCTGCCGGTATTGTAGAGTTCAATCCAGTCTTCGGCATCGCTGTCTTCGTCGGTAATTACTTCGGCGTTGGAAGCCTGTATTTCGTTGATCAGAACCTGAGCCTGAGAAAAATCCGGCCGGATTACTGAAAAGAGCAGCAAAAGAACCACGTGGTTTAAAAAAATTTTACACAACTTCATCTTCATAAAATAGAAACTTTTTAAACCACTTTTCAGTATTCAGAAGCGAAAAATTCAGGTAACGATCAAGAATATGCCCGCACCAAAGGTATCCCGTTGTGGCAAAGTTTCTTTCTATAAATGGCATGATATGTAAAGATTCAATGCTGCAACAGTGAAAAACCTTTTGGGTTTACAGTTCAATTGCACAGATTGTAATCCCATAAATAATTATTCTTCGGCAACCATCAATTCTTCTTGTTCTTCGAAGAAGAAGTGGTCGCCAAAAGCCGGTTTTAATTCATCAAACCAGATGGCATTTTCATCGAAATCTGCAAAAAATGAACGGCCGGTCCATTTGGGATCGCGGCTTTGCAGGAACCGGAGGGTAAATACTTTCTTCTGGTTTACTTCATTTACGCCAAGAATCTGGACTTTGCCGGGAGTGCATGACATACTCGGGCCGCGAACCGTTCGGCAAACTCCGCTCACCTGCTGATAAGCTTCCCGGTAGGTTTTCCATGCCTCTTCCAGGGTTACAGCAAAATAGTGCTGGGCGCCGGTATCTCGTGCAATGAACATGTAATAGGGGATACAGTTCAGATTAACCTGTTTTCGCCACATGTCTGCCCATACATCTGCGTCGTTGTTAATGTGTCGTAACAGCGGCGATTGTGTTCTGATCTGCAAGCCGGTGTTCCGCAATCGGGCGATCGCCTCTTTTACAACAGGCGTTTCAAGCTCCCGCGGATGGCTGAAATGCGCCATGAAGGCAAGGTTAATTCCTTTTGAAACAATTTTATCGAATACCCGCAGAATATCATCGGCATCTTTATCGGTTACAAATTTATACGGCCAGAAACTCAGCGATTTGGTTCCGATGCGAATGGTCTGGATGTTGGTTTTTTCAATATTGTCGAGAATGGGATTGATGTACCGCTCAAACACTTTGCTCTTCATAATCATGGGATCGCCGCCGGTAAAGAGCACATCCGTTACTTCATGATGATTTTGAAGATAGTTCACAAGAACCTCCGACTCCTTCATGGCAAACTTCATATCGTTCATGCCCACAAACTGTGGCCAGCGGAAACAAAACGTGCAGTAGCTGTGGCAGGTTTGTCCCGCTGTGGGGAAAAAGAGTACAATTTCCCGGTATTTGTGTTGCAGGCCCCACAAACTCTGCCCATTCATAGAGGGAACGTTTTTATCGGTTTGTCCAGCCGGGTGCGGATTCAGCCGTCTCCGGATATTGTCACTTACCTGCCGGATTATTTTCTTATCGTCCAGTTTGTCCAGGGCCTTTTCCATCTCATGGTAATGGCGCGGAACAAGCATATCTTTTTGAGGGAAGGTGAGATGGAAAATGGGATCAGAATCATAATTGTCCCAGTCTATCAGTTCGTCAATTACGTAGTTATTTACTTTAAAAGGGAGAACTGTACCTACTACATCTATATTTTTTTTAATTTCATCAGGAATTTTTTCGAACTGAGGAATCGAACGATAATTTCTGAGGGTATAAGCTTTATATTTCATAACCGTAGTTTTTCAAATTTTCAATGATCGATTACAAGCTGACCCCGTGATTGCCTGCCGGACAATTCTTCAGCAATCATGCTTACCTAATTGTCACTTCCGTGAACAAGCCTGTGTTCAGGGTTTTTATTTCAGAAAACACAGGACACCATTCAAAACAATTTCTGGCCGCTTATTGAAGTGCAGGACACGTGATCATTATCTTCTGCCAATTTTTATAGTTAAGCGGCCGACCCCATTTTATAACGAATGGGACTGAGCAAGAATTTTATCAAAAAAAATTCCAGGATTTCCACAGGCAGTAATTAATAAATCCCGATGGGAAATTCATGCTGTGTAATCGTTGATTATTAGATGCATCATGTAAGTGCATTCGTTTCTGTATAATGTTCAATCTGTCATGGTACCGGTATAAAGAATCATGAGTGTGAATGCTGTCAACCGTTCACCACACTGTACGAATGAAAAATATACATCATAAAAAAGATACATTATTTTTTTAAAACCTTCCGGCTGTTGCAAAGTTAGTGTAATAACCTCAAGTCACCCAAACATAATTATTGCAAACCGGTGTAATTTCAACGGTTGCCACTGTTTGTTTTCATCGAAGGAACTACATGGGGGGACAGGCTTTAATTCATAAAATATTGAAAATGCTTTTAGTTTTTAACTTTATGATTTAATTATTTGAATTGATTCCGGTTGAACAATTGTAAAATGAGCATGAAAACGAAAATTTACAGACCGGAGAGATCCCGATTCATCATCTCTTTCACAGCTTTTTTTTGACGATATGACTCTCTGAAGTATACACAAAGTGCACAAACGAGACATTTGCGCCATTTTTGTTTTTTGGTATGGGCATCAAATCAATTCCATTTCGCCGCAAGATTCCATAGCTTCACTGCATGGCAAAAATTTATGTGGATATTGCTTTTCCGACGGCAGTCCGGCGGCTGTTTACCTATCACACGCAGGATACAGAAAAGATCGAACCCGGCATGAGGGTATGGGTGCCGCTGCGCAGCGAGTTTGCTATCGGGATGGCCGTTCAGGTCCATAACCGGAAACCGAAATTCGAGACCAGGCCGGTACAGAAAATCCTGGATGAAAAACCCATCATGAACCAGACGATGCTGCAGCTCACGGAGTGGATTCATCGTTTTTACTACTGCAGCTGGGGGGAGGCCATCCAGGCGGCACTGCCGGTGGGGCTGAACTTTGCATCTGAAAAAAAACTGAGGGTGAAGCCGGGCTTCAAGGGCGGGCTGAATGAGAAGG
>SKYV01000031.1 GCA_007127745.1 Balneolaceae bacterium
ACCGTAGCTTAAATCCTAAGGTTCAGGGCATCTCTGGATGATATTCAGAGATGCCTTTTTTTTCAGAACTTTCAAGCATTCCCGAGAGTTTTCAAGATTTTTTTGAGGTAGTTTATTTTAGTACGTATTACTATTAAATGGAAACCATTAAACTGGTTCAAGCGTCCGCTTGGACCATATGGGGGCACAAGTGGATACGTTCGAATCCGCTCAGTACAGGCTACTTGCGCCAGTTTCGAGTTGCCGACTGCTGTCAAGGTTTTTTCGATTTAACCGCCAAATATAATTTGAGTGGTCTGTGGTAATAATTTGTGTACAATCCGCTTGCAGATGGCCGATTTTATAGCCCCGGATTTCAATCCGGGGGCCATGATGGGCATTGATTGCGGGAAGTGCCGTAGGTACGGACGATTTGCTTTTTGGATCATACCTTTTTTATGGTTGCACAATCCATATATAATAATCTGCCTCAACACAAATCCATCCCGTGAGATGGATCGTGCCTACGGCACTAAAAGGAAGGTGGCCCGTTTACCCCGGATTGAAATCCGGGGTTATAAAATCGGTTATGCCTAACGGCATTTTTTTGTCAATAATAAATATGAATTTATGTTGCACACTGAACTTTGTAACCGTTACAAGAACGCTATGGGGGCACAAGCGGACGCTTGCGCCAGAATCAGCGGATCCCGGAAAAGCGCCGGGAACGCTTGAAGGTTCATTTCTCACTTAAAACAAAATCTTAAAATTCCATTATTCAAAGGCTCAATACTTACTTAATGAACAAGATTTTATACATACTCGCTTTTGCATTTTTATTATTCGGATGCAGTAACTCCGTAGAAACCCAGATACCTGATCCCGTCGATAATGATGAAGAGCCTTTAACCGACGAGGAGCTGCTCGATCTTGTTCAGGAAAAAACCTTCCAATATTTTTGGGACGGCGCCGAACCGGAATCGGGCATGGCCAGAGAGCGTTACCATATCGCCGGAGATTTTTCAGGGCATGTAGTAACCACAGGCGGATCGGGTTTTGGTATTATGGCAATCATTGTGGGGATAGAACGCGGATTTATTACCCGCGAAGAAGGTGTTGATCGGCTGGAACAGATCATAAACTTTTTATCCGATACCAACCGTTATCGCGGCGCATGGCCTCACTGGCTGCATGGTGAAACCGGTGCAACCCTGCCCTTCAGCGAATTTGATGACGGCGGAGACCTCGTGGAAACCGCCTTTATGATACAGGGGTTGTTAACCGCAAAACAGTATCTGCTTGACGGAAACGATCGGGAAATTGAACTCGCAGAAAAAATTGAAGAACTGTGGCATGCCGTTGAATGGGACTGGTACCGCCAGGACGGACAAAATGTTCTCTATTGGCACTGGTCGCCAAATCACGGCTGGGCAATGAATCATGCCATCAGAGGCTATGATGAAGCCCTGATCATCTATATTTTGGCAGCCTCCTCTCCCACCCATTCCATCCCGCCGGAAGTTTATCACGAGGGATGGGCGCGAAACGGAAATATCAGGGCCAATTTTACTTCTTTTGGATATGACCTGACCCTCAGGCACAACGGAGCCGGACAGTTTGGAGGCCCTCTGTTCTGGGCACATTACTCATACCTGGGCCTCGATCCGCGAAACCTGGAAGATCAATACGCAAACTACTGGGAACACAACGTAAACCACACTCTCATTAACCGAGCTTACTGTATTTCTAACCCGAATGGATTCGAAGGTTACGGCGAAAATAGCTGGGGGCTGACGGCCAGTTACTCGCCGGGAGGCTATTCAGCACATTCTCCGCATAATGATCTCGGAGTGATTGCACCCACAGCGGCTCTTTCATCCATGCCCTACACACCCGAATACTCGATGGATGCCATGAGGTATTTCTACGAAGAACTCGGCAACAGGCTTTGGGGCAAATACGGCTTTTATGATGCATTCAGCGAAACCGAAAACTGGTTCCCGGCCAGGTATCTTGCCATCGACCAGGGGCCGATTATAATTATGATTGAAAACTACAGGTCCGGCCTGCTCTGGGATCTGTTCATGCAAAATGAAGATGTTCAGGCCGGTTTGGACAAACTGGGATTTAGTTATTAAAAATCATACATCTAATACCTGATCAAAAATGACTGATTTTCTGCCGTTTTTAAATCCGTTCTGATTTTTTCCTAACAACCTCAAACACCTAACTACCACAACTATGAACAGAAGCAGGATGAATCGCAGGGACTTCATTTCAACAACAGCCAAAGCGGGACTGGGAATGAGTATTCTGCCAATGCATGTTTTCAGCGGAAAAGGCCGTATTCCGCCGAGTGAAAGAATAAATATCGGGATCATAGGATTTGGAGCTCAGTCCTATAAAATGCTGCCGGACTGGCTGAACATCCCTGAATTTCAAATAATATCAGTTTGTGATCCCAACAAACAAAGCTTTGACTATCCCGATTGGGGAGCACCTCGGGGAGAATTACGCGGATTTCCCGGCGGGCGTGAAACCGGAAAGCAGTTAATCAATAATTTTTATTCCAGGGCATATAACAAAGAAAATTACAAAGGCTGTACGGTCTATGCCGATTACCGGGAAATGATAGAAAAAGAAACCGGCCTTGATGTGGTTTTCATCATGACGCCCGATCATCTTCACGCGCACATTGCCGTAGATGCCATGAACAATGGACTGATGCTGAGTTCGCACAAACCGATCGGGAATTTTTGGGATGAGACAAGAATCGCTATCGATACTGCAAAGTCAACCGGAGTTAAAACCCATCTTTTTGCTTTTAATGCCGACAGCAGTGAAAACTACCAGGTAAAAGAGTGGATTGATCAGGGTGTGATCGGCAAAGTTAAAGAGCTGCACCGCTGGACTAACCGCCCGATGTGGCCCCAGGGCTGGACCGATATCCCTGAAAAAGAATCCATACCCGAAGATTTTGACTGGGATTTATGGTTAGGCCCTGCGCAGCCGAGAGATTATTCACCGAACTATACACATGCTCTATTCAGGGGATGGCATGAGTTCGGTTCCGGCTGTCTGGGCGATATGGGTTACTACGGATATCTTAGAGATTGGCGTATTCTGAATCTCGGTATTCCCAATGTGGTTGAAGCATCTGCCAACGTCTATTGCGAATTGAAAGAATTTCGCAGCTCATGGATCACGAACGATATTTCTTTTCCTCATGCAGCCAACATTCAGTGGAATGTGCCGGTAAAAGATTCCGAGGGCACCGTGGAAGTATTCTGGTATGAAGGCGGCCTTCGCCCCAACACTCCAAAAGCGCTGCGAGACAAAGGCAGAAGGCTGGGCGCCGAAGGTGTGATGTACGTCGGTGATGACGGAATCATCATGGCTAATTACGGATACGGCAACCCTGAAATTCTCGGAATTCAGAATGCGGAAGAAATCATGAATTCCATTCCTGCACCCGACATCGAACCCATCGACTACGACCAGGATATGATTGATGCATTTAAAGGAGAAAAAGAATCCAGGGGAAGCTATCTGCATGCAGAGGCCGTAGCCGAGGCAATCTGCATCGGAAATATCGCAATCCGTGTGGATCAGCAATATAAACATGCCGTTCAGCAGCGGATTGAGTGGGACATCGAAAACCTCAGGAGCACCAATGTTGAACAGGCAAATCAGTTTGTTTCGCGTGACACCCGGCCAGGCTGGGAACTCTAAAGCCATATCCGGCTCAACTCAAATACCTTAACTCATATCTATGCTCAAAATGAAAACGTACCCGTCAATAACTGCAATGTTGATCGGAATATTCCTGCTCGCAGGCTGTGCAGCCGATCAAACCAACGATTCCTTCAATTTCGAAGAAGAAGGATACACCTCTCTTTTTAACGGCGAAAATCTCGATGGCTGGGTGATTCCGGAGGGCGATGGCGGCCACTGGAAAGTTCTGGACGGTGTAATTGACTACGATGCTCTCTCTCAGGCTGAGGGAGTTAAACACCTGTTTACGGAAAGAGATGATTTCAAAGATTTCCGGTTACATCTTGAATGGAGATTTACCAACACCCATTTATACGAACACATGCCATTCGTACTCCCCAACGGTGAATATGCCAGGGATGAGGACGGCGAAATATTCCGCTGGCCCCGCCAAAATGCCGATTCGGGAGTATTGATGAGGGGCGGCCCCCAGGTTCAGATCTGGAACTGGGACATCGGGTCCGGTGAACTTTGGTCTACAAGAACCAATCCCGACATCGAGCCTGAAGAACGTGCAAAAGCAACCCCGCTACGCCGGGCTGATAAAGTGCCCGGTGAATGGAATAAGTTTGACATTACCCTTAGGGGCGATCGTGTCCGCGTGTATCTTAACGATATAATGGTAATTGAAGACGGCTGGATGCCCGGCATCGCAGAAAAAGGGCCAATCGGGCTTCAGCACCACGGCGGTATGCGGGATGACGGAACCATGGACCCAACCAGCAGTGAAATTCAATTCCGCAATATCTGGATCAAAGAATTATAATTTTTACGTGTATTTGACATAAGAATTTGGAAAATGAATCTGAGGTTAAACAAAAAGGGCGTTAAGTTGCAAAAACATAATCAATTTCATCATGCCGAACTCCGATCTCCTGAAAGAGACAGACGGCATCTCAAACCAAAATCCGTCATTCCTGACTTGATCAGGAATCTCCAAACGTTGTTCCAGAGCTACTCTTTGCAAAGGATGGAGATCCCGCATCAGGTGCGGGATGACGCCCTTTTTGAACTACAATACCTTCAGATCTCAAAATTCAACGATCTTATAGCGAGCTCACATAAATTTCAATCAAAACCATACATATTTATGAAATCGATCAAAAATCCATCAATAACAATCATTAAAAAGATTACAGCAATTGCAGGCTCAATGGCAGTTGCAGTTCTGTTTCTTTTCAGCCAAAACAGTGTTATGGCGCAATCTTTCAACACGGCATCTTACAACATTTTTTACTACACACCCCCCGAGCACGACAATAGCTGGGAAATGAGAAAAGATCATGTGGCGAGTGTAATCCG
>SKYV01000247.1 GCA_007127745.1 Balneolaceae bacterium
GCCGGGGAGCCGGTAGTGCTTCATGTGAATGACAACCCCAGTGAAGATGGTGCGCGTGAAGTGATAGTGCGGCCGGTTGATGATGAAGCCAACCTGTACTACTTCAACTGGGTGCAGCGCAATATTGAAATCGTAAACGAGGCTACTGATGGCCGTGTCGGCTACATCCATATTCCCGATATGGGTCCTGGCGGACTCAACGAGTTTGTGAAGCACTTCTATCCACAGTTGCGTAAGGAAGCGCTGATTATTGATGTTCGCGGGAACGGTGGCGGAAATGTCTCACCCATGATTATCGAACGCCTTCGCCGTGAGATTGCAATGGTAAGCGCGCCGCGAAACGTAGCACCAAGGCCAAATCCTGAACACTTGATGCTCGGCCCTATGGTTACATTGCTGGACGAGCACTCAGCTTCTGATGGCGATATTTTCCCATACCGTTTTCGCCAGCACGATCTCGGTCCGCTGATTGGTATGCGTTCCTGGGGCGGTGTAATCGGTATTAGAGGTTCACTTCCATTTGTAGACGGAGGCACGTTGAACCGTCCTGAGTACGGCTTATATGACACCGAAGGCGAAGAGTGGATTATTGAAGGATATGGCGTGGATCCCGACATCGAGATCGACAACGATCCCGCCCGCGAATTCGATGGAATCGACGATCAGCTGAACCGAGGTATCGAAGAAATTATGCATCTGCTTGAAACAGAGGACTTCGACCTGCCGGATCGACCTGAATTTCCGGTCAGAAATTAACCAGGTACAAATAAAAAAGCTGCTTCTTTAGAGGCAGCTTTTTATTCTCAGGTTATCGTGATTATTTACATCGGACACTAACCCGGATATCTCACCAAGTAATTATAAAGTTACATTATGGTTCACTTTTTTCTGTGAGATACCCGGGTTAGCATAAGGCTTACCACAAAGAGAACCTTTTTTGGATTTTTATTTGGATGTTTTTATCCAATATTCTTATTTTGAATCAGTCTAAATAAAAACAAAGTCAATAGATCTGCCTGTTTTGTGAAAAAAACAGAGGCAAAGCAGGTTCCTGTAATCAGGCGGGGTGAATTTCAACAGAAGCACAACGGATGGGATTATTTATAGCCAACCAATTGATGATTTATCAGAACAGAGAAATAAATAGATCCCGGCCACAGCTTTCTGTCAGAAGAATTTACTTCAGCACAAAATTAATGCGTTTTATGAAAATATTTTTACTGCTGCTCACTTTAATTTCTTTTAAAATCACAGAAGTTTCAATAGCACAAGATGCTGAATATCCGCTGAATGGAACCGTAGTGGATGAGGTTACCCTTGAACCGCTGCCGGGTGCATCCGTTTATATTATGGAGTTAAATAGGGCACAAGCTAACGACGGGGATGGAAGGTTTGAATTTGCTGATGTGGCTGAAGGCAGCTATACGCTTCACATAAGGTATCTGGGCTACAATGAAATCAGGTATGATGTAAATCACCCTGCAGAAGAGAATCTCATCATAGGGTTGAAGCAGATAATCATCGCGGGAAGTGATGTAATTGTAACGGCATCGCCTCTCGGCAGAAATAACTACTACCAGCCGGCAAATGCGTACGACATTCAGGAGTTACAGGACCGCCAGGCATCATCATTTGGTGAGATGCTTGACGGAGAACCGGGCATTGCCATGCGGTCGTTTGGACCGGCCCCTTCGCGGCCTGTAATACGGGGTTTTGACGGCGACCGCCTCCTGATCCTGGAAAATGGCGAACGGATGGGAGACCTGTCCAATACCGCTCACGATCACAATATTTCAATTGATCCGCTTGCGGCAGACCGTATCGAAGTGGTGCGCGGACCGGCCAGCCTGCTTTACGGATCGAGTGCGCTGGGCGGAGTGGTAAATATCATCACATCCGACATCCCAAGAGAGTGGGGAACCGGAAGTTCGGGAAGTACCGCTTTTGAGGGCTCGAGCATGAACGACGGTTTGAGCGGTTTAGGGCGGTATCAATACGGCGGGGATCAATGGGCCGGCACTGCCCGGTTTTCGTACAGGGGAGCCGGTGATGTTCAAACTCCGGACGGCAAGCTGCCGGGTACTTTTATTCAGAACGTTGAAGGAGCCGGAGGTGTGGGATACCGCACCTCAGGATTTAACGGCGGCATTTCGTTCTCGGCAATCGGCCACAATTTCGGCCTGCCTGAAGAGATTGACGATCCCGATGAAGATGTTGAAATCCGAATGAACCAGCAGACTTTCCAGGGAAGAGGCCTCTGGAGTACAGGCCATTTTTTCGATCAGGTTGAGTTTCGCTTTCACGGATCGAGGCTGTTTCAGCAGGAAGTGGAGATCGAATATTTGGGTGGTGGAGCAGTTGATAAAGATATTGAACTTGAATTTGAGCAGTATGCAATCAACTCAACCCTGACAGCCCGCCATAAACCAGCCGGTTTTCTGAATGAAGGTGTGGTTGGAATAAATACCCATGCCCGCAAAATGGAAGTGGGAGGAGATGAAGCATTTACACCGGGTGTGGAGAATTGGTCGCTCGCCATGTTTACTTACCACGAAGCACCCCTCAGCAGTATATCAACGCTGCAATTTGGTGTGCGGGGAGAGGTTCAATCGCTGAGCACCCGCCCGAATGATGATTTCCCAAATATGCGTGAAAGCAAAACCGTTAGCGCATTTTCAGGCTCCATTGGTGTGAACATCAGGCCGTCTTCGCAGTTTGAATTCGGGGCACAGTTTGCACGGGCACACCGGTTCCCGATACTGGAAGAGATGTATGCGGATGGCGTGCATTTTGCTGCCGGTGTGTTTGAACGCGGTAACCCGTCTCTCGGGACAGAAGTTGGCCACGGAGCAGATTTATTTGTGAAGTGGGCAAATAACAGAATAGAGACTGAATTATCAGGATTTTATTATCGGATATCGGATTATGTGGCGTTTGAACCCACAGGCAGCATATTTATTGATGACCGGAACCGGGAATGGGACGTGTACGAATACAGAGCTCGTAATGCAGAGCTGCTGGGTGGCGAGGCACTGGTGTCACTTCGCTTAACAGACCACTGGGAAGCCGGGGCATCAGTGGATTATGTGCGGGGAAGCATTACAGATTATAACTCGCCCCTGCCAACCATGCCTCCGCTCAGGCACAGAATCTACACAAGATACGAAACCGGTCAGTGGTGGATTGGCGGAAACCTGCGTATTGTTAATAGTCAGAATCGTGTAGTAGCAGAAGAACTGCCAACCGATGGCTATAAACTCATAGGGTTAAATGCAGGCTACAGGTTTGGAGACCTTAACGTACACCGTATTTCATTAGTGGTAGAAAACCTGGCTGACACACTTTACAGAGATCACCTCTCCCGAATTGATCGAAGCGAATTTGGATTTCCGATGCCGGGAAGAAACATACGGCTCTCATATCGATTCATTTTTTAGTTAAGTGAGGCACAGTTTAAAGGTGGAAGGCAGCCTGAGAATTGAAAAAATCAGTTCGCGCACAGCCCGTTTTTTATAAATTAGCTGGTGCAATATGAAGATCTGAGTCAGAGTTCTCCAAAGGGCGATACTTATTCGTCATGTGGATAACTTTGTTGAAAAG
This sequence comes from Balneolaceae bacterium, assembly GCA_007127745.1. GTDB lineage: Bacteria > Bacteroidota > Rhodothermia > Balneolales > Balneolaceae > Rhodohalobacter. The sequence goes on from SKYV01000247.1 coordinate 3,601, forward strand.
TTGTGGAAAAATAGATGATTTTTTTCTTGACGATGATTCAGGATTTGTGCTATTTACAAGTGAGTACAGCAGTCATGAATGCTATGGCAGGATTGATTGAGAGCTGAAAATTTCCGCAGCTTGTTTGTTTGACGAATCCCACAAGACGACTTGAACAATTGTACTCCGGTACTTTTTTTATGCCCGCCTATTTCGAATTCAATCTGCTATTTATTCAGTACAATTAAGTCATGAGTTGTTTCTGTCCAGAAATGCATGATGAGCCGCGCTTTTATCACTTTCCAATAGAATTCAATAAGATCCATACATTTCAAGCAAGTTTAATTTTGTTTAGCTGATGAGTTGAATGTCTACCGGGCTCATTCGGGAAATGCGTTGATTTGGTTATTTTCTGCTATCACCGGTTTGAGATTTTCCTATGGCAGATGTGCAGGCCGATGGTACATTTGGCCATATCAGTGGCCAAGGGTGAATGCCATGAACCAAGACTCACTCAGGGTCTGACATATATCGACCAAAATTTAAGCATGATTCGTGGCTTGACATAAAATGGATAACTTTTTACAAGATCATGCACTACAAAAGAAAGTCTATTCATGCCTCAATAAAATGTTTAAACAAAGTTGTATAAATTTGTTAGTTTATTAATGAAGATTAGGTTCAACAATAAAAAGGTTATGAAAATTGATGATAAATCGGGGCTACCACTTTACAAACAGATTGAAAACTACATTAGAGAAGAGATAAAGAGCGGCAAATTTGATGACGGCAGTTTTTTGCCCCGTGAAGAACACATGGCCAATAAATTCGGGGTTTCCAGAAATACGGTTCGCCAGGGAATCACCAATCTGGTCCACGAAGGGCTGTTAAAACGAACGCCCGGCAGAGGCACTGTGCTTGCTGAAAAAACGATTACGACCAAACTATCGGAATGGCACAGTTTCCGAAACGAAATGCAAAAAAAGGGAATAAAAGTAAAAGACTATCTGGTGAAATCCGGTTTTGAATTTGCTCCTGCGGAAGCTTGTAAAAAGCTGAATGTGGATGAAAATCAGAAGATTTTTAAACTGGAACGCCTCCGTGGCGACACAAACGCGCCCTTTGTCTATTTTATATCCTGGTTCCACCCCAGAGTTGGCCTTGATAAAAATGAGGATTATACTCGCTCGTTATACTCAATTATTGAGAAGAAATACTCTGTTGTGCCGGCATTTTCGGAAGAAGTGCTGGATGCAATTGAAGCCGACCGAAAAATTGCAAAGTATCTGCAGATTAAACCCGGCAAACCGGTGCTGTTCAGAAAAAGGCTCGTTTTAGATTCTCGGGAACGCCCTATAGAGTTTAATTTGGGATTCTACCGAAGCGATAAATTTAAATATTCCATCCGTTTCGAAAAGAAATAATTGGCAAATGTCTGCAAATTTGACTATTTATGTTTAAATGTTCAAACATTTA
>SKYV01000228.1 GCA_007127745.1 Balneolaceae bacterium
CGGACAGGCTGTCCGGCGTACGTGTTCAACAGGCAGCCTGCCCGTTACTCAATATCTTATTTGAACCCACATTTTTACAATGGCATTTTCATGCCAGCCTTCCCATCTGGCAATCAACCCAAATATCATTCAACTGATTTCCAGGCCGGACAGGCTGTCCGGCGTACGTGTTCAACGGGCAGCCTGCCTGTTACTCAGTAACTTTTTTAAACCCACATTTTTACAATGGCAATTTCTTGCCAGTCTTCCCATCTGGCAATCAACCCAAATATCATTCAACTGCTTTCCAGGCCGGACAGGCTGTCCGGCGTACGTACAACGGGCAGCCTGCCCGTTACTCAAAAACCTTAAAAAGCATAGCCTTTTATTTACCGCATTTTCTCTCCGAATTAAATAAAAATCCAAATTTTGACTTTTTAAATTCTTTCATCATCTTTTTTTAAAAATTTTGAGATGGAATTTTACAGGAGAAAATTACCCCACTGGCAAATCTCGGGAGCTGAATATTTTATTACGATTCGATTGGCAGGATCTCTACCTGTTCATGTTGTAAAGGAGTTACAACAAATACGAAGACAAATTTCAATGAAACAACTGAGTCAAAAAAACTCAGTTGAAGATGAAAATTTCAAGAATCGAATTGCATCAAAACTATTTCAAAAATATGAGAAATATCTCGATGAAGGAAATACCGGCCCAACATGGTTAAATCAAGTTGAAGTAGCAAAAATTGTGGCAGATTCAATTCACTTCAGGGATGGTAATGATTATGATTTGTACGCTTATTGTATTATGAGTAATCATGTTCATTTAGTATTTCGGCACTTAAAAAAGAGCAAGAAAAAATCTTCCATTTCACGTTTACTACCGGTCACCCGGATCATGAAAAACCTGAAATCATACACCGGTTTGCAAGCTAATAAAATTCTGAATCGAAAAGGATCTTTTTGGCAGGATGAAAGTTTTGATCGATTAATCAGAAATGAAACTGAACTTGAAAACGTAATTCGGTATACAATTTACAATCCAGTAAAAGCATACCTTGTAAAAAGTTGGAAAGATTGGTCTTATACATATTGTAAAAAAGACTTTCTTGAGGGGGTGTAAATATATTACCAGAACAAAATCTATTCCCTGATCTGTAACCAAAACCATTCAGCGACTTTCCAGGCCGGACAGGCTGTCCGGCGTACATTACTTTAACCTAAGAATGGTAACACCATCCCGGACCGGAAGCATTACTTGTTCCACGTGTTGATCTTCACGAATCATTTCATTCATTTTGTGAATGGCTTTTGCTTTTTCATCATGCGGGTCAAGCACTTTTCCGCCCCAAAGCACATTGTCAATTACTAAAATTCCTCCTATTTTGAGCTTCTTTTTGCACAGCTGAAAATATTTCGGATAATTAATTTTGTCTGCATCCAGAAAAATCAGGTCGAACTCTCCCTCCATACGCGGGACGATTTCAAGTGCATTACCCATAATTTGATAGATTTTACCTTCAAAGGTCCGCTCATTCAAGAATTGATCGGATACCTGGCTGTAATGCCCATTCAATTCGATGGTTATCAGCTCGCCGTCATCCGGCATCACTTCTGCCATCATCAAAGCCGAATAGCCCGTAAATGTGCCAATCTCCAAAACCCTTTTGGCTCCTGACATCTGAACCAGCAACCTCAGCAACGTCCCCACTTGCCTGCCGCTCAGCATATCCACATGTTCCATATTTTCTTTTGAAGACAATAAAAGACGCTGAACAAGTCCGGATTCTTCTGAAGTGAACGATTCTGTGTATTCTGCAATTTTCCTGTCTGTAAAATCCATTTTATTAAAAAGGTGATTAACTTATCGTCAACTTTTAATATCGTTAAAAAATCATGTTCTCACTACAATCCAACAGGTTATCGGTTTGAAACAATCCCAATCTGATTTTATTCCAGCCCGGGAATCGGCTTTGTTTATTGCTCTTTTTGACTGGTATGTGCGGTTTCTGTTCCGAAGACGGTTTCATCGTGTTTGGTTGCAGCAACGTTACGGTCCCGGAGAAAATGGTAAAACGATCTATTACCTGAATCACACTTCCTGGTGGGACGGACTGATTCCCCTGCTGCTGAATCGAAAACGTTTCAGGCAAAACGCCCGCGCCATGATGGAAGAAAAACAGATGAAACAACATGGGTTTTTTAAAAAAATCGGGGCCTTCTCGGTAACACCGGATAATCCCCGTTCGGTGATAAAATCACTTCGTTATGCCGTAAAATCGCTCGATCGGCCCAACTCATCTCTATTTATTTATCCGGAAGGCAGGATTGTGCCTTTTACCACTAATCATCTAACATTCCAAAAGGGATTGGCCTGGATTGCAGAAAAACGGCAGGATACCGATGTGGTTCCAATCGGAATTTATTTTAATTACGCAAAATCCGACAAACCCGAACTCTTTATAAAAATCGGTGATTCCGTCGAGTATAAATCCGATGATAATACAGAATCACTCAACGCTCTGTTCGAACAACACCTCATGAAACTTTTGACTGAAATAAAGGAAGAAGCCCACTCTCCAAATCACACTTTCCACCGGTTCATCTAATGTTCGGATTCCATCCGGCCTAAAACCGAATATCCAGAACGCTTTTCTTACGGCTGCTTTCGATTGCCATCTCGATAATTTTAATCCCTTTTTGAGCGGTTTCGGGATTGACCGGCGGCTCCTGTACTTTTTCGATGGAATATTTGAGCTGATGATAAAACTCAAGATAATTTCCCCGCTCCGATTCAATTCTTTCATCAACAATTCCGCCGTCGGATTCTCTATAAAGTGTTCCATATTGCTGCTCCGGTTCCAATCCCCAATCTTCATCCAGGGGATTCTTGCCGGCATCCAGATCCTTTTCCTGGCGGTCCAGTCCATATTTTACAAACGTACCTGTCTTGCCCCGCACAATAAACCGTGGCGTTGGCTCGGGCACCAGCATACCCGCCTTCAGTTTTACTTTAAGTGATGGGTAGAAGAGGTCGATCTCAAACCAGTCATCTGTGTCTCCCCCACGTTGGGCCCGTATATCAGCATATATTTGTTCGGGTTCACCAAAAAGAAGCAGTGCCTGATCGATCAAATGCGGCGACAAATCGTACAGAATTCCACTTCCGGCCAAGTCTTTTTCTTTCCAGGCATCCTCACGCAGATAATTTCTGAACCGGTTATAGGCCGACTCAAACTCCACGAGTTCTCCGGTAAGTTTTTCTTTGAGTACTTTTTTTACTGTCAGAAAATCGGCATCCCAGCGGCGGTTTTGGTAAACGGTAAGTATTCGTTTTTTTGATTTGGCCAGGCGAATCAGTTTTTCAGCTTCGTCGTGTTTAACGGTGAATGGTTTCTCCACCACCACATGCTTATCTGCATTCAGCGCCTCAAAAGCCTGATCGAAATGCAGGTGGTTCGGCGTGGTGATGACGACAAGATCGAGCTGATCATCTTTCAGCAGATCTTTCATGTCTCTCATGATTTTCACATCGGGAAAATCCAGTTTTGAATCGCTTTTGGTCCGCTGCAGCACCGACCGGACTTCAAATTCGTCCAGGGCTTTCAGCAGCGGCACATGAAAAATTTTTGCTGATTTTCCATATCCTACAATTCCCGTTTTGATAGTTTTGTTCATAGCTACTGATTTAAATCGTCAGAGTTTTTATTCGCTTACTGTTTGTAAATTATCACTCTGCTCCGACTTTACAAATTGAACCTTATCACACTTTAATCAAACAAATGCTGAATCGATTTGATTGTTATTTGTTCTCTGTGATTTGTGGGCGGAACTGCCTATTTTCCTGATAGTTTAAAATTTCAGCTTTTTTCAACGAATTTTTATTTCGCAGTACCTGATATGAGAAAGTTTTTGATATTAATTCTCTTTTCTTTTTTGGCAAGCAGTTTGTCCTGCTCAAAATTTTTAAGTTCATATGATGCCCCTGAAGTGGTATCACACGGTTATGTATCTGGAGTAACTCCATCTAATGCAACAATTTATAACGATCGATCTTACCCCACGGTTGAAGCAAATTGGCCCGGGCCCGGCGGAGATAAAGTATGGCTGGCTGTAAATCTTGGTGCCAACGCCGAACCACAATCTTCGGTGGATGACAATCCCGCACGTGCAGGCTGGAAATTTCAGTTTAACAGGAGTCAGGCTTTTCATCACAACGGGCAGGTACTAACGCCGCAATGGCGAACTACAAACATTGATCAAGACACCAACTGGCAGCCGGAGAACGATCCCTGTCGCCTGCTTCTGGGCGATCCCTGGAGGCTGCCAACCATTGAAGAATTGCGTGCATTTCGGGAAGCCCCGATGAATCGCGGAGGGATGGGTGAAGGCAACCGCACAGCGGCATTTAACTCTACACTAAAACTGCATGCCGCCGGATTTCTTCACTCCTTTACCGGAGAACTCCGCAACCGGGGCACAACTGGCCAGTACTGGGCGAGTGACCAGTTTACAAGCTCAAACGGCGAAACACTTGGTTTTTCGGATGAAGGCAGCGGAACTTTTGGAGGAAACAAGGCCTTTGGCCGCTCTATTCGATGCATCAAAGATGAATAAGAAGTTACCCCAATTTTATATCATTTTATCAAATAAACCATTGTAATTAATTAAATTAAAAATATTTATAAGTGGAAACAGTAATTCTCGACCATTAACCGGCCTTGAATTGGTTGACGGGAACAGGGTGTTTTCAGCAACGCCTTGGCAGCATTTGTTACCGGCCATAAACGTTTATTACCATCAATGATCGTAATGGACCATTCAAATGGTGCCGCGTTGATGAAAAGCCCGCCGTCAAGCAATTCACCGCCTTGATTTTTTGATACTTTTGTATCAAGACAAAAGTATGAAGATAATTGTGATGGAAATGATTTGAAAAATGGGGTAACTCCTCCCAATTCCCTCTTTCAATTATCCCCAGATGAATGTATGTTCCTGATTGAAGCTTTCTAAAACCTGCTGCAGTTGGATTTTTCAATGCATAACCA
>SKYV01000055.1 GCA_007127745.1 Balneolaceae bacterium
CAAACCTGAAACTGGAGGCATTCACCATACAGGCATTCGCCGATATGCTGATGGAACACATCAACCCCGATGTTCAGGATATGTATCTGGTGAACCTGGGGGATGTGACCCGGCGCAACGCATCGGCAGCTGTTTCCTACCAGTATCTTGCAGGTAACGGCTGGATTTTCGGTGCCGATCTTCAGTCAGAAATCGGAATGAACCACCTCGATGAACAGAGTGCTGTTGCCACCTACCGGGCGGAATACCCAGAACTGGATGATCTGGAGCCCACTAACCTGGTTTATACTGTTGGAATCAGTGCAGAAAAAGAGCTCTCGAAACAATTTCTGGCCGGCATCCGCTTATCGGACGGAACACGCTTGCCCGATCACATCGAGCGGTACGGTTATTACATTTACCAGCCTCTCGACGATTTTTTCTACATCGGGAATCCCGGTTTAAAAACCGAGCGAAGCAGTCAGGCTGAACTTTATCTCACATTTGGCAACAGCCACACACGCTGGAGCGGAACCACTTCGGTTTGGCTGAACCGGATGGATAATTACATCGCCGGAATTCGTACCGGTGACCTGTTCAAGCGATATGAAAATATGGGTGTGGCCGTGTTAACCGGTTTCGAAACAGATGTAAACGTTCAAATTACCGGAAGATGGACGGGAGGCGCATCCGCTTCGTTTGTTTTGGGTCAGCACCGGGAGCTGGACGAACCGCTGCCGATGATCCCGCCTCTGAAAGGAACCCTTTTCATTCAGCGTCAGTCGGATACCGTTTCGGTTGAGTCACGGCTTCGCTGGGCGGCATCCCAAAACCGCATCGCCGAACAGAACAGCCTTGAGACGCGAACCGACGGATATGCTCTTTGGGATCTGTTTGCATCAACACACATCTCACAGAATCTGACCTTACAGACCGGGTTTGAGAATTTGCTGAATACATTTTACACCGATCACCTCAGCGTAAATTCCATGCCGGGAGCAGGCAGAAATATATATGTTTCGCTGAGAGTTGCTCTGTGATGAATGAACCAAGCGACCTTGCAGAGTGGCCTTGTGCCTTTCAAGGCCTCCTGGGAGAGTCGCGGATACATTGCCCACTCTGCCAGCTTGTTTGAGATCAGCGCCCCACAAGATCAACCCGGCAGAAATGAAAAAAGCCGGCACTTTTACAAGCACCGGCTCTTTTTATGTTTACGTATCTAAACGTTTTAAACCACTGGCTCCTTACTTATTCACGTACGATGCGTACATCCAAACCAGCTTCTCCTGCTCGCTGATGTAGTCGCTCATCAGGGCGTTGGTTCCTTCATCATTGGCATCATCAGAGATTTCCAGGATTTCACGCTGAATTTTCAGTGTTACGTAAAACGCATCCAATACCTCTTTCACAGCCGCTTTTCCATCCGTTACTTTCCCGCTTTCAGAAATTTCGGACAACTCCACATATTTTGAGTATTGATGATCCGGTGTATAACCAACTGTCAGAATTCTCTCTGCAATCTCATCAATTTTCACTTTCAAATCATCATAAAGCTCTTCAAATTTTTCATGGAGAACAAAGAAGGAGTCTCCTTTAATATTCCAGTGATATCCTCTTGTATTCTGATAAAACACAGAATAATTAGCCAGAAGTACGTTTAGATGATCTGCTAACTTTTTTGTCTTTTCGCTGTCAAGTCCTATTAGATTTTTTTCACTCATAATATTTGGTTTATTTTTGATTTATTAGTTGCTCTCTGCTGTATTAATATACAGATTTCATATATCTAAATCCTTTCTATATAATCAATTAACCTGATAGATAATTCCTTTTTCGGCAGAAATTACTTCATCAAAATCTGTTCGATTCAGGCAACCTTTCAGAACTGTCATCTTAATAATATTTTGCAAGTGCCGAAATGCAAGCCTGTCAACTTGTTGGCAAAATATCTTGTCATCAATCAGCAAAACCTAACCCGTCATCACATCCGCAAGCAGCTCGTAAGACCGCAATCGCTGATCGTGATCATAAATATAGGTCGAAACCATCAGTTCATCGGCCCCGGTCTGTTCCAGAAACTGCTCAATATCGCTCTTCACATTCTGTGCACTTCCAATAAAAGAGTAAGCCAGCATCTTCTTCACAGCGTATTTTGTGTGTTCGTTCCAGATGCCGGCCATGCTGTCCACGGGCGGTTTCATCGGTGAACGATCTCCGGTTACCACACCCAAAAACATCTGCAGCATCGACGTGGAGAGAAATTCTGCCTGTTCATCTGTTTCCGCAGCAATTACATTCACACACGGCATAAACCAGGGCTTCTCAAGCTGATCAGACGGCTTAAAATGCTCGCGGTAAATTCGAAGTGCGGGGATGAACTGCTGAGGCGCAAAATGACTCGCAAACGCGTACGGAAGACCCAGCTGGGCAGCCAGAAAAGCACTGTCGGTACTGGACCCCAGTAGCCAGACCGGAACTTTGGTTCCCTCACCGGGAAATGCCCGCACTTTGCTCTTGCTGTTATCTGATGAGAGATATTTCTGAAGCTCACGAACATTCTGCGGAAAGTTCTGAACATGTTTCATCCGGTCGGGTCGAATAGCACTTGCCGTTAGCTGGTCGGTTCCGGGAGCTCTGCCAAGGCCCAGATCCACCCTGTCCGGGTAGATGGTTGCCAGTGTGCCAAACTGTTCGGCGATGATCAGCGGGGAGTGATTTGGAAGCATGATGCCGCCCGAACCGACACGGATTTTCTCGGTTGCCTCGGCGATGTGTCCCAGCAATACAGATGTGGCTGAACTTGCAATATTTTCCATATTGTGGTGCTCTGCCATCCAGAACCGGTAATAACCCAGATTTTCAGCTTTTTGAGCGAGATCCCGGCTCTGTTTGATCGCTTCGCGGGGTGAACCACCTTCTGTAACTACGGCAAGATCTAAAATTGAGAGTGGTATCATGATTTAATGAAAAGTAAAAAGGTAAATGTGAAAAATTAGTTTATAAGCAGGTTTGTTAAATGAATTAAAACAAAGCGTTTCCCCTCCTTTTCAAGGATGGGAATTTCAGTGATTAATTTAAATGAAACCCTGGAGATTTACTCCTCTTTATTGATCATTCGTTATTCAATTCATTCAATAAATCTTCAAGATCGAGGGGTTCGGTGACCATCTCAATCGCCCCGTCATCACTGAAGATCCACTCCTCGTTTGGGCGATCCCGATAGATAAGAAAAAATCGGTTTAATAAATCGGACTACAATACTATTCGAACTTCTTTGATGATTCCGCTGTTTGCTTATCAAAATGTCACAGCCGCCTGGCCCGATTCAGATTCATATTAATTTAACATGAAAAGGTTACCATTGTCGGTTTATTTGTGTAAACCTACTACCTGAATGTACCGAGAAAGTTCATAAAATCATGATATTTATAGATAACGAAGGAATAACTGACCCCAGAATTAATCTTGCACTTGAAGAGTATGCCCTCCGGAATTTCGGGGAAAATGATGATTATCTGCTCTTTTATATCAATGAACCATCAATTATAATCGGACGAAATCAAAATACGCTTGAGGAGATTAATGATGATTACGTGAGAAAGAACGGAATTAATGTAGTGCGCCGAATGTCAGGCGGAGGTGCGGTTTATCACGATCTCGGAAATTTGAATTTTAGTTTTATAACCGAATATAAAAAGGAAAACCTGAACAACTTTTTGAAGTTCAACGAGCCGGTCATTCAAATTCTCAACCAAATGGGGGTACCTGCAGAAATGAGCGGCAGGAATGATATTCTTGCCAATGGGCGAAAAATTTCCGGTAATGCACAATTCTCTACCGGCAAACGGATGTTCAGCCATGGCACACTGCTCTATTGCAGTGATCTGGATGAAGTGAGTAACGCTCTTAATGTAAAGATGAGCAAGATTCAGTCGAAAGGCCACAAATCAGTCAGAAGCCGCGTGGCAAATATCATAGAATTTATCGATGACAAGAGTCGGTCGGTTTCAGATTTCCGGCAGAAAATTCTTGACGGACTTTACAATCAGAGGGATCACTTTGAAACATACAGGCTTTCTGAAGATGAATGGGAGGCAGTACACCGGCTCAAAGATAAGAAATATGGCAATTGGGACTGGAATTTTGGAAAATCCCCGAAGTTCAACATTCAGCGTTCAGAACGGTTTCAGGCAGGCGAAATTGACCTTCGGCTCCACGTTGAAAACGGGCATATAGAAAATCTCACGATTTATGGGGATTTCTTTGGTCAGCAGCCGGTTCATGAAATTGAAGAGCTCTTGACCGGGGTTCGATATCATCCTGAAGACATTCAAACCACTCTTCAGCCCGTGGATACCAGCCAGTATTTTGGCAAAATTGAAAAGGGTGATGTACTGAACTTGATTTACGGAGAGGATGAATAACTCACCTGGTACCATTAAACCCAAACCTGCCATCAAACCGATTTTCGCTCCGGGCTACCATTGAAGCAGAGTAGCTTATATTACCCTGTGAAATCTGATACAAGGATTGGTTCAATACCCATTTTGGGTTGATCTTTTTTATCCAACGACCTGCACTGCGTTTCTCCGGATCCCTGGAAGTGTTACCGGTCTATTGCCAAATATCTTTCCCAACGTACTTAGCCAAAACACCACAACTCTGGCAGGAATTTCACTGCGTGTTCAAAAAATGCGCCCCCGCTTCGTGCTCTGTCAGGTTGTTTATTCAGATAATCACTTCTTTTGTTCCTATTACTCTCAACGGTTTGTAACAAATGTTACTTTACAGCCTGCAAACCGACAAATACTAAGTCCATATATTATATAATATCAATAAGATAAACTCATTAAAATATTCATAATGTCATTCCATAGACTTATTGAATGACAGGTTTTTGCTGCTTATCATAGTAGTGAACAAAACAAATGACCAATGAATACTCGCGCATTCAAAAATTCGATTTACAACGAGATGGCCGGCATCACCAAGGCACTTGGAAATCCGCACCGTCTCGAAATTCTTGACCTGCTGGC
>SKYV01000139.1 GCA_007127745.1 Balneolaceae bacterium
AGCAGGCCGCTGGTTAAACGGTCAACATTGAAATCGGGATCGTAATCAGAATATCCGGTAGCGCTGACCGGTTTTCGACCAAAAACCAGCCGGGCAACCGACACACAGTAACAGCCAACATCCATCAAACCGCCTCCTCCCATTTCGGCGCTGTTTCGGTAATTTTCAGGATCGTCATTGTAGTACGAAAAGAAAGAGTGTACCGCTATAATCTCACCCAGCTTGCCGGATCGTACAAGTTCAAATGTTCGCTTCCAGCGAGGATGGTGGCGGTACATGAATGCTTCCATCACTTTCAAGTCCGGAAATTGTTTAGTGGCGTCCAGCAGTAACCGGGCATCCTTCACGTCCATCCCGATCGGTTTTTCGCACAGTACATGTTTGCCCGCCATCAGGGATTTGATGGTCCATTGTACATGCAAATTATTGGGCAGCGGATTGTAAATAGCATCAATCTCGGGGTCGGCAAGCAGCTCTTCATAAGAACCATGAGCTTTAGGAATTGAGAGCTGAGCGGCAGTTTCTTCTGCCCGTTTCTGATTTCGCGAACAGATCGCGGAGATCTCGCATAAATCAGATTGTTGCATGGCGGGAATCACTTTTTCACGGCCAATTTTTGCTGTGCTTAAAACACCGAATCGAACTTTTTTCATGTTTTATAAATCGATTTAAAATGAAGCCACAATTCAGATAGTGTGTTTATCTATCTGTAAAAGTGACCGGGTTAAAATATGTTAGATTAAAATTAACATTCACATTTGAGAAATCTGTGAATTGCCTTGAAGAGTCCGTTTCTTAAAAAGAATATGGTGGAGCCGTGCTGGTATTAAATGTCCGGTGAGTATGTCGCGAACTTTACAATGTCACCATAGTTATTCGGGTAAACTCACTTGAACAGTTTTTTTACAAAACCGATAAATCCTTTTTCCTCTTTTTTCTTTCCGGTACGGCCACCTTCAAGCTGATCGAATGTAGGCCTTGGCAGTTCATGTAGTTTTTTGTCTTTGCTGCTTTTCTTTTTTTGAGATTGCCGTTTTTTTCCGGACGATCGGCCGCCTCGTTTTTTGGATTTACCCTTGTTATTATTTTTCTTGTCAGAAACTTTCTCTTTCACAGATTTGGGCAGTGGAACTTCTTCCGGAGCATATCCCAGTGATTTACAGATGGTTTGAATATCGTTGCGGTCTTGTTTTGAAACCAGGCTGATAATTCGGGTAGCTTTGCCGTCTCCTACAAGTTCGGCGCGCAGTTTATATTCACTCACTTCTTCCGGAACATCATAGTTGATGACCTGGCTGGCATGCTCCAGGGGTATATCGGCTGCAGAAAGTTCGCCCACCAGCAGATGCTGCACATTGTTGGATGTAAACCGTTCGAACCGTTCAGTAAATGTGCTTTTGTCAATTTTATCATGAACACTGACAGCCCGTTTGTTACTCTTTCGAAGAATTTTGTAAAGACGGTCTGCCGTTTTTCTTGAAGCTGTAAAAATGACAACAGAATCGGCACTGTGGTTGTCCAGGTGCGCCATTAAAGTGGAGATCTTTGATCGCGGCGGTACGTTGATGTAATATTGAGTAAGATCTTTGGGAATCTCCGGCTCGCCATTTGTTTCAGCAGGTTTCTTTTCTGCTTTCTTCTTTTTGGCAAGTGTAACGAGTTTAGGATCACTCAAAATCTGCTTTTCGGCTTCACGCAGTTCTTTGCTGTCTTTGGCGGCTGTAAAAATTCGCTGGCATTTTCCGATGATCCGGTTTGAGATGGCATCAATTGAAGGCCAGTCGTTGATCAGTTCGGCCTGATCAACGATTAAGAGCTGAACTTCGCGAAAAATCATTTTACCTTTTTCAAGCAGATCTGAAAGACGGTCCGGGGTGGCAACAATAACCAGCGGGCCTGCCATTAAAGCGGAGAACTGCTCATCAAAATCACCGTCGTCGGTAAAACATGCACTTTCGATGGAAGCGTGGTAGCCAATAGCCCAGATCCATTCATCCAGTTTTTTTGCACGTTCTTTGTTGCCCGCTATAATAATAGCACGGGTACCCTGTCTGCGTTCAGATCGGGTAAGCTCATTCAACAGTGAAATCAGATAACCAACCTCGGGATTTTCTTCGATGGTTGTGTTAATTACCAGATCATCTTTCTCTTGTACAGCTTTAAAAATTTTCTTTTGTAACGGGGAGGGAGATTCAATCTTTGTATCCTTCAACCCCTTCAATATATTGGAACTTAGTCGAAATTGATTAAACGACAATGGTTTTACCTCATCAATTTTTTTGATCAATATTTCAATTCACACATCGGCAGTAAATCAAAAAGCACTGTATTGCTCGGCAAAGTGTGATTCAACAACTTCTTATAACATCCATTATAGATGAATCTCTAACAGTCAGAATTACGTTAGTTTGCTCATACTTGAAGCCATCACACTGTTAATTTTACTACCTTTTTTGAGATATTTTCGCAGAACTGTGCTTGTCAAACTCCGACAAATAACGTTTTCAGAAGTTTGTGATAAGCTTTAAATGATTCTGACAAAAGAGAATATTCAAGTTCAAAATTTCAAATTGTTTCTGCAAAAAATACCTGTCAGGTTCTGTTTCAGAACGATAAAAAAAATCACTTCTTATAAAACATAACCAAATATACATAACAAAACATGGCCATTGCACCCAGGCCTGCAAGTCCGAGCAGACCACCTTCAGGACCAAAGAGCCCACCGGTTATCAGGTCGGGGCCTGTAACTGTTGTTTTGACAATGGCTTCTTGCATTTCCACACCGCTTACAGGCAGGCCGAAAACCGATCCCTGAAAAAAATTCCAGGAAAGATGCATCCCAACGGGAAGAGCCATGCTTCCGGTTTTAATATAAGGATATGCCAGAACTATACCTGCAACAGAAATATTAAATATTGACAAGATGGTTACATTCGGATTATTTGCATGTGCAATTCCAAATATAAAAGCTGCTAATATTATCGCTGCAAGGATAGCTCGATTTTTGCCGGTTTCACTGAGGCGAAGCCCTTCTTTTAGATTCGTAATGAGATATCCCCTGAAATAGGCCTCCTCCCATATACTGATGGCAAACATCAGAATGAACATATTGGCCATTTCAAAAAGAAGGGAACGGTTTAAAATATCAGTGGTTGCGATGTTTATTGTCAGCCAGCCCGCACCGGCCTGAACCGCCACAATAAGGGTGATGGAAAGTATGGCCAGAAAATTCCCGACAATAAAATTGCCCAGCCACCCCACTGTCATCCGGAAACCAAATTCGCTGAATGGACGGTTATCGATTACCGAAGAAGAAAAGAGCAATACAAACAGAATAATTACAGCCAGTCCCGCCATCAGTGTTGTGCGCGATTGAACAAATAAGCTGAACACAATCAGAAAAGAAATAATGATCAGGGTAGTGATCAAAATCCGCCAGCCGGCCCGCAGCCGCTTTTCTTCTGGGTTGATGAAAATCATTTTATGATTTTGATTATGTATATTTTGGGATGTGGCCAGATGGCAGCATGGTTTGTGTACAATTCAGTAAAATATTCAATCGATTGACCCAACAATTTTGTTACTCGCTGATAGAATACACAAATCTTGAAAATGAAATGACAGATTAACCAAAAACTGAAGCTATGGCAAAAAGAGTAGCGTTTTTTGCATCTAAAGAGGATGTTGAGGCAATTTTTAACCTTAACACAAAAAAAGAGGCCATTTTTGAGCCGCAGTATAATATTGCACCGGGGCATCAGCTGCCGGCAATTGTGCCTGGAAAGGAAAGAGGGCTGTATGAAATTAAACGCATGCGGTGGGGGCATTTAAACAACGAAAAGACAGTTTTGAGCTCCAATGACGAAGCAGTTTTTGAGGGTAAAGGTTTGCAGCGCTGCGTATTGCCGCTGAGCGGATTTTATGTTTGGAAAGATGACAAAGAAAAGGAACAGCCCTTTTTTGTGCGAATGCTGAATAACCCGGTGATGCCTGTTGCCGGATTGATTGAAACTGATGGAAACGAAGATTTTGTGTGTATAGTAACCATGAAATCTAACCCACTTATTCACCCGATGTCTGATGAAATGCCCCTGCTGCTCGATAAAACAACCGCCATTAAGTGGGTTGATCCGAAAGCCGATCCGAAAAATGTATTGGAGAGTGCAGAGAACCTGTATCTGTTGACAGATCTTTCTGTGTTGCGAGTCAGTAAAAAAGTGAACGATCCCGCCAATAACGATCCGAGGCTGATTCAGCCTATTCCGAAGTAAGCGGCGGTTTCTGGCCGGGCTTTCCTTCCAGCTGATATTGGTAGATCCGGTCTCCAATATCAAAAGGTTTTCGTGATAGTAAATAAAACCACGCAGCCACACCTGTTACCGGATCATGAAGAATAATTGCCAGGCCCGCTGACAAGAGCCCGAAAAATGTTGCCACAGTGGTAATCAATATTGCTGAAAAGCCTCTCTATGTATCCTGTCACCCTCATTTTATCCCGGTTTTTTATTTCCTGAAACAGCAATAATTTTTGTTTTATGCGTTAGAAGGTTAATGCTTTGTTAAAAGTATAAATAGTGATATTTTTGTACTCTTTGCAACAAACTGAAAAATTTTATTTATGCTATACGGAATTATTATTTCACTCATTACACTGATCTGTATTTTACTGATTGTTGTAATTTTACTGCAGCCGGGACAGAAGGAAGGCCTTTCCGGTGGTTTGGCTGCCGGTATGGCAGGTGGCGCATCAATGGGTGCACGCCGCACAGCCGATCTGCTATCAAAAACAACATCGATTCTTGCTGCACTCTTTTTAAGCCTGAGTGTATTGGCAAATTTTGCTATCGACAGGTCTGATGTTACCCAGAGCACCATTCAGCAGCAGGGCGTTCCCGGAGAGCCGATTGAACAATCTGATTTTACAGTTCCTTCGCAGACTGAATCGGCTGTACCACAGCAGGATGATTTTGAAATAGAAGATTAAAACTGATTTTTTTTATAGATAGTAAAAAAC
>SKYV01000229.1 GCA_007127745.1 Balneolaceae bacterium
AGCGACCACTATGTGGAAAATGCCTCATTCTTCCGGATGGATAACATGAGTGTAGGCTACACGTTCACCGATCTTTTTGATTCTGTTTCATCTCTAAGAATTTCCGCCACCATGCAGAACGTATTCACTATTACAGAATACAGCGGACAAGATCCGGAAGTTGTCGGAGGAATTGATTACAACCTCTACCCGAGACCCCGAAATTTTGTATTGGGCATCAATCTCAATTTCTAATTTGAACTCTGTAAGAAAAGAAATTATGTTATTAAAAAATATCAAAAATATAGCATTCACCCTTCTCGCAGCCATCATTGCGATGAATACCACTTCTTGTGTGGATGCTTTGGACACAGAACCGATAGACGACAGTGTTGTTACTTCTGCACAAGTTTACGACACACCTGAGGATTTTAAGCAGGTACTGGCAAAACTATATGCCGGATTTGCAACCACCGGTCAGGAAGGTCCGGCCGGCAACCCCGATATTCAGGGAATTGACGAAGGATTTTCCAGTTATATACGTCAACTCTGGGTGCACCAGATCATACCAACCGACGAAGCCGTTGTAGCATGGAACGATCCCGGCCTGCCCGAATTTAACTTTCAGGCTTGGGGGCCATCAAACGATTTCGTAATGGGTATGTACAGCCGCATATATTATGAAATCACCCTCACCAACGAATTCATCCGTGAAGCTCAGCAGCGTGATGAAGCTGTTATCCAGGGTTACAAAGCTGAAGCCAGATTTCTGAGGGCATTGAGCTATTGGCATGCACTCGACCTATTTGGAGGAAATGTACCGTTTGTAACCGAAAATGATCCAATCGGCGCCTACATGCCGGAGCCCACAAACAATCAGGATCTGTTTAATTACATAGAATCTGAACTGCTCGAGGTTGCCGAAAATCTTCCGGCTCCTCAGGCCAATCAATACGGCAGGGCCGATCAGGCAGCAGCCTGGACACTGCTCGCAAAATTATATCTGAACGCCGAAGTTTACACCGGTCAGGATCGGTATGACGATGCAGTAACCATGGCAGCAAAAGTGATAGATGAAGGTGGCTACTCGCTGGAAGAAAACTATCAGAATCTTTTTCTGGCCGACAACGATCAAACCAATGAGATCATTTTTCCTATCCGGTTTGACGGAGACAATATCCGAACGTTCGGCGGCACTACTTTCATCATCCATGCGGCGGTTGGCGGCAATATGAGCGCTACAGAATTTGGAATCGGCGGCGGATGGGCCGGCCACAGGGTAACACCCGAATTTGTAGGCCTGTTTGATCTCGATAACGACGGGCGTGCACTCTTTTTTACGGATGGCCAGTCACTCGAAATTGAAGATTATCGGGAATTTACCCATGGATATGCAGTGTCCAAATGGAAAAATGTAAACTCCACAGGAGAGCCCGGTATAAGCAACAGTTATGTGGATACTGACTTTCCCATGTTCCGGCTGGCTGATGTATATCTGATGTATGCAGAAGCTGCTCTGCGCGGCCAATCCGGTGATATGAACCGGGCTGTTCAGCTTGTTAATGAGCTGCGCCAGAGAGCCTTCGGAGATGACTCCGAAAATATCACGAATTCTGATTTAACCCTGGAGTTTATACTCGACGAAAGAGCCAGAGAACTCTACTGGGAAGGCCATCGACGAACCGACCTGAGACGTTACGATCTGTTTACATCTCCGAATTACGTGTGGTCCTGGAAAGGTAACGATGTTGAGGGAAGTGGAACGAGCGATCACTTCAATATTTTCCCAATACCATCAACCGATATCAATTCTAACCTGAACCTGACACAAAACCCGGGTTATTAAAACAAGGATATATTATGAAATTCATTAAATCAATTTTCATACTGTTGATCATGCTACTGATAACCACCGGCTGCGAGGATTCCCTGGGCCCGGTTGTCAGTTCCGATGTAACTCCGCCGGAAATCACAACTCCTTCATCCGGCGAAAGCTACCAGCTTCTGGAAAGTAATGCTGATGACGATTTACTAACCATTGAATGGACAAAACCTGATTACGGTTTTCCGGCTGCAGTTAATTACAGAGTAGAGATGGATCCCACTGGTGGGAACTTCAGCGATCCCGTCCGGCTGGGTGATGTTAACGACACAAGCTTAACCCTCACAGTTCGGGAAATGAACGGGCGCCTGATTAATAACGGGATAACTCCGGGAGTGGAAACAACCGTGGCTATCCGGGTTCAAGCCCAGCTTGGCGAACGGGTTGATCCCCACTATTCAGACCCCATCACGCTGGCTTTTACCCCCTATGATGTAGATTTCACCATTCCTGAAATTTATGTTCCGGGAGGCTACCAGAGTGCCAGCGGCTACCAAAACGACTGGTCCCCCGAAGTTGCACCGCCACTCTATTCATTCGAGAGCAACGAAGAATATATGGGGTATGTTTACTTCCACGAAGACAATTCCATGTTCAAATTTACATACGAACGAAGCTGGGATTTGAACTGGGGTGATGACGATGCCGATGGTAATTTACAGGAAAACGGCGCCGATATTGAACTGGCCGAAGGCGGGTACTATAAAATCAATGTTGATCTCAACAATCTCACCTACAGCATGCTAAGAACCGATTGGGGATTAATTGGAGAGGCCGTTGGCGGTTGGGATGAAGGAGATGATGTGATGATGGAATATATCATCGATGAAAAAGTCTGGCGGGTTACAGCAGATCTTGCCGCCGGCGAGATGAAATTCCGGGCTAATGAATCCTGGGATTTGAACTATGGAGACGATGATGCCGACGGCACCCTGCAGCGCGACGGTGCCAATATTGTAGTTAGCGATGAAGGCACCTACACTGTTACACTCGACCTGAGCGGACCTCAGTTTTCATACACGCTGTCACAAAACTGATCCTTGATACCCCTCATTTTTAAAGCCCATCCGAAATAGCATTCGGATGGGCTTTTTTATTGAAAACTGCTGAGCCGCATGCGAAAAAAATGATCGAATTCGGGAACGTTAAAAAGATGCCTGGCATTTATATAAGTAGTTAATCAAATGTGAAATAACAAAAAAACGGAGATGGATTATGAAAGCCAGAAACACATTATTGGCAATAGCTGCAAGCGCATTCGCAGGAGCTTTGGTCGGCGTACTATTTGCGCCCGATAAAGGCGACAGAATCAGACGAGATCTCACAAAAAAAGGCAAACGGACCCGAAGAGATCTAACCAAAAAAGGGCGTGAATTTACCGATATGGCAAAAGATGAACTGGAAGATTATATCGATTACATGAGAGAAAAATATGAGGATGCCCGAAAACACTCTGATGAATTGATTGAAAAAAGTGAAGAAGCTGCAGAAGAATTGAAACGTAAACTGAACAAATCGTAATATATTCTGTTAACTCACTGCAGGTAATTTTAACCTTACATGTTGTCCATGAAAATATCCGCTTTACGATATTTTCATGGTTTTTTTTATTTCCATCACTGACATTGCTGTTCTATTCGCTCAAACTCCAGAATTTTTTTCCCATCATTTGAAAAATAGGTAAATGTAACGGACACTCCGTTCATATGGTCAGGCCGCCAGAGCGAACACGGAATACGCTCTTCAGCTTCAGAATAGAGAGAGTCTTCAAGCTGTTCATTTTTTGCTACCTGCTCCATTGAAATATCTGCAAAAGTATAATAGTAATTCAGATGGTTATGCCCCAATGCAACGCTGTCAAAATAAGTGTCCAATCCCTGTCGCTGAGGCAACGCAGCATTTAAATCTTCAACCGCAATTTCCAGGCGTTCATCAATTTGATGGCTTTCAATATCGGCTCGAATCTCTTCATTTTCTGAGAATGAATATGGATAAAACACAGATACTACAATTAAAACCAGGATTCCGGCAGCAATGATATACATATTTCTGTTTTTGGTACTTGATTCACTCATAGATTATTGTCTGATATTTTTTATGTATTTAGGCAATGTTGACAAAACCGGAGAACTCTTTTCGATGAAAATATCCCGAAAATATTTTTTAAGCTGATCTGATCGGTGCTTGTAAAATAATATTTTCTGTATTCAAAGCCGATAATTCTAAACAAAATCGTAAAACCACGCAGAGAACTGTAACCGCTTTTCTGGTAATATTAAGGGTAAGCAACCAACCCTTCATCACAATTTTAGAACAATGTTAACAATAAAGGGCTTTCAGAAAATTGGACATCAGGTAATGAATTTTTTTTGGTTCTTTCCATAATTTTTACCCGAAATCCTGTATTGACAGGCTCACCCCATCAATACTTTATGTGATAGTATATGTTATTTTTATATTTACCCCTTATTTCTTGAATTTTTTATGCTTAATGACCAATAAAAGTCTGTTTCTTTAAAAAACACACCCCCAAATCTTTTCCTCTGCAGACATCAGATACCCCTTCTGCAACAATCATGAAATTCCCTATATATTTATAGGGAATCTCCCCATACAAAACACAGGGTGTCCATTATGATGCTGTAATACACCTGCCGATAAAGCATAGCTGAACTTTCGAATATTATGCAAATATGATAATTCATTTACAAGGTTTAAAAAACCTGATGAAGAAGGGTTCAGCAAATAGCAAATCCTTGGATATGTGTGATAGAAAGCGTTTCCACGCCAAATATTCCCTAAAAGCAAAATAGATCTATTTGAATAAATAAGCTACGAATTCAATTCTATACGATCCTACGCTGAGCCATTTGCATTATACTGCATTTTGACTCATTGTGAATATCTTCTAATCCACAAATTACAATCAGGTCCCTTGGGGTGATTATACCATTAACTATAAACAGAAGGTTTACCATGATAAAAACTCTATACAATACTCTTTTATTCTGGAAAACACCCCTTTCGAGTTTACGCTCGATTGGGATGTGCATGATTCTGTTTCTGTTTGTAAGCGCGACGGCTTACGGGCAAGAAGTGGAAGTAACCGGTACGGTGACAGATGCCTTTACCGGAGAGACCTTAATAGGTG
>SKYV01000280.1 GCA_007127745.1 Balneolaceae bacterium
GTAATATAATCGGAGTTGTTATCAGAACTTTTATTGAATTGCTGAAATGCTGATTGATCCGTTTGATTGAGATCGGGGCTTGTTACCGAATCACAATTGGTAAGCATGAAGCCTGCGAAGAGAAACAGATAGAAAATATGAGTTATTTTTTTCATAGTTATTGTCCTGTGTTTTTATTCCTGGTTTAATTGTTAGAGTTTTCTAATGAACAGAAATAAAAATGTTCCGTGAAAAGTGAAATTTTCAAGAAAAATCTTTTCACCTCTTTATCAGCCGGGTTCAAAGTTGAAACAGAGAGAAAGTTTTTCATCCAAAATTGTTATTGGAACAACGACAATTTTGCCGAAAGGGTGAAAAAAGGTTTAAAGACTTTTTTGGGTTTAATTTTGAACCTGCAAAAGTCTGTCAGATTCTCACAGAGTTCTATGCTTAAATTCGCGATTCTCAAAGGAACTGACGTACTCTGCAAAGTCACTTTGTGAGGGGCTAAAGAGCTCTTTCAAAAAGTTATCATAAAAAAAGCTCCCGATGTTTCCAGCGGGAGCTTGTATCGTAAGTTTTGATAGTCCGGTATGGTTTACCGATTGTCTCTGCCGGTATTCACAAACTGAATACACTGACCCTGATTGTTGAAACCAAATTCCTGCCAGCCACCTTGCTTGCAGTCGTCAGCCGTTTCAGGATCGTTTTGTTCTTCATCATCACCGGTTACGCCGGAGTCTTCGTTGTCATCTCCATTTTCGCCGTTCTGATCGTCTTCATTATTATTGTCGCCGTTATTATTATTTTGGCCATCATTATTTGATCCGTTGTTCCCGTTTTCATTGTCATTTTCGGTTTCATCGTCATGTTCGCCATTCCGGCTATCCTTGCCGGTGTTTATGTAACGGACGCATTGTCCCTGGTTCCGGAAATTATAGTCGGCATAGCCTCCGTTTTTGCAGTCTTCAATGGTGGCGGGATCATCGGAGGTTTCTTCGTCCTCATTGTCATTTTCGTCACCGTTATCACCGTTTTCTTCTTCGTCGCCATTTTCGGTTTCATCGTCATGTTCGCCGTTCCGGCTGTCCTTGCCGGTGTTTACGTAACGTACGCATTGTCCCTGGTTCCGGAAATTGTAATCGGCATAGCCTCCGTTTTTACAGTCTTCTTTAACAGAGGGGTTTTCGTTATCCTCCTCATCTTCACCATTTTCGGTTTCATCACCGTTCTCTCCATTTTCATCGTCTCCGTTTTCCTCGCCATTGTCCCCATTTTCGGTACCGTCGCCATTTTCCTCATCTTCACCGTTTTCGTCATTCTCTCCGTTATCACCGTTATCTTCATCATCGCCGTTTTCGGTGTCTTCACCATTTTCATCCTCGTCGCCGTTCCCTTCTTCCTCCTCATCGCTTTCTGATGATTGGAAATTATAGGTGAACGACTCTCCGTTAGTAGCAATGGTAAATCCGTCAACATATCCTTCAAAAGCATCCCAGTCGCTGCCGGCTTTGAAATGGATCAGGCCGCTGCCGGTATCTTCTTCAGAACGGATCTTGGCGTCAGGAAATTCATCGAGAATTTCTTGAAGGGTGCAGGGCAACTGCATTGTGCATTCTTCATTGCCCGGTGCACCGGTTGCCCACCAACCTCGTTGGGTCAAGGCATCCCAGTTTTGCCATTCGCCGGTATTGATGGAGCCTTCGTAATAAGGTTCAAAAACAAGTCGGCCCTGCCATTCATCGTTATCGTCATTCTCGTAATTTATATTGAATTGCAATGAGACCGTTGGCGATTCAAAACCTTCCGGCTGATAGGTATTGTACTCGAGAGTTTCAAGATTTGCGAGCGGTATGCTTCCGTCAAATATAGCGCCACTCAGCACCACGCCATCTTCGTCATCTCCAAGGGTAAACTTTGCGCTTCCTTCACCGATTATTGGAGCATCGGGCCCGTTTACAAATTCAACATTTCCGTTCTCACCGGTTTCACGTTCCCATGTCCAGTTTTCATCGAGTTCATCAACGTTTACAATAATCGGGTCCGGATCTTCGCCGTTGTCGTTGTCAGTGTCTGTCCCCTGACCGCTTCCCTTGTTCAGGTTGGCTGTGCTGTTTTGTCCATCGGTATCCGGGCTTGTTACAGAATCACATCCAAATATGATAAATCCGGTAAATGTGATCATAAATAAGAGTTGAGCAAATTTTTTCATGACATACTGTTTTTTAAAAGGGTAATTATTTGTTCATTGATAAGGATGCACGAAAAACTAAAATGTTACAATATTTTAATAATTAAATTTTCTTAGCCAGATTCTGGCACTCATGCTGTTGAATAATTCCTTGTTTTTGAATATTAAATATTTTGCTAAATGAATATTATAATATTGATATTTAATACTTTATATACTTTCATTTTCAGATAAATGGGGAGCTTTTTTCTAATAATTCAAGATTAAGAATTTCTAATGTAAAATTAGAGTGTACAGAATTTTTAGGGTATTCCCGCGACAGGAGAAGCAATTAAAAGTCGAACGAAGAGCGGAAGGTGAGAAATTCGTTGATGTTGTTCATATCCAGCACTCCCACAATTTTTCCGTTTTTTATTACGGGGAAGAAATTTCGATTGTTGCGTCTGATTTTCCGGTATGCGTTGGTCAGGGGTTCATCGGCATCAAGAATAATGAAATGCTCATCCATTACGTCCCGCACAGGCGTATCGCGGCCTGAATTTCGAAGGGCTTCGGCCAGGTCCGACATGTAGAGGATACCTTTCACATCGCTATCCGAATAGACGACAAAATCCTGCTGGGTGCTGGAGAGAATTTTTTCAACCGCTTTATTCAGGTTATCATCCGGATGAAGCAGTGAATATTCTGTAATCATGGCATCCCGGATGGAGTATCCGCGCATCAATTCAAGCTGCTGTATCATGATGTTTTCGGAATGGGCGCCAAACCAGATAAAAACAGCAATAACAGCAAGGATGATGCTGTAGAAAAGTCCGACCAGGAAAAAGATCATGGCCATGAATTTGCCCAGTCCGGAGGCAATGCGTGTGGCTTCCAGCCGACCCATTCTCATGGAGAGCAGGGCTCTGAAGATGCGGCCTCCGTCCATTGGAAATGCGGGGATAATGTTAAAAAGCACCAGAGCAATGTTGGCCATAAACAGGTAGAAGAGCATATTGCCGGCTCCGATACTGGAGAGTTCATTTTCCAGAGCTTCTGCCTCCATACCGGTGTATGTTTCAAGAGGCACAAACGGGAGAATCAGCAGGGCAATCACTATATTCACAGCAGGTCCTGCAATGGCGATCATCAGCTCTTCGTATGGATTTTCCGGAATTTTTTTCAGGCTGGCCACCCCGCCAATGGGAAGCAGGGTGATACTGTGCGTGCCAATGTTATATTTTCTGGCTGTTAATGCATGGCCAAATTCGTGCAGTACCACACAGAAAAAAATTCCGAATATAAATAGTGAGTGCCAGAACAGATCTGCCATATCACCACCCTGGGTAAATACCATCAACCCGATAAACAGAAAAAGCAGCCAAAAAGTCCAGTGAACCTGAACTTTAATTCCGGCATATTTTCCCAAATTCAAAGAAGCACTCATGATCCTGCATATGTAAATGTTATCAACATCAGTTCGATTAATAGTTAAAAACTTGAATTTGTCATGCCTTCGCGTAAGCAGGCATCTCCATAACCTAATAAAATCAGGAGATTTCGCTAAAGCGTTCAAAACATGAGCAGCTTTTGCAGCGCTCATTTTTTAACTGCGAGAGCGAAACGACGGCAATATTTTCATCGTTTTTATTTTGTGTTTAGAATAATCGTACTCAGGTTATCAGGTTTGTTCTGACAATGTACTGCGTTACTGGCAAAAGTTCACTTACAATTGGTTTTGTGAACTTTTTACAGCAGTGAGCATATGATATTATTCCTGACTTTCACATTGGCTGCCTGTATTGGGATTTCTATTTTTAAATGAATATCCCGTCTAAAAATTTGAGACTGGCTAAACGTTTCTTGTACTTTGGATTGACACAAATGGCGCCAAAAAAGTCATAATATTCAAGGTGGTGAATTGTCGAGACGTTTGTGTCGGCTGTGCGGTGAGGAATCTAAAAGCTCATTCCGGGCTAATCAACCATTTTTTTAATTCCATCAGCGAAAGCTTCAGCTGAGGGTGGATGGAATCGCAGCCAGAGTTCCGGTTCAATGATTTCTAGTTCCATCAGCAGGGGGCTGCCATCTGGGCCGGCCACCATATCCACGCGGCCGTATGCCAGATCAAAACCGGATGCTTCAACCGCTTTTCGTGCCAGTTCAACCTGCTCCTTATCCGGTGTATGCGAATGAACCGTCCCGCCATGATCATCCTGAACCCGGTAATCACCCTCTTTGGCCACCTTTCGCACGGCATGGGTCACCTCTCCGTTAAAAACCATCACCGTATCTTCACCGGTGGCCACGATGTCCGGCATGAATGGCTGGATCAGAAAATCCTCATTTTCGATATGTGGTCCGAGCTTTTCCGTGAGCTCCGCTCCGTTAGAGTGATTGAGCCTGTATGTGAGCCGCGCGGCACCTGAAACCGCCGGTTTGATGACCGCCTCATCCCAGCCGGCCGTTTCAAGAAGTTCGTTCAGTACCGGTGCACTTCCTTTCGGAATCATTTGTGTGGGGACAATCGGAATTCCTTTGCGTTTCAGCTCCGGCATATATCTCTTGTGCATATTCCAGGTGATAGCTTCCGGCGGATTGATAAGACGGGACTGCTTCCGAACCCGTTCCAACCATGGGATAAATTCATCGATGCGTTCGAAATAGTCCCAGGTTGTTCGAAAAACCAGTGCGCGGAACGATAACCAGTCGACATTGGAATCGGCCCAGTCCACACGAACCGAGCTCAACCCCTGTTTCCGGAGAGCATCCTGCAGCAGACGGTCGTCATGCAGAATATTTTCATGATACCAGTCGCCGGGCCGGGCGCTGCCA
>SKYV01000129.1 GCA_007127745.1 Balneolaceae bacterium
AATATATTCAGATATAAAAAATATCACTAAATACTTTTGGCTTAATAACTTCACCACTGCTCAAATAGAAATTGTTTTAGATTAAAACCCTCTATTTTTGGACCAAAAAATAATATCATCTGAAACGTTTTATGAATTAGCCACGTCTGCTGATTCCGAAACAATCAACCAGGTATCGGAGAATATTACCCACAGAATGAGTTTGTATTTGATTTCTGTAATGGGAGCAGAGCGTGAAACTGCCAGGGATTGTGCACAAGAGGCTTATGAAAAAGTGTATGTGAAAATTTCAGCCGGAGAACTCAGCGATATTAAGGATGTTTTTGGATACCTGATACGTGCCGCGAAGTATGAGTATCTGATGAGACTTCGAAAAGAGAAATACGAAGTGCCCAGTGAACATCAATACTTTTCCGGAGTGAGAGGAACATCAGGTGAGGAGGTTGTCGAATCTCTTTATAATGAAGAGAGGGAGAAGTTGCTTGATTATTGCATCAAACAACTCAAGACAAAAAGACAAACCTTTTTTAAGAAAGTATTGGAACACATCAACGAAAATGATAAAGATGTTGCTGAAAAACTCGGCATGACATACAACAGCTTTCGAACCAGGAAATCCAGAATTGTTGATGCACTTCGAGAATGCGTAAAAAATGCCATGGATACATAACGCAGCTTTTTCGGTCTCTGGAATAAAATGGCTTCCTTATTTCTGAATTAAAAGAATCAGAACAACTCAGCAGGTATGGCTCAGGATGCAAGAATCAAAAAAAGAGCCGGCTTTTTTTGTATATCCGGCTTTTCTTCTTTTCTCCAGGAATCTACTCGTTTTGTTAAAATTAATTCATCAGGCTGAGTAAGATTGCAGGCGATGCATAATTTGGTGCCGGGCCGCAAATGGTTGACGAGATTATCAAACAAAGACAGATTCCGGTGGGGCGCTTCCATGAAAATTTGTGTTTGTCCCGTTTGAACGGAATGATTCTCAAGAGCTTTAACCGCTGAGTTGCGTTTATTCTCTTGTATAGGAAGATAACCGTGAAATGCAAAATTTTGTCCGTTTAATCCGGAACCCATCAAAGCCAGCAAAATGGAGGATGGACCAATAAGTGGTGCAACCTGGTAGCCATGCTCATGAGCAAGGTTTATCAGCCGGGAGCCGGGGTCAGCCACACCAGGAGCACCGGCTTCAGACATCAAACCTACATCTTGTTCTTTCAGTAATTTTATGAAACTGAAGATTTCCTGATCCGGAGTTTTTTTATTTAAAACCCGAAGGGTCATTTTATATTCAGGGGTGGGGTGGTTAATCCATTTTAAAAAACTGATAGCCGTTTGAGGTTTTTCTACAATAAAACAGTTCAGATTTTTAACGATGTTTAGCGTGTATTCGGGCAGTACCCGATTTTCTTTTCGCTTTCCGATCGGGGTTGGAATGAGCCAGAGTATCTGTTTTTTGTGTGTCATAGATAGTAAATCGCTAAAATGAACAATTACCTCGTGATTTCAGTTAATTTGCTGTAGCAAAAGTTCCTATTTTGCCGGCTGGATAAAAATAACCTTTACTTTATTCAAACTCTTCAAAATTTCAGTTACAAACGAACTCGATGTCCATACAAAAAAGAAAAAAAGATCATGTTGAACTGACTGTAAACGATCAGGTTGCCTACAAGAAAAAAACCGGTTTTGAGAGGTATGATTTTGCACACCATGCTTTACCGGAAACAGATTCAGGCGAAATTGATTTAACCACAAAATTTCTCGGGCGTTTGTTTTCATTTCCGGTTTTTATTTCATCCATGACCGGTGGCTATTCTGAGGCAGGTCCGATTAACGCGCAAATTGCCGCTTTTTGTGAGAAAAGAAATGTACCTTTTGGAGTGGGCAGTCAGCGAGCTATGCTCGAACATCCCGAAGAAATTGAGTCGTTTAAAACGGTCAGAAAACACGCCCCCACTGCATTTATTGCCGCCAATATTGGCGGAGTGCAGCTTATTGGTGGTTTATCGCAAAAAAAAATCAACCTGATGATTGAGAGTATTGGTGCAGATGCTGTAATTGTTCACCTGAACCCACTTCAGGAGTTGATGCAACCGGAAGGTGACCGTAATTTCCGGGGTGTAAAGAAGGGAATTGCTTTGCTGGCAGAATCAATAGATGTACCCGTAATTGTAAAAGAAACGGGTGCGGGAATATCAATTGCAGTGGCAAAACAACTTTTAGACATCGGAGTTAAGGTGGTTGATGTGTCCGGTGCGGGCGGCACAAGCTGGGCGAAAGTAGAAAACAAAAGAAAGCGGGAGGATGCACCACTTGATCTTTTTGATGACTGGGGGATTCCCACTGCAGAATGCATTGAAGAAGTTGTGAAGTTGAAAGACCATTATTCTTTTGAAATCATCGGTTCCGGTGGAATCCGCACTTCGTTTGATATAGTAAAGGCGCTTGCATTGGGAGCAGACTTTACTGCTGCTGCTCAGCCTGTCATAAAAACTCTGATCAAGGAGAACACCGAAGGATTGAACCGCCTTTTTGACCGCTGGGAACAAGAAACCCGAATTATTTTAACCTTGCTTGGATGCAGTTCGTTTTCGGATTTGAATCACACTCATCTTAGGGAAATTCGCTAACATTCATCGTATAGATTTTGATCAGTTACGTGATCAAAAAAATCGATCCCAAAGATCTGGTACAAATTCAATATATTTAGGGCAAATTACACAGCAAAAATGAAGTTAGAAGAAAAATTACAGCAAGTTAAAGAACGCTACGATGAACTGAATCAGGCCATGGCAGATCCTGCTATATACGACCGGCCCCAGGAATATGCAGAATTGACAATTGAGCATACTCAGTTAAAAACCCTGGTTGAAGATTACGAGGAGTGGAATTCCATCAATAAGCAGATTTCGGGCAATAAGGAAATTATCCATAACGATGAAGATCCTGAAATTACCGAGATGGCCAAAGAAGAGCTGATTGAGCTAAAAGAGCGCCAGACTGAACTTGAGGAACAGATCAAATATAAATTGATTCCTAAAGATCCTGATGATTCAAAAAACTGTATTGTGGAAATCCGGGCCGGAACCGGTGGAGATGAAGCTGCCATTTTTGCCGGAGACCTGTTCGATATGTATCGCCGCTATGCTGATTCGCAGAACTGGAAATTGAATTTACTTTCTGTAGCAGATAGTGAAAAAGGTGGTTTTAAGGAAATTGTTTTTGAACTCTCCGGGAATGAAGTGTACGGAAAGATGAAATATGAAAGTGGCGTACACCGTGTGCAGCGTGTGCCCGAAACAGAATCGCAGGGCCGGGTACACACATCGGCGGCCACTGTGGCAGTACTGCCCGAAGTGAATGATGATGTTGAAATTAAAATCGACATGAAAGATATCCGGGTAGATACATTCCGATCGAGCGGGGCCGGCGGGCAGCATGTAAACAAAACCGATTCAGCCATCCGTCTTACACACGAACCGAGTGGGGTTGTAGTAGAGTGCCAGCAGGAACGTTCACAGCATCAAAACAAAGAGAAAGCAATGGTGATGCTGAAAACCAAACTGTATGATGCGGAGATGGAAAAAATCCGATCCGAACGTGCAGCCGATCGAAAAAGTCAGGTATCCACCGGCGACAGAAGCGCCAAAATCCGCACGTATAATTATCCTCAGGGGCGTTTTACCGATCACCGGATTAACCTGACACTCTATAACCTGGATGATATTATGAAGGGAAATCTTGCTGACGTTATAAAAGCCATTCGGGTTGAAGATAACCTTGAAAAATTAAACGCGGTGATGAATTGATTCTACGTTGAATCAGCCGCGAGAACAATAAATCATAAACCAATAAGAACACTATTTTGAACTTTCCAAATCCTTTCTATCGCTGGCGGCCACATCCCTGGCATGGGCTTGAAGTGGGTGATAACCCGCCATCTATTGTAAATGCATTTATTGAAGTTACATCTTTTGATGCCATTAAGTACGAAGTGGATAAATTAACCGGTTATATGCGAGTTGATCGTCCACAAAGAAGTTCATCCATGCCGCCGTCGCTTTATGGATTTATTCCCAGAACGTATTGTGGGGACAATATTGGAAGTCTCTCCAAACACACAGACAAAGGTGATGGAGATCCGCTTGATATTTGCGTGCTAAGTGAGCGCCCCATCGACAGGGCAGAGGTAATTCTGAGTGCACGGGTAATTGGCGGAATTCACATGATTGACCAGGGAGAGGCTGACGATAAAATTATTTCGGTACTGGATAACGACCGATATTACCAAAAAATTAAAGATATTACCGAACTGCCGGAAGTATTGATTGAGCGAATCAATCACTATTTTGGAACCTATAAGCTTATTCCCGGCCAAAAAGAAAACGATGTATTTGTTGACCGCGTGTTCGGCAAAAAGGAGGCAGAACAGGTTATTGAGGCAGCCATCGAAGATTACAAAGACATGTTTGGAGAATAATTACTCTGGTCAGCTTTGAGGCAACTGCCCTTTTTAATTTTGTGAGATTAACAGGGTGAAAAAAGAGCATAAATCTTACGCAATCAAAACGCGAATTGATTTTTATGATCGTTTGCCTCAATGCATAACAATGTAAATTTTCGTATATTATTAAGCTTTACATGAATTGAAAAGGCTGTTTTTATGCCAACCTGGATATTACATACAGAATTTAAATTTGATGCCGCCCACTTTATCGAAGATTATAACGGAAAGTGCGGGCGAATGCACGGACACACCTACAAAGTTCATATTTCTGCGAAATCTCATAGGCTCAATCCATCAAAATATCTAAAAACCCCGGATATGGTCTGTGATTTCAAAGAATTGAAATGGGCTGCTGCCGATGGCAATAAAGGAGGGCTGGATCATACGATTTTGAATGAATCGGTACCGGTTCCCACCACTGCCGAACGAATTGCAGAATACATTCACAAAGAAACCCAGGCACG
>SKYV01000150.1 GCA_007127745.1 Balneolaceae bacterium
AATATAAGGTTATTAGTTGAATTATGAGTATTAAGTCTTAGAAAAATTTTTAAAAACATATGAAAATGACAGCCGGGCTGTAAAGATTGTTTACAATTGGTAATTTAAGACGGCCTGAGCGTTTAATTTAAAAATCAATCACATGAGTCATATCCAGATTACGATACCATCTCTTTATTACGATCTAAATAAAAGTCTGGCTGCGATAGAACAAGATCCTTCCAGAGTAGAAAGCTCAAGAGCGATTGTGGACCGTGCTCTGAAAGATGGAAATATTTATTACGGTATTAATACCGGTTTTGGGGCTCTTGCCACACAGCGAGTATCCGATGAGGAGCTGACACGCCTTCAGCGAAATCTGATTCTGTCTCATGCCGTGGGTGTGGGTGATCTGGTTCCCAAGGAAATCAGCCGCCTGATGCTGCAACTGAAAGTTCATGCCCTGGGTATCGGCTATTCGGGCATTTCGTTGCAAACCCTTGAGCGGTTGCTCTTTTTTCTGGAGAACGATCTGATACCGGCCGTACCAAGCAAAGGGAGTGTTGGGGCATCGGGAGATCTGGCACCTCTTGCGCATATGTCTCTTCCGCTGCTTGGACTGGGGCAGTTCTGGAATAACGAGGGATCGGACGTGGTGGATGCATCCGAGATTATGAGAGCGCACAATCTTGACCCGATCGAACTGAAACCGAAGGACGGGCTGTCGCTGATCAACGGAACACAATTGATGAGCGCTTACGGTGCATATGTTCTGGAAAAAGCACTCCATCTGTTTAAGCTGGCTGATATTGCTGCTGCAATGAGTCTTGAAGCACTGCAGGGAAGTATTGGGCCATTTGATGAACGAATTCAGGAAATCAGGCCGCACGAAGGGCAAAAAAACGTGGCTGAAAATGTGCGATACCTGCTTCAGGAGAGTGAAATTCTGGAATCGCACCGGGAGTGTGGAAAGGTACAGGACCCCTACTGTCTGCGATGTGTGCCGCAGGTTCACGGTGCCAGCCGCGATGCTGTCAATCACGCTGTATCTGTCGTAGAGACGGAAATGAACTCCGTAACCGACAATCCTCTTGTTTTTCAGGATGGAGGTATTTTGAGCGGAGGTAATTTTCATGGCCAACCACTTGCTCTGGCAATGGATTATGCAAAAATTGCCCTGGCCGAAATTGCCAGTATTGCCGAGAGGCGTACCTATCTGCTTCTGGAGGGGCACGATGGCCTGCCCAAACTGCTGATGCAAGAGACGGGAATCAACTCCGGCTTTATGATTCCACAGTACACATCGGCGGCGCTGGTTTCTGAGAACAAGGTGTTGTGCCATCCCTCATCGGTCGATTCGATCCCGACAAGCCTTGGACAGGAAGATCACGTAAGTATGGGAAGCATCAGTGCGCTGAACCTGTTGAAAGTTTATGAGAATGTTGAAATGGTGCTGGCCATTGAGCTGTTTACGGCCGCACAGGCTCTTGATTTCCGAAAGCCGCTGAAACCGGGCAACGGAGTAGAAATTGCGCATCAGTTTATCCGAAAAACGATCCCCCATGCAGTGGAAGATCACTACTTTAAAGATGACATCAACAAAGCGATTCAGTTAATCCGGAATCGGGAAATTATCACAAAAGTGCAAACCTCGGGTTACAGGCTCAACTGATCTTCGGATAAGAGAATTCTATGATTTACGTAAGTTCGACATAAGAATAAGGAAAATAATTCTGCGGGATGCCAAAAAGGGCGTCATCCCGCACCTGATGCGCTCATTTTTTGAACACGCAGCGTTAGCGGAGTGATATCTCCACTCTTTGTTATAAGCTGGAGATGCCGGATCGGAGTCCGGCATGACGGTACTGATGAAGTATAATCTTGTTGAACGCCCTTTTTGGCCATACCTTCTAATAGGCTAATAAATTCAATGATTTTATCTCAAACTCATGTTATGACTAAAAAGATAATGATTGCTGGACCCACAGCATCGGGCAAAACCGGGCTGGCTATTGAGCTGGCCGGAAAAATAAATGCTGAAATTATCTCTGTGGATTCAAGGCAGTGTTACCGGCTGCTGGATATTGGTACAGCCAAACCAACTAAAGAAGAACGTGAAGCCGTTCCGCATCACAATATTTCAGTACTGGATCCCGATGAAGAAGACAGTGTGGCCAATTTTAAAAAGCGGGCGGACAGAACGACCGAAGAGATTCTCTCACGCGGGAAGAAAGTGATATATTGCGGAGGAAGTACGTTGCATCTGCAATCTCTCATCAAACCGCTGGATGATATTCCCTCTGCAGATCCCCAACATGTGGAAAAACTCCAAAGCATTGCCAATGAAAAGGGAGTGGAGATACTTTTTGAGCAACTAAAGAAAGTTGATCCGGACTACGCTAAAAAAATGGACGGGCTGAATCGGCAGCGCATTATTCGTGCACTGGATGTGTGGCAGCAGACCGGAAAGCCGTTCAGCAGTTTTCACAGCGAAAATCCCATAGAGCCGCCTGAAGATATGGCGGTGTTTGCGTTGAACCATCCCCGCCCGAAACTGCATCAGCGTATTTCACAGCGTACCGACCGTATGTTTGAATTGGGGTTTATGGAAGAAGTAAAACAAATTTTGCAGATGGGATATGATCCCGGATTGCAATCACTTCAAACAGTGGGCTACCGACAGGCTGTTCAATATTTGCGAGGAGAAATTTCTGAAGAAAAAATGATCAAAGATATTAAAACGGCAACCCGCAGGTATGCCAAACGTCAAATAACCTGGCTGAGACGCTGGCCTTTTGTCATCTGGCTAAACATGACCGAGATGAACAAAGAGAGTGCAATTCAGGAAATCTTTACCAAACTGGACTAACAGTTTGAAAGAACCAGAGCATCATAGAGATTTTAATGGGAACTATCTGCCGGTTTTGCTATAAAAGAAATTGCAAATATTGTAATCTTAAAAGACTGGCCATGAAATCGACTTTGCAAATTTTTGTTCTTGCTTTTGCCGTGATATTACTGAACTCTCAAGAATCATATTCACAAGTTAGTGCGGGTGCCGGCATGGCATTTGGCAGTGATATTGAACAGGTTGGTGTGCAGGCAGATCTGCATTACCGTTTGGTTAACCAACCGGCATTCAGCTTTGGAGGAGGGTTTATCTATTATTTTCCAAAAGATGACCACAATTTTATTGAAGCGAATATCAATGGAGCATATCATTTTTATGAGGAATTCATGTTTAAATCCTATCTGTACACCGGTCTGAACTACGCCCGTTCCAAATTGGATTTTAATAATGGTTCAGTATCCGATTCAGCTTTGGGGCTCAATCTTGGTATCGGGGCAGAGTATGACTTTGGGCGCCTGCTTGCATTTGGTGATTTGAAATATGTAATCAGTGATTTTGATCAGGCTGTGTTTTCGGTTGGCCTGAGGTGGCCTTTCTGATATTACCGGCAAATACCATCGGATGAGTGCTGTTTTATTGATCTTCTGAGTTTATCCCTTTCCTGCAGTAAAATCAACGCTGATTTGCTAATTCATTTACAGATTGCAACTCTCTTTTTTTGCTGAACGAAGGTAGCAGCTAAGCTCCATAACCGTTAACTTAGGAGCTTAAACCCAATTGGATATAATATATGTACAAAGCAAAAGTTTATATAACACTCAGAAAATCAATTCTCGATCCAAAAGGAAAAGCAGCTCACCAGGCTCTGCAAAATTTGGGGTTGAAGGAAGTAAACGATGTCCGCATTGGAAAGTTTATTGAAATGAATATTGATGCGAATTCTGAGGAGAAAGCCTTTGAACTTGCAGACAAGGCCTGTAGCCAGTTACTTGCAAATGAAGTGATGGAAGACTACAGCATCGAAATTGAATAATTTTTCAATGATCAAGCTGAGATCTGAATATATCAAATTGTTGAGCGATACCGATCAGACGAAGCCAAAGAAAGCACCGGATGTTGAAGTTGAGGTGCTTGAAAAAGAAGAAGAGGAGATCGATAAGCCCTGGAAGGTGATCCTTTTTGATGATGATGTTCATACATTTGATGAGGTAATCCACCAACTGATTAAAGCCCTTGGCTGCAGCCAGGCAAAAGCCGAAGAACTAACTTATAAGGTGCATTTTGAAGGAAAAGCCGTTGTTTTTGAAGGAAATTTCGAAGAGTGTCTCAAGATAAACTCGGTTCTTCAGGAAATTCAGTTAATTACAGAAATTAAAGGATAAAAACGTGTCTAAGAAAATAGGAGTTATAGTATTTCCCGGTTCCAATTGCGACCATGATGCCTACCATGCCATGAAACACATCATGAATGCAGAAACAAAATTTTTGTGGCATAAAGATAGCGATCTGGCCGGTATTGACCTGCTGATTGTACCGGGTGGTTTTTCGTACGGAGATTACCTGCGGTCAGGAGCCATTGCCCGGTTTTCTCCGATTATGAACGCCGTACAGGATTATGTGAAACAGGGGAGACCGGTTCTGGGAATTTGTAACGGTTTTCAGATTTTGCTTGAAGCCAACTTGCTTCCCGGTGCCATGCTTCACAACGAAAAACTGCGGTTTGTGTGCAAAAATGTTCATATCCGGGTTGAAAGTACCCGATCGCCGTTTACCGGCGGATTGGAGAAAGGCCAGCTGTTCAATGTTCCGGTGTCGCACGGAGAGGGCAACTATTTTATTGAAGAGGATGGCCTGAAAAAAATGGAAGATCGCGATCAGATTGCTTTTCGGTACTGCAATGAACAGGGAGAAATTACTGAAGAATCCAATTTTAACGGATCGGTATCGGCCATCGCAGGCATTACAAACGAAGACGGAAATGTTCTGGGCATGATGCCCCATCCCGAGCGAGCCATGGAGTCGATTCTTGGATCTACAGATGGAATTCCGTTTTTCAATTCGATGCTGAACGAGCTTGAAATCGCCTGACCGATGAACATCAAGCTTCTCAAGCAAATTATAAAAACTCCGGGGGCGCCAGGTAACGAAAATCCGATTCGAAACCTCATCAAAAAAAATCTGATGGATTGTGTGGATGAGGCGAAAACCGATCGAATGGGAAACCTGATTGCCCGCAAAAAGGGCACCGGTCCCAAGGTGATGTTTGCTGCCCATATGGATGAAATTTCTCTCATTACCACAAACGTGGATAAAAACGGATATATTCGTTTTTCCACACTGGGTGGTTTTGATGCGGAGACGCTTATATCTCAGCGGGTTATCGTGCATGGCAAGGAAGAGCTTCCCGGGGTTATCGGTAGCAAACCGATACACATTCAAACCGATGAAGAAAAAAAATCGAAGACAAAACTTGGTGATCTGTTTATTGATGTTGGCTTGAAAGAAGAGAGGGTGAAGAAGCTGGTGCCAGATGGAACACCGGTTACGCGTGAACGAGAGCTAATCACCATGGGCGAGTGTGTAACTTCAAAATCACTGGATAACCGGATTTCCGTTTACATACTGTTGGAGGCTTTGCTGGCTCAACCACAGTCTGACGCCGACATTTACGCCGTATTTACCGTTCAGGAGGAAGTTGGCCTGAGGGGAGCAAGAGTAGCCGCACAGGCCATACAGCCTGATGTAGGGTTTGCACTGGACGTGACCCTGGCTAATGATCTCCCGGGAGTATCCGATCATGACAAATGCACCTCACTGGGAGAAGGAATCGGTATAAAAATAATGGACAAAAGTATAATCTGTACGCCATCACTTGTTTCATTTCTTGAAAGAATTGCATCAGAAAAATCAATACCTTATCAGCGTGAGGTGCTGACGGCCGGGGGAACTGACACATCCGCCATGCAATATCTGATGGGGATTGGCAGCCATGTAACTTCGGTTTCCTGCCCCACACGCTATATTCACAGCACCGTTGAAACAGCTGCCGTTTCTGATGTAAAAGCCGGGATAGATCTGACAATTGCATGCATGGAATCCATAAATAATTATGAATTTGAATGAGTACCGATCAGCAACAACCTTTAAAACTGCACTGTAAAGAGCTTGTTAAAAGTTATCGCAAGCGGGTTGTGGTCGATAAGGTCTCCATTAATGTGCTGCAGGGAGAAATTGTCGGGTTGTTGGGGCCAAACGGAGCCGGTAAAACGACAACATTTTATATGTTTACGGGGATTATCCGCCCGAATTCCGGCAAGGTTTTTTTGAATGAAAAAAATATCACAAAAAAACCGATGTATCAGCGGGCCCGGATGGGTATCGGATACCTTTCGCAGGAACCGAGCGTATTCAGAAATTTAACTGTCCGCCAAAATCTTGAATCTGTACTGGAGTTTTTGAAAATTCCCAAAAAAGAAATCAAAAGGCGTACTGATCGTTTGATTGAGGAATTTGGCCTCGAAAAAGTAGTTAAAAATAAAGGATACAGCTTATCAGGCGGAGAACGCCGACGGACTGAAATTGCACGTGCTCTTGTTACCGATCCGAAGTTTATCCTACTGGATGAACCATTTGCCGGTGTGGACCCAATTGCTGTTGAGGATATACAGCAAATTGTAGCCGACCTGAAAAACCGGAATATTGGTATTTTTATTACCGACCATAACGTGCACGAAACACTTGCCATTACCGACAGGGCGTATCTGATGTTTGAAGGAAGAATTTTACGGGAAGGAACCGCCGAAGAGCTGGCAGAAGATGAGGAAGCAAAACAACTCTATTTGGGCCGGCAATTTAAATTAGACCGCTATCAGAACTGATTTTTTTTATGAAAGAGATAACCGTAACCGAGCTGAAACAGAAAATAGACAACAATGAATCGTTTATATTTTTGGATGTGCGCGATTCGTTTGAAGCCAATATTTCCAATATCGATGTTGAGAGTGTGCAGATACCTCTTGATGATCTGCAAGAGCAAGTCGAAAAACTGGATCAACAGTCTGAAATTGTTGTGATGTGCCGAAGCGGCAGCCGGAGTGAAACGGCTTGTGAACTTCTCGAGGAAGCAGGCTTTGCCAATGTTGCCAACCTGAAAGGCGGAATCAACGAGTGGGCACGTAAAATTGATTCAAACCTGCCTGTTTACTAAAATTTGTCAGCTTTCGGTTTGTAATATCCCGCTATATTGTTGCCGCTATCTGATTGAACAGCTCTTCGTTACTTTCTGTGCGTTTGATGACCTGAAGCAGCATCTGAATCGACTCTTTAGGAGATTTTTTCAGTAAAAACCTGCGCACCATATTCCGTTCTTCAAGCGAATCAGTAATAAACTTGTCTTCATTCCGTGTGCCGGATGCAGCGATGTTGATTGACGGGAAAATACGGTCGTTGGCAATTTCCCTGTCCAAAACAAGTTCCATGTTTCCGGTTCCCTTAAATTCTTCGAAAATCAGATCATCCATTCTGGAGTTTGTTTCAATCAAACAAGTGGCAATAATAGTAAGTGAGCCACCCCCCTCGATTTTTCGGGCCGATCCAAATATTTTCTTGGGGATTTCAAGAGCACGAATGTCGAGGCCACCTGATAACGTACGGCCGCTGTTGGTTTGGGCGGCGTTGTAAGCTCTGCCAAGGCGTGTCAGTGAGTCTATCAGCAGTACGGCGTGCTCACCATATTCAGCTTTACGTTTTACATAACCCAGTGCCATTTCCGAAATTCGCACATGGCTTTCTGTGGGTTTGTCATTTGACGAAGCGAATACTTCAGCATCAGTTGAGCGAAGAAAATCGGTGACTTCTTCGGGGCGTTCATCAACCAGTAGAATTCCTGTATGGATATCGGGATAATTTTCTGTAAGACTACGGGCTATTTTTTTCAAAAGTACAGTTTTACCGGTTCTCGGAGGGGCTACAATTAATGCCCGCTGTCCTCGCCCTATTGGAGTGATCAAATCCATCACGCGCAATTCTAAATCATCAGGCTGATGGCCGAGTTTGATGTATTCGTTCGGCATGATGGGGGTTTGAAGTTCAAACCGGTTAATTTTCTGCCACTCCTGCTGAGGTTTCCCGTTAATTCTTTCAATGGAGTAAACATGGCGGTTTCCGCTTTGATCCTGCTCAAACTCTCCCTCCATAACAAGACCGCTCCGAAGGTCGTAATGTTTTACTTCATCCGGTTTCAGGAATGGATCTTTGGGATTATAGCTGAACTCGAAGTCAATTCGTCTGATAAAACCGTAACCTTTTTCGTTGATTTCAAGAATCCCGTGATATTTACCACCAATTTTTGTTTGCTGGTTGTGGTGAAATTGTGGTACAAAAATATTTTTCTTAGCGCCCTTTCCTTTGTTCGATTTTTTGCGCCCTTTGTTTTTTCTTGAACGTGCCATGCACTATGTGTTAATCTTGGGTTATTATGAGAATTTCGAAGCTCTAAATGTTAAATGGCAAGAAGAGCAGTGATGTCGAGGATGAGTAGAAGATAAATAGAAAATGAAATCTGAGTGGCACAAGTGTACCACTCAGATAAAGATAAGGAAGGAAACGGAAGATCAAAAAATTATCGGACAGTTGTTGTTTCGTCAATCCATGCGTAACATTCACCAACATTTGAACCGATATGGAAACTATCGCCGGTTTCCCATCCTCTGAAAAACTTATCCTCGGCTGAAGGCATAACCGGTTGGTACGATTGAATACGCCGGTTAACGGTGGATGCAGTTGACGGATCATTGTTTCTGGCTCTTTCCAGATATTCGATTACCAGCCAATACACGGTTCTGTCGTCTCGTTCGATCTGTCGGGCTGATGTACATTGTCTTATAGCTGCAGCATAAATGTCGGAAATTCGGATATATGGCTGACCCCAGCTTGAATCGATCTGGATAGCCTGTCGTGCATAACTTCGTGCTGTCTGCAGATTTCCTTCATTTTGGTAGATTTCTGAAACTTCAAGTAAAAGATTCTTTTCTACATCCGGATTTTCAACGATTTCAAGTGCTTCGGTCAGGTATTGAAGCGCCATCCGGTTTTGTCCATCGGCTTTGGCATAATCTGCAAGCCTCCGGATATTTTCGAATGAGGGCTCAATATCGTAGAGTTTTTCGGCATATTCGATGGCTTTATCGCGACGACCAAGATTTTCGAACATGGATGCAAGTTCGGTAATGAGAGCCATATCTTCGGGATTTTCAGCCAGTCGTGATTCGAGAAATACGATTCTCTCTTCAGGATCTGTAAATAACCCATCGCGAACCTCATCAATAACTTGTGCTAATTGCGGTCCGGCCATTGGTTCGACCATCTCAATCATTTCAAGTGCGGTATCGCGGTCGCCCCTGGAAACGTAGTTGTTCAACAAGATCTGGATGTAGTAACCATCTCCGGCTTGTGTCAGTCGTTCCGGGTCCAGTTCAAAAGCTTTTTCATAGTCTTCATAGGCCAAATCCATACCGCCTCGGATAATGCTTTGATGCTCCTGCAGGAATCTGCCGCGGTTAAAGTGCCAGGAGTATGGGTCGATCTCTTCTTCGTCAAACGTTTCAAATGCGTCTTCATAGATGGCAAGTGCCGTATCGATGTAAGCAGAACGCATGGATGGGTCATCCTGTTGCTGTGAAATTTCAGTATATACGTTAATCATTCGCTCATACTGTCTCGGCAGACTGAAACGATTTACCCCCTGAATGGATCTGGGCTTTTTTTCAAGCATCCACTTTCCGAACATCAGGGCCATATCGTAATCACCCGTACGGTAGTTTTCGTAAAAAATTGAGTAAGCTTGAATTTCACTCATTCCATAAGGCGGCTCACTCTGTGAATAAGCCTCAGATGATATTGCAAATATCAGAGCTATTGAGATTATGTATTTTTTCATCATTCTGCTATTGTTTTCTATATAATAAAATGGTTGGATGCCACCTTCATACTGTATTATTGGAAACGTTGACGTAAAAACATAAATTCTGCCAAATTCAGCGAAAGTTTAAATCCCCATATATCTTCTTTAACTAAATTTGAGGATTCTGTTCCCCGAAATCCATAATGGAAACTTAAATCAATTGATGATGGTGTTCGCTGAGACATCAACCCAATTCCGGCATTCAGAAATATGGTTTCAATATCTTGCCCGTTTATAAACAGGTGGCCTGTATCGTAAGTTGCTCCTAAGCTGTACTTAATATTTGAGAAAAACCCGCCAAACTGATCTGTTCTATAGGGATGATACTGAAAACCTAAACCTGCCCTAACTCTGTCTTTAAAGTATGCTTCCTGACCCGGATTGAAACTATATTCGGCTTCATCCCAGCGTTGAATTAAAAGTTCAGCAACAACGTTTGTGAACCGACTTAAATTATACGTAAGTCCCGAATTAATTTCCAATGGTAACTTTACTGTGCCCATTCTGTCCGGAGAATTTTCATTTAATTCGATTAACATACTTTGGTTGTTAATTTGCCGGAAAGACGTAATTGATTGTTCGGCATCAATGGTAACGGGCAGCGAAATGGATGCACCAAAGGCAAGCTGATCTTCATTGCGTAAAAGATTACTTTTAAATGCATATAAACCAAATCTGTGACCAAATGCATTTCCGCTTAATTGACGGTTAAACTGAACTTGCCGATACTGAGGGTCCGCAAATGCTGGAAATATTTCGTTATCAGTTGTTAGTAAATGGTTTGAAATGGCATATCCCACAGTCAGGAAACTGTTCAGTCGTAGTCCGAAGCCTGCCTCAAAACGGTTAATGCCGCCGGAACCAATGGTTGAAACCTGGTATTCAATATCATTCGAATATTCGGGAATGGGATTGAAAAATCCCTGATCTACCTGCCGGAATTGATTTCTGACTGTTGGAGTGAAAGAAGCTGAAACTCCCAGACGGTTTCTGAGTAGCGGAAATGCCAACTGAAAACTTTCAATGGAGAAAAGCGCATTCCGAACAGACCCAGTTTGATCGC
The DNA here is from genome assembly GCA_007127745.1 of Balneolaceae bacterium. Classification (GTDB taxonomy): domain Bacteria; phylum Bacteroidota; class Rhodothermia; order Balneolales; family Balneolaceae; genus Rhodohalobacter. The sequence continues at coordinate 10,855 of SKYV01000150.1, forward strand.
TTGCATCAAACTGATTGAGTGATGCGGATACATTTCCCTGTGAGTAGCGAATAATGCCCCAGTGTGCCGGGTTCGATATATTCGGTGAAAAACCTGAATAGTTTGATACACCGCTCAATCCCATTCCCATTGAATAAGGAGATAACAGATCAATGGGATAACCAAATCCGATTCCTGAATAAAAAGATCCGCTGCTAACACGGCTGTCGCTTTGGGCCATCAAGGCACCGGCAGGCATTACTGCCAGTAGTACAATTGCGATATATGAAATAAAATTCAGTTTATACATTGTATTATTTTACAGAAGTAATTACAATTCTTGGTTGTTTTTGATCCGGTGCATCTAAACCGTGGAATTTGGCTGAATAAAGAATTCCATTCGTGGTTTGAAGTGACAGAAATAGTTTCCTCTTGTCAACATCTCCGAAAACTTCATCTAAAACATACTGGGTTATATTGATTCTGAACGTGTCTTCATCTTCATCTTTCTGAACAAAAAATGAAGGGTCGGTTGTGAAAATTTCAGCCTGCAGATCACGTGGCATTTCATTAAAAACGTGTGTTCTGATTAAATTAGTTTGCGGCCGCATAAAATTGGGGTCACTGAGCTGAGTTGATTCATCCAGGCTCAGAATAAGTTGGGCATTCGTAATATTTCTGCCTCTGAGTGTGTCGGCTGGGAGGTCGAATTCTACCTGCAGAACCGTTTCTGTGCTATGCAGTACAATTTCTGATTCGGTTTGCGGAGCAGCTTCCGATCTAACAAAATAAGCGCCCCAGTCGCGCATCCCAAGATCGCGCAGGCCGTCATCTTCTTCCTCTTCTTCGCCATTCTCATCATTTTCACCGTTCTCTTCGTCATCTCCATTTTCGCCGTTTTCTTCCTCACCGTTTTCATCTTCATCGTCCCGGTTTTGGATTTCTACAACAAATGTGGAAAATTCCTCTTCCTCTTCCTGGATCAGATTCTTTAAAAATCGTATTTGTTGATTGCTTTGCGAGGGCACTATGGCAACTCCCGGAAACTGATTTCTGTAAAGAGAGTCTCGCTCGGCAGAGGTGTCGTTGAAGTATTCTGCAAATTTTTGAGTCCAGGCCGGGCTCATTTCAACCCACACTGTATCCTCATCGGCAATTTGAAAATCGGCAATTTTATTTGAATAATTGATTTCAACTTCTTTGTTGTATCGCAGTTGATTGCCACGCCAGATTTCATCAACCTCAAATATCTCAAAATCAGAGACCGTCAGTTCATGTCCGTAAACATCACTGTTAAAAATCAGTTTAAGGTGTACTTTATCGTCACTGTAGAGAGTGTCTACATTTGCTCTGGAAATGGAGGGCTTCAGAAGTGCAACCGAGGTGATTGTGCCGAAAATCGGGTCTTCTACATGCCCCAATGCGGTGTTAGCAAGTCTTCCTGAAAAGGTGTTTTCCTCAAAAACCGTGACGTTTTTAACGTTGTCTTTATACGTTTCGATGTTATCACCATCAGAAATAATGTCTTCACCTATTACTCCTGGCGATTCGCATCCGAGAAACAGAAAAACGGTAAAAAGAAGAAGAAAGGCAGTGATCATTGATCGGCTGCCTTTTAGCGTGTTTTGCAGAACTTTAGTAGGGTTGGAATAGAGAGAGTGCGGGAAATTAATTATCTCCGGTGATGTCTCGGTAATATTGCGCGAATTTTTTTGATACATCTTCGGGCGAACCCTGTATTTTAGTTGGATTAATATTTAATTTTTTAAATTCTTCATCAAACTGGTCTGTCAGATGGTTTCCTGTAACCACATGATCGCTGTATTTGAGGCCGATATTCAGCATATCAACGGTTCCGTTATTCAGCAGTGATTCAGTGTCCACATCTTCGGGAAGACCCAGTAAATCGAGAATGTTGGTATTGTCAAACAAGCCTTTATTCTCGGGATGGTGCAAATTGTATACAATCTGAGTGTTTTTGAAAATCTTTTCATCTTTATATTTGGTGCGAACCAGCAACGGAATGAGGCCTGCGGGCCAATCGTGGCAGTGAATGATGTCCGGTTCCCATCCAAGGCTAATAACTGTTTCAAGTACGCCTTTATTGTAGAAAGCCAGCCGCTCGTCGTTATCTTTGTAAAAGGTATCGGTTTTAGGGTTTGTAAACATTCCCTTTCTCTTGTAAAACTTGTCATTATCAAGAAAGTACACCTGTAATTTTGCATTGGGAATGCTTGCCACCTTTATCTTCATGCTTTCAACATCTTCACCCACCTGAACTTCGATGCCCGAAAGCCGGATTACTTCGTGAAGCCGGTTTCTTCGGTCGTTAATCGTGCCGTATTTCGGGAGCAGAATTCTGATTTCAAACCCTTGGTCTTGCAACGATGCAGGTAAAAACCTGAGCAGATCAGCGGTATAGGTCATCCTGGCAAATGGTGCTATTTCAGCGGCAGCGTATAATATTTTCATAATATTGTTGTGGTTGTGAAGTTTTAAGGTGTTTCTTGTGAAAAGTCTGATTTTGTATATGGGTACAAATCTGATACCTCTTTGTTGCTAATGGAATGAAAATCGAAAAGAGTGTCGCTTCGCAAACCCAAACGCAGTGTTTCTGTTGGTATTACTTCCCCGGGCAAAATATTACCAAGGTTAACATTACTTCCAAATTTTTTGATAAACCAAACCTGTTGTTCCTTTTTCGGTGCTTCAAAAAGTAAATGATCAATAGAAATTTGGTCAATTATTTCATCAATCAATCCAGAACGGATTTCTCCGTTTGACCTGAAAACGCCAACGGTGCCCGACTCTCTGGCCTCACAAATTACCTTCCAGGCACCCGATTCAAGATCGGAATTAATCATTTTCACCCATTTATATGGCGGCATTATATCATTTGGGTTTTTACTGCCAACTTCGGATAGAACGGTGAACTCACTGCTTAATTCTTTGATAATATCATTCTTTCGTTGGTCGGAAAGCCTGATTGTACCATTGGATACTTCAATAATTTGAATTTTAAAATCGTGCAGATGTGCAACATAATCATCCAGTTGATTGCGAAGCACAAAAGCTTCGAAAAGAGTGCCGCCAAAATAAACAGGGATGTTATAACTTTTGTAAACATCCAGTTTTTCATTCAGGTTTTTGTAAACCATTGATGTACCCCAGCCCAACTTAACTATGTCGGTAAAATCGGATGCAACTTCACAAAAATCTTCAGTTTGTCTGATACTCAACCCTTTATCAAGAGCAAGTGTAATTCCGTTATTTCTGGGCTTTTTGGTTCTCTCGGGTAGATGATTTAATTGATACGACATTCACCAAAGTTATAAGTTCACAAACAAAATAAGATACAAAACCATGCTTTTATTAGAAAGCGCCATCTAAAATGAATCTGAAGATGAAGGTTATCAGTCAATTTTTCGATTTGTCAGATTTACCAGATAACGAATTCGTTCCTTGTCTGTTGATTCGAGCATATCGGGGGTATAACGCCATTGCCAGTTGTTTTGAACCGTTCCGGGAGTGTTCATTCGGTGCTCGGTGCCGAGGTTCATAAAATCCTGCAGCGGAAAGATTGCCTGGTCAGCTACAGAAAGCATGCCAAGACGTATCAGCTCCCAGTGTATTTCCGAACCATCAGTTCGCGTATATTCACGGGCGCGGTGTTGTTCTTCTTCCGGTGCCGATCTGTACCAGCCAATGGTGGTGTCGTTATCATGCGTGCCGGTATATACAACACAGTTTTGGGGATAGTTATGAGGTAAATAGCTGTTTTTTGGATCAGAATTAAATGCAAAATGAAGAATTTTCATGCCCGGAAATTGGAAATCATCCCGGAGCTTTTCAACACCGGGAGTAATTACTCCAAGATCTTCGGCTATAATGGGAAGTTCTCCCAGCTCCTTTTTGATAGTGTTAAAAAGTTTATGGCCGGGCCCTTCCACCCATTTGCCGTTGATGGCATTTTTTTCGTTGGCATCAATTTGCCAGTAAGCATCAAAACCACGAAAATGGTCAACCCGGATGGCATCAAACAAATCAAACATTTGCCGAAAGCGCTCAATCCACCATTTGTAGTTGTCTTTTTCGAGAGTTTGCCAGTTATAAAGTGGGTTTCCCCAAAGCTGCCCCGTTTTGCTGAAATAATCGGGCGGTACTCCGGCGACTAAAATTCTGTTTCCATGACTGTCTACCTCAAAATAACGGGGATTAGCCCACACATCTGCACTGTTATGATCCACAAAAATGGGAATGTCTCCAAGAACTCTCACATTTCTGCTGTTTGCATATTCTTTGATTGCGTACCACTGGTTAAAAAATTCGAATTGCAGCCAGGTTTGGTATTCAATCTCGGCGGTGTTTTCTTTTCTGAAAGCCCGGATGGCCTTGGGATTTCGCCGGGTAAGGTCCATATCCCACTGATTCCACGGCTTGTTATCGTGCGCTTTTAAACAGGCAATAAAAAGGCAATAATCATCCAGCCACACATTGTTCGCTGCTTTAAATTCCTCCAATTGTTCTTTTTCATCAGACGAAGCAGATTGATAAAACCGCCGTGCAGCCAATTGGAACAGCCTGTCTTTTTGAAGGAATGAATGGGTATAATCTGCAACTTTGGTGTAGGATATTTGGGCAGACTCAGCCTCTTCCGGTAACAAGAGCCCCTTTTCTACCAGTAAATCCGGACTAATAAGATAATGGTTGCCAGCAAATGCAGAGTAACTTGCATATGGAGAATTTCCGTAGCCGGTGGGGCTAAGCGGTAAAACCTGCCAGATGGATTGATCAGTATCAGCCAGAAAATCAATAAAGTCCCTTGCGTTATTGCCAAGGTCTCCCATCCCATATTTTGATGGAAAGGAGGTTGGATGCGCCAGTGTGCCACAGGATCGCGGAAATCTCATATAAAAATTGAACTAAAAAATTACTGAATTACAATTTGGGTTTTAAAGCAATACCGGCAAGTGGCGGCACGGGGATATTTATGTGGCATGGCTGATTGTGCCATCCACCCTCATGTCCCTCAACGAGAGTAGGCCCGGCATTGCTGCCACCGTAAAAAGAAGAGTCGCTGTTTAAAATCACTTCGTATTGGCAGGCTTTTGGCACTCCGAATTTGTAAACATTGTGAGTTGTTGGTGTGAAATTTAGGATAAAAACTAGAAAGTCATCCGGATTTTTTCCCCGGCGAATGAATGATAACAGGCTGTTATCGGCATCACTGATGTCGATCCACTGAAATCCTTCCCAGCGGGTATCCACCTCAAATAAAGCTGTTTCGGTTTTGTAGAGATCATTCAGGTCTTTCACCAGATTTTGAATGCCTTTGTGGGTATCCCATTGAAGCAGGTGCCAGTCGATTGACTTCGATTCAGTCCATTCTTCCCACTGTGCAAATTCGTTGCCCATAAAAAGCAATTTTTTTCCGGGGTGGCCAAACATATAGGTATAAAGAAGCCTCAGGTTGGCAAACTTCTGCCAGTCGTCACCCGGCATTTTTGAAAGCAGAGACTGTTTCATGTGTACTACCTCGTCGTGCGAAAGTGGCAGGATAAACTGCTCCGAAAAGGCATAGATCAGCGAAAATGAGAGCTGATCCTGGTGATATTGTCTGAAAATCGGATCTTTTTCAAAATAGGCGAGTGTATCGTTCATCCAGCCCATATTCCATTTAAAATCAAACCCCAGCCCCCCCGAAGAAGTGGGCTGCGAAACACCCTGCCAGGAGGTGGATTCTTCGGCAAATGTGAGCACTCCCGGAAAATATTCGTGAGTAACTTCGTTAAATCTGCGCAAAAAATTGATGGCTTCAAGATTTTCTCTGCCGCCGTACTGGTTTGGAATCCACTCGCCTTCTTCTCTTGAATAATCCAGATAGAGCATGGAGGCCACCGCATCTACACGGAG
>SKYV01000069.1 GCA_007127745.1 Balneolaceae bacterium
CGGGAAGTGCAGGGTTATTTTTATCCATTATTGATTTATATACGTTCAATGCTTCGGTGTTATTGTCAAGCTGCTCAAGAATTTCCGCTTTTTTATAAAGAAAAATCACATTGTCCGGCAGGGCCTTTGTCAGCTCTGTTGCGTAATAAAGTGCCTCTTCGTATCTCTCTTCCAAACTGTAGAGGTACATCAGCATCATTTTGGCATCGTTGCGAATGTAACTCTCACTTTCAGCAGCCAGTTTCAGTTCATCAAACCCATCTTCTATGTCAGCACGAATACCAATCATATTGGAGGCCCACCTCAAACCATTTGGAATACTGCCAACCATATAGTAGAACATACCGCGCCCGATTCTTGCATCCGGCCGGTCGGAATTCATCGAAAGCAGTTTTCTTGTATAATTAAAACCGGTCAACCCGCTTCCCATTGCAATTCTGTATCTGTTTTCTCCGGCTGCCACCAGCCCCCTGTAGCCATGAAGCCCGCTTAGCATAAGCACCATTGTGGTATCATCAGGGGATTTTTCCAGCTGTTTGCTGCTCAAATCAATCGCTTTTTCCGACATTGTAAAAAACTCATCCGCAAGAGATTCAGATGCATCCACAAAAAAGTATTCCAAAAACGGCATCATCGATTCAAAAAAATACGGTCGCGGATCATCAGGTTTGACGGTTCGCAAGTGATCGAACAAATCCCGGGCCTCAATCCAATTGGTCTGATAGAAATGCTCGATTGCGGTCTCAAGCTTCTCTTCGTAGCGGATTTCATCTGTATCTGTCGCCGAATTACTGACAGGTAAAATTGCCAGTAATAATAATGCAATGAATGTAGCCATTTTTATCTTTGGGGTAAATATATGCTGATATGATTATCTACTATATTGAATCCTTATCAAAGGATTTTCATTCCGCGTCTTCATCATCGAAGTGCAGATCTCCCAGCAGGCCTTCGGTGTGAGCCACTGCTACAGAAACGGCAGCATCACCGGTTACATTCACAGCGGTTCTGGCCATATCCAGAATACGGTCAACGCCCAAAATCAGCGCGATACCTTCAATCGGCACCTGCACGGCCTGCAGAACGATAACCAGCATGATAATTCCTGCCCCCGGCACACCTGCCGCTCCGATTGATGCTGCTGTGGCCGTCAGTACAATGGTGAGCTGTTGGGCAATGGTCAGATCCATGCCCAGTGCCTGTGCAATAAATACGGCCGCTATGGCCTGATAGAGACTGGTTCCATCCATATTAATGGTGGCACCCACCGGAAGCACAAAGCTGGATACCTCTTCATTCACCCCGAGATTTTTCTCCACTTTTTCCATGGTAACCGGCAGTGTTGCAAGACTTGAACTTGTACTGAAGCCCAGCAAAATTGCGGGACGAATGGCTTTGAAAAAGTCCCGCAGCTTCATCTTGCTAAAAAGTTTGAAAAGCGATGAATAAACAATTAATACATGCAGCAGAAGTCCGATTAAAACAGCAAGACAGTACCAGCCAAGTGCCCTGAGAAGAATCAGGGCCTGCCCGAGGTCATCACCAGTTAAATCCACAATAACGGCGGCCATAAGTGCAAAAACCCCGTAGGGTGCCGTTTTCATGATGAGATCTACAATTTTTATGATCACATCATTTAATGATTCAAACAGATTAATGAGTGGCTCTCCTTTTTGTGCCGGTATTTTCACAAGTCCAATTCCCAGCAGAATGGCAATAAACACAATCTGAAGCATATTGGCATTATCACCGGCAGCTTCAATAAAATTCTCGGGAACAATATCTACAAAAAATTCAAGCGGGCTTCGCTCCTGCAGAGCCTCAACTGTATCTTCACGACCCTCCACATTTTCGCCATAACTCTCCATCAATGCCGTTCGTGTTTCCTCGGGAAGGGCTGCACCCGGCTGTATCACGTTCACAACTGTTAAACCAATGGTGATGGCGAACATAGTTGTGACCATATAAATACCGATCGTTTTACCCCCCATTTTTGAAAGCCGGGTCATATCGTTCAGGCTTGCCACTCCCACCACGAGTGAAGCGAGCACCAGTGGAACGGCAATCAGTTTTAAAAGATCGATAAAAATTGTGCCTATCGGGCGTATAAAATCGGATGTGAAATCGGCCATCCCGGCCATACTGGCAAATAGTCCCCAAAAAAGGCCCAGGATTAAACCGATAATAATTTGCCAGTGTAACTTTCTATACCATTTTTTCATCTAAAACATGAGTTGAGTTGTAAATAATGCAAGTAATCCACTAAACCCGATTGAAATCCAGTTAATTACACTATTCAGATAGGCGCTGTACGACCCACTGAAATCGGCCGGTACGTTTATAATTTCGTTTTTATCCGTTAATAAAGCCCCGAGAACAGAATCGGTAAGAGACCCGAATACACCAAAAACAAATACAATTATAAAAATCTGAAAACCGAACATAAAGTCTCCGGCAATAACAAACAAGGCGATGGCCAGTGCCCCCACAATCGTGGCGAGCGTTCCCTTCAGGCTTATGCCTCCGTCTCTGCCGGGTTCAACCTCACGGAATGTTGTGATTAATTTTGTTTTACCGGGTTCAAAAGTTCCAATTTCGGTTGCCCAGGTATCCGCTGTGGCTGTTGCAAGTGCGGCATACGCAGCCACCAAAAACCCCTCCAGAGAAAATAAAAAATAACCAATACAAAATATGGCAACCCAAAAGCCATTGGCCCAAATCTGATAGCCATCCCGGCGTTTTTGAAGATGATGATCCAAACTTTGCTTATTCTCATCTATTATTCCTGATTTTCTGTTTCTTCGGGTTAGCAGGCTGCCGGTTACAAAAAAGAATATGGTGGCCGCAGCAACAATCCATCCGGCAAAACCCAAAACAATGGTGCCAAAAATAATCACTCCTTTGATGGCATCCAGTGTAATCCAGTTTCCAAAAAATGCAATGAAAGCTACAATACAGGAAAGAATGAGGCCGGTGATAATCCGGGTATGATCGTACATCCCAGCTTCAAGAATAAAGAGGTAGATAACAATAAAGCCAAAAAGGTAGTTAATTAGCCGATACAAGATTTATGATGACTTGACGGTTGGTTCCTCTATTTTATGATCTTTTTTCAGGATGGCATAAATAACCACCAGATAACCGGCCAGAATAACCACCGGCGAGATGTAGAGCGATACAACTCCGTACACTTCATTTTCTATGCGCATGACTGTGAACCCGATAACGACCAACAGGACACCCAAGCCCAGTAATTTATAATTGAGCGGGGTAAACAGCATCGGTTTCTGCTCTTTTTTCTTTCGGTATTTCTTCTTAACAGCCATATTTGCCTTCACTTGTTTTTTCTGTTGGGAACTTCATTTTTTGCGAATGATTGGAATGCTTAAGTTATTCAAATATCTGAAAACAGAAAAAACATAACCAAGGAATTTTTAATCGTTTCATGAAAACAGTACTGGCTTCTTCAAGTCCCAGGCGAGCTGCTCTGTTAAAGCAGGTGAACCTTCGCTTTATGATCGACCCATCCGATATTGATGAAAACTCCGGCTCGCATAACAGCCCATCCGAAATGGTTCAAACACTCTCATCAAGAAAGGGCCGGGATGTATCATCAAGGCATGAAAATTCTCTAATTATCGCCGCAGATACCATTGTTTGCCTGGATGATGAAATTCTGGGAAAACCGGCTGACAAACAAGAGGCTGCAATTATGCTCGGCCGTCTGAGCAATAACTCTCACCAGGTGTACACGGGCGTTTATGTGGGGCGAACAAATTCTGAATCAAAAATTATCGGCGATTTTACGTTTTTTGAAAGAACAAATGTAACTTTTTCTGCGTTATCAGATCGTGAAATCGACCATTACATCGACACTGGCAGCCCATTTGATAAAGCCGGAGGATACGGCATTCAGGATGATTTGGGCTCACTTTTTGTAAAAAAGGTTGAAGGTGATTACTATAATGTGGTTGGTTTCCCGTTAAATAGCTTTTATCAGCATCTGAAAAAGTACATGCCCCGTGCGCAACAATCTCTGTTTTTTTGACTCATGAAATATTTTTCTTCACTTTCACTGTCTCTGCTTTTTTGCGTTCTTACCACAGGCATGGTTTGGGCACAGTCTGCCGATTATCAACGGGCCAACATTTTAATGCAGCAGCAAAACTTTGAAGAGGCACTACCCATACTCGAAGAGCTGTACGAAAATAACCCGCGCTCTTACGTTTATTTCGACCAGTACACTGACTGCTTGGTAAACCTGAAAGAATTTGACAAAGCCGAAGAAATTGCCCGGGAACAGGTAGCCGAACAGCGGTTCAGAATTCAGGCGGCCATGAAGCTGGCAGAAATTCTACACCTGCGGGGAGACAGGGAGGCCGCAATGAACGTATGGCAACACGAAGCCGAACGAGAATCAGGCAATATCCAGTCGTACTATACCATCGGTTCATCCATGGCCGGCCGGCAGGAGTACGATGCCGCCATTAACCTTTACCGAAATGCACAGGAACAGTTTGGCAACGAAACCCTTTTTCTGAATGAATTGGCCAACATTTACTTGCAGGCCGGCCGGTTTGAAGAGTCTGTAAACGAATATTTCCGGCTAATCATCCATTCGCCCGATCAGATGAGTCTGGTTCAGCAAAGGTTTTTGAGAATGAGGGATGATCAATTATTTCAAATTGCAGCCTTCGAACTGGAAGATCAGTTGATGGAACTCGATCACAACCACGACGCCTATTCACCGCTCTATCAGCTCTTATCCTGGCTATTGATGGAAACGCATGAATATCAGCGGGCTTTTGTATTTGCAAGGCGCTACGAAAATCAAACCAGTTATACCATTTATTCGTTGTTTTCCCTTGCCAACCAGTTGGTTTCGGCCAGGGAATTTAAACTGGCGGCAGATGCCTTTCAATATTATATCGACAACGGAGATAACACTTCGGTTC
>SKYV01000051.1 GCA_007127745.1 Balneolaceae bacterium
ATCTGTATGAAACAACTCTTGATTGACTATGCCCGGAAAAAGCTCACAAAAAAACGCGGCGGTGATGTTGTTAAGCAAACGTACATCGACGAAATCATTCCCGCAAGAAAAAAGGCACAGCAAATCATAAACCTGGATGAAGCATTACAGAAACTACATAACATAAACCCCCGAATGGCTGAGGTGGTTGACTATCGCTTTTTTGGAGGAATGACCATTGAAGATACTGCCGAGGTTATGGGCATATCAAAAAATACGGTGAAACGGGATTGGGCTAAAGCCCGTGGATTGCTTTATAAAGAACTGCAGGGTCATCTTAAATGAGCCAAATAAAAGATTTTTTTCGCTTTATTATAATACATTGACCGATGTAAACGCTTCGCTGTATAAAATTAAAGATCAAGCAAATCAGAATACGATGAATGTCTATAAATACTGGCAGGATATTGAAGGTATTATTGATGAAGCACTTGAACTGGAAGAAGAAGCCCAAGAATTATTCATAAAGAAAAGCTGCAGCCATAATCCCGATCTGTTGATTGAGGCACTTGACTATTATTCATTCATAAAAAAAGCCGAAGACTGCAATTTTCTTAACCCGGATTTCAATCTTGAGTCGGATTTGATTTCCGGCCCGGAATATTCTGCTGATAAACAGATCCGGGAAAATGTTATTGGCATTACAATAGGCCCTTATAAGATTACAGAGCCTATTGGTGAGGGTGGAATGGGTTCGGTGTATCTGGCTGAACGGATAGACGGCGAGTTCGATCAAAAAGTAGCCATCAAGTTTCTGCGCGGCGGTTTTTTCTCGTCCTATTTGCGAAAACGGTTCATCAACGAAAAAAGAATACTTGCCAGGCTCAATCATCCCAATATTACACGGCTGCTCGACGGTGGAATTACAGACGACGGCACTCCCTACCTTACTATGGAATATGTGGACGGACTGCCAGTGGATGAATATTGCAAAAAAAAGAAACTGGACGTGACCGCCCGCCTGAAACTGTTTTTGCAGATTTGCAAAGCTGTTCAGTTTGCCCACACAAAACTGGTTATTCACAGGGATCTGAAACCTCAAAACATACTGGTTACAAAAGAGGGACAAATCAAAATAATGGATTTTGGTATTGCCAAGTTTTTAAATCCCGATGCCGAAAAAATGCTGCCTCTGAAAACCAGGGAGGGACAATTTGTTGCCAGCTTTAAATTTGCAGCTCCCGAACAAATCCGATCCGAAGATCCCTCCATTGCTACTGATGTTTACGGATTGGGAGCTTTGTTATACCTGCTGGTAACCGGCGAGCACCCTCTTCAGTTTGATGATCATTCCATAAGTGAAATTAAGTCTATAATTCAAAATAAGGCTCCTGTAAGGCCCGGGCGGATCGAAAAAAATGAAATTGGCCCGATCTCCCGGGATTTGGAAGCTATCATTTTAAAAACACTGAATAAAGAACCTGAACAGCGCTACAGTTCTGTTGAATTGATGAGGGATGATATTGAACGATATCTGAACGGGCTGCCCGTTAATGCACGACATTCCACGTTTGTTTATCGTTCGTTGAAATTTATTCAGCGTAACCGAATAGCACTGACCGTAACCTTTTTATTGGTATTGGGTATCTTTTCTTTACTAACCTATCATAACAACCAGCTTGCGAAAGAGAGAGACATAGCCCACCAGGAAGCTGAAAAAGCAGAACAAATAAGCAGTTTTTTTGTGAACCTGTTTGAAATGGCCGATCCTGAAATAAACCAGGGAGAAGCACCTACGGCAGCAGAAATGCTCGATCAGGGAATTGCAAGAATTGATGGTTTGAGCGGACAACCCGAGCTGCAGATTGAACTCTTACAAACAGCCGGCAATATATATCTTACAATCATGGAGCTGGAACGTGCTGAACAGATATTAACAAGATCATATGAATTAGCCCGTAATACGTTTGATAATGAAAATGAAGTTATTCTGCATCATCTGGCCCTGTTTGGCACATTACAACGATTGCAAGGAAATTTTGAAGAAGCACGAAGTTATAATTTAAGAGCGCTTGATATACAAAAAAACATTTTTGATGAATCCCATCCTGACATTGCTTGCATATACAGTAACCTTGGGCTAATTGAGCGGGAACAAAATAACTACACCGAAGCTGAAGAGTATTATTCTAAAGCAATATCACAACATAATTATTTTGAAGAAGACCATCATTGTTTTGCAACAGTATATAACAATATGGGAACCCTTAAACGTCATATTGGTGAATATGAATCTTCCGAAGCATACTATTTAAAGGCACTTGAAATGAGGCGAAACGTCTTAGACTACAATCACCCTCACACTGCCAATACGCTGAATAACCTAAGCATTCTAAAGCAAAACACCGGGCAATACGATTCTGCATTACAATTTTTGCACGAAGCTCTTCAAATTAACAAAACAATTCTTGGTAACAATCATCCTGCTGTTGCTGCAAATTTAAATAGTTTAGGCAATCTTTACTGGTACAGAGATGATCATGAACAGGCAAGTATTCATATAAGTGATGCATTAGATATTTTGAAAACTCACTATGACCATAATAATACTGACATTGCAATTTCTAAGCTTAACCTGGGTTTGAATTTATTGGAACTGAATCAACTTGATGAAGCTGAACGGTTAATTAAAGAATCAGTATCAATTTTTAGAAATCAATTAGGCGAAAGACACCTGCATTATGCTCATGCCCTTTATAATCTTGCATCCGTTTTACAAAAAAAAGGTGATCATAATCAGGCATTGTCCGTTCTGGAAAAATGCCTCGATATCAGGAAAGAAAAGTTGCCACACGGCCATTGGCATATTGCACTCGCAAAAAGCAGTATCGGTTACTCACTTTCTGAACTTGGTGAAAATCATGAAGCGGAATATTATCTGGAGCAGGGCTATGAAGTTCTGAGTAACAAGCGGGGAGATGATGATACCTTCACACAAACAGCACGGGAACGATTGGATGCATTCCATAACAAACAGTAAGCAATTCCAGTCATAAACCAACATTGAATGGGATAAGCCCTAAACCTTATCCCACTCAATGAAATTTCTCAGGCCAAATTTAGTCTTATCGCAATTAATAATCTGATTTAAATATTGCAAATTCTTACATCAGGGATTTTCACTAAATACAAAGCCAAATGCCCTCGAGTTAAAATCATGAGCTCCCCGCTCCGTTGCTGGTGTTATTACCATGATAATCGCCAAACCTTTACCATATAATTGAGAAGTTGTCTGTAAGAAGAAATCACAATTGGTTTGTGGCAGGAGATCGAATCATAAACAGAGCAGGTTCGCATTTCCGATGTTTAATATATTCCTCTGTCTTCATCATTAAATTAAAATGGGTTGCTAACATATGTGGTTAGAAGTTGAAATTGTAAATATGTCTGTAGTGTAATCTGATATGAAAATTTTTCTGACTGTTTTTTATACGCTGCTCATTCTCGGGGGATTGATAATCGCCGGGCTGCTGATCTGGTATCACGTAAAATATCAGCCGCCGCCGTCGCTGCCTGATGACGTTGAATACACTTTTGGTTCCTCATCGGCTGCAGAAGATCCGGACATTCCCTTTGCGCTGATTCCCGTTCCGCAGCAGATGGAGTTTTCGGACGAAACTTTTTCTGTGCCCGAAACCATACATTTTCAATCACCGGATGATCAGCGAGAACTTATCGGGAATCTCATTGAACAACAGCTTGAGATTCCGGTTAGCCGCTCCGGGCCTGCTTCATTCCAATTCAGCCCCGATGCCGATTTGCAGCCGCAGGGCTACAGGTTAGAGATCCGATCGCAGGCAGTAAATATCCGATATGCTGATGAAGCCGGACTGTTTTACTCACTGGTTACGCTCAAACAGTTGCTGCAGCAGTCTGATGAAAGCCTTCCCGGCCTGACTGTCACCGACTGGCCTGATCTGGCTGTTCGGGGAGCCATGCTCGACATCAGCCGCGACAAAATTCCCACGATGGATACTCTCTACGAAATCGTGGACTTTCTGTCCGGCCTCAAATACAACCATCTGCAGCTCTATGTTGAGGGGTTTTCTTTTGATTATCCCTCTTTCAGGCACGTATGGGATGAGTCGGAAACGCCTATTACCGGCGAAGAAATACAGGCACTCGACCGGTATGCAAAAGAGCGGTTCATCGACCTGGTTCCCAACCAAAACTCGCTGGGCCATATGAATGCATGGCTGGAAACGGAAGAGTTCGCCGATTTGGCCGAATGTCCCGACGGATTCAAACTTCTGGGGCTGCTCGATTATAAATCCACGCTCGATGTATCGGATCCGCAAAGCATGGAGCTTGTAAAACAGATGACGGACGACATACTGCCCAATTTCAGCTCCGAATATTTCAACGCCAATCTCGATGAGCCTTTTGAACTTGGTCAATGCAAAAACAGAGATCTCGCTGAGGAAAAAGGTGCAGGGCAGCTCTACATCGATTTTGTGAAGGAGCTGGAAGATTTTGTTACCGAAAAGCATGAAAGGCAGATGATGATGTGGGGTGATATCGTCACCAAGCACCCGGAGATCATTCCCCAGATACCGGATGATGTGATCCTGCTTGAATGGGGATACGAGGATGTGCATCCGTTTATGGATCAAACCGGTAAATATCGCGAGGCAGGGCTGGATTTCATGGTCTGTCCCGGAACCAGCAGTTGGACAACCATCACAGGCCGAACCGACAACATGAAGCAAAATATCAGCAACGCTGTACAGAGTGCCATTCAAAATGATGCCCGGGGAATGCTGCTGACCGACTGGGGTGATATGGGACACTGGCAATACTGGCCGGTCAGTATCGCGCCATTTGTATACGGCTCGGCACTAAGCTGGAATTCAGAAAGTGAAGACAGGCTGCCGTTTACTGCTTTTTTGAACCG
>SKYV01000232.1 GCA_007127745.1 Balneolaceae bacterium
CCAATAGTATCAGAACGAGTTACAAGATATGCTATTTTCAATTTATGTGATATCAGTTTGAAATACTTATAAAACAAATTTTTTGTAGTGCTTTTTATACGAATAAGACTTCATTAGATCAAAAAACCCTATACAATAACCGATAATTATATAAAAAGAGAACATTCTTGTCATTCTACCACCACTAAACATTGAATAGATAAAAACAATTGTTAAAAAAACAATAATTGTTGCTTCCGATAATCTTATTCGAGGTAAATTTCTTCTTAATGAGTAGTTTTTTAAGTAGGTACTAATAATGGTTAATCCCAAAAATGCCACTAAAATAAATGAAAGGATACCATTATATCTTATGACACTTAAAATAAAATTGTGAGTGTTAATAATTCTCGAACCCGACACACTGTTGGAAAATGTGTAAAAATCTGGCCTGCCAATCAAAAACTCGAGAAATGTTAAATCAGTTATAGACATCGCATATTGATTAAACCTAATCATTGCCATTCTAGTAATTTGGGCATAGGTAAATCGATCCAGAAAAAATGACAGGTCAATTCTGGTACTCAAAAAAATTATGAAAAATACAGCAAGAATGAGCATAAAAAGAATCATTCTGTTTATTTTTTTGCTCTTCATCCCAAAAAACTGAAACATCGCTAATCCAATTATAAAAGCGATTGCGGCGCTTCTTGTGCCAGATAAAAAAACGATTATGAAAACAATAAATGTAGAAAATAGATATAGAAAAAGACGAGGTTTATTAGAATCAACAAATATATACTCTTTGTATATGATTGCAATCCAGGCTATAAAACATATTGTGAATGTATTTGCTGTATAATTTACAGACCCAAGCCCAATGTATAAACGCCTAAATTGAGATACTCCAATCAAACTAAAAATTACCTGAAATGCTGCAAATGCACCCAAAATTGCGATGGAATAGATAAAAAAACGGGGAGTGATTATTTTAACTCTAACAAGGTAGTAAAAAGAAAAAAACAGAAAGAACGCAACTCCAACCTCAAATGAGAATCTGAATATGGCTTTGGGATTTGCATCAAAAACTAAAGATGATAAAAAAGGTGTTACGCCAATGAAAATGAAGAAAATTGAGACTGCTACAGCAAGTTGTGATAAGGTCTGCTTTTTTTCATTATAAAAAAAATGATAGCCACAAAACAGCATAAGAGCAAAACTTAATAATGCTGTTATCATTCCACCGCCTAATCCCATAAAACCTTGCTGCCTTGCAAAAAAACCAAAATAAATCATTAAGACAACTGCAGGCTTTACAGCGAATTTTATTAAAAACTCATCCAGACTTATACGTGCATCGCCATATGTAAGCTCTATTTGTCGCAAATTTATATATCAATTTTTGATTAGCTTATAAAAATAGCTCTTAATTCTATTCAATATCAAGTTAACCGTCTTGAAATCAGATGAGGATAACAAGTGCAAAGGAGTATTTATTTTATTGATTTTTAGCTTTTGAAAATAATTCGATATGCTTGTTAAACACACTTTCAGCTGAATAATTTTGAACTATTTTTATTCTGGCATTCAAAGAGTGAGTAGTTAAGGTATCCGGATTATTAAAATATCTGTCTATTCCATTAATAATTGATTTTTCATCATGAGTTACAAAAGTTCCATTGAACTGTTCATCTATCAAGTCTTCTGAACCTGATATCTTTGTAACAACTGCAGGAAGGCCACAAGCCTGGGCTTCTAACATAGAGTTAGATAATCCTTCCTCTGATGAAGGCAATACAAAAATATCTGAGATTTGATAATATTCTTTAATGTTATTTGTGAAAGGTAATAGCTTCACATTTTGCACATTTTTTGCAGATAAAATGTTTTGAATTCGATGTCTCTCTTCACCAAAATCACGATCGGGTCCAATTAAAAGTAATTGTATTTGACTGGTATTGTAGTATTTTTCAAACGCTTTGACAATCAAATATGGATGTTTTCGATTACTAAAGCCTCCTGTAAAAATGATGGTAAATATATCATCTATTCCCATTTTTTTTCTAAAGCTCTTTTTTTCTTGGCCGCTAAGCGGCCTAAACCTATTCACATCCACACCGTTTGGTATTTCGTGAATTTTTGACGAATCAATTCCTGCCATTGTTAATTGTTTTGTTATCCGGCTGCTAATTGAAATATAACCGGAAATGTGATTGGCATATTTAAGCCTGTATTTACGTAATCCAAGTATGTTGGAAATGGTTGAGCTCTTATTGAACCCGGTATTTACGGATTCCGTTATTTTTATGAATGCAGGCACTCCCCGATCTTCACTCAGTTTTGCCATGATAAATGAAGCATGATATCCCCCTAAACAATGTACTACATCAAACTGTTTAATATTTGTACTGATCCATTTTTTCAATCTGGCTGAAAATATGAATCCTGAAAAAAGACTCCTGCTTTTTAAGTTTGAGATAAAGAATTGTTCGTTAAAAACCGGTAAGTTTTCCTGGTGTGCAAATCCATGAACAAGCGATAATGAAATATTTTCAGAATCATAACCTTTATACATCCGATAGGCACTCATCCCAGGCCCATAATAATGGGTTCCTGCGCCCTTGGTGGAAAATAATAATATCTTAAGGTTATCTTTTATCACGTTATATTACAAAAAATTCAAAAAGGTGATTAATTAAAAACTCAATATTCGCAGTTGATCTTTACCGCTCAGTCTCGTCTCATAGTAAATTCCATGAGGCATATGAAAATCAATACGTCGTTTGGTTGAAAATTTATGTATAACTGCGAAAATTTAGTTAATACATGATATGAATTAATCAACACTAAATTCAAAAATCAGCAAGTTGGCTCACGAACCACTATTCACAATTGTAATTCCGGTTTTCAATTCAGAATCTTCACTCCCTGTATGTATGGAGAGCATTTTGGCTCAAAACTATCAAAACTTTGAAATTATACTGGTGAACGATGGATCAACAGATCAATCAGGAAATTTGTGTGATCAGTACGCATCAGAGTACAGTAATATTTATGTGATACATTCAGAAAATGAAGGGCCTGGACCGTCACGTAATAAAGGGCTAAAACGTTCGAGGGGGCAATATATTTATTTTGTTGATTCTGATGACAGAATCAGAATCAACACATTATCCAATATCAGTGAGGTTATTGAATTGGATAGGCCGGATGTTGTGATTTTTGGATATACCAAAAGAGAAAAAAAAGGAAAGAAATGTATTATTACTGAATCTTCGTTGCCAGAATTAAAACTGAATTCAAGAAAAATAATTAAACAAGAACTCTGTAATCTTTTACATCAGGGAATTCGATTTTCTTTATGGAATAAAGTGTTCAAAAAAAGTGTAATCGATAAGTACAACATTCATTTTCCAGCATTCAAAAGATCCCAGGATATGGCTTTTACATTAGATTTTTTAAGCCATACTACGAGCTTGTATGTTTTGGATAAAAGCTATTATGTGCATGAAAACAAGTTCGTATCAGAAAAATATGATGATTCATTGATAGATGTTCATATAACTTTATTCACAAAGTTGTATCACCTTTTCCCGGAATGGCATAAAGTTGAACATAATGCTGCTTATTTAGGCAAACTATTCGCTTTTTGGTTTTTTTTAAAAATTCCTAAGATATTATTATCAAATCATGATTCTACTGTTTCGAAACAAAAATTAAGGGAAATGGCATCCTTAGAACGGGTTCAAAAATTTTCTGACGCTTTCTATAAAAACGATGCTTTAGCATATTATTACCGAATACCTAACTTCATGTTAAACAAACAACTAATTAGATTTATTTATTATATTAATTACATTCTTAAGCCCATTGAACATAAAGTAAAAAAAACCTTGACTTAAGGAATTTAGGGATTTGAAATATCTTATTGGCCGATAATTAAATCGACCATCTTCTTAACTCTCTCATCAAGTTCATTAAGGCTTTTCATATACATGCTAAAGGCATTTTTAGAAATTTCTCTTCTTTTTTCATCGTCAGCGAGAATCATATCAATTTTCTCATTCAAATCTTGCGCATCCCATCTAAAGGAAATATAAGTACCATCGGGTACATAAATATCAGGCCAGGTTTCGAGATGATCCATGGACGGCTTGAGTAACAGAGCACCGTTCAGAATGGCTTCAAAATCGCGGAAACAGACTTCACCCCAGCCAAACGGGCTCACAACAATTTTTGAATTCCTGATCTCTTTCTTGAACTGTTTCTGACTCGTCATCCCTGTTAATACAGACTTGTTCCCGGATAATTCCTCCAAAACACGAACCCGTTGCTTGGCTATTGTTGGCTCATTTTGAATGCTGAATCTGGCTTGAATATCATAGATTTCCCTGTTTTTGGGTGGTTTTGATTTAGACGGATCTGTATAAAACAGAGATACTACAGATGGCCTGGTGAGTCCGCTTGCGAGCAGTCCCGCCCTGCGCAGCCAGTCAATCCTCGGATAGCACCCTGCACCAATATTCCAGGCAACTTTTATTTTATTTAAATGTTCTTCCTCAACCGGAACAGAGTAATAATCATCGTTATTTTGAATGCCCTTTTTAAAAAAGTAATCGCTGTAAAGCTGGCCGCGGTGAAGCGGTTTGGTGTATAAAGTTCTGTCCTTATAAACCTGGCAATGGAAATAAATATCAACCAGAGGGAGTGCCTGTGGGAAATCTATCGAAGCCCGTGCTCCATCATCAAAAAGTGTAACTCTCTCATATTTTTTTCTCAATAAACTGAGAATTTCTGTTGTATTTATATCATTGAATTTATAGTTATTTTCTAACATTCTAACGATGAGAATATGCTCGTTTTTGTCTTTTTCCAGGCAG
>SKYV01000145.1 GCA_007127745.1 Balneolaceae bacterium
AGATTCATCACTGCATAGAAATCCATAAAAAATAAATTGGATACCCGGTATGAGCGGAAAATTCAAGATTCGGCGGATGGTTGAAGCCGCCCGGTTTCCAAATGTAATTGAGCACACCTATTTCAGAGAAATAAACCGTCCCAAAGGCCGATGGAATGAGGATTTTTTTAAAAACTCAAATTCGATTACCCTGGAGCTGGGATGCGGAAAAGGGGAGTATACTCTTTTTATGGCCGGAAAAAATCCGGACAGGAATTATATCGGGGTAGATATTAAGGGCCCGAGAATCTGGCGGGGTGCCAAAAGTGCTCTTGAAAACGACCTGGGAAATGTCCGTTTTCTGCGCATTTTTATTGATCATCTTCACGACTATTTCGGAAAAGATGAGGTGGATGAAATCTGGATCACGTTTCCCGATCCCTATCTGGTTAAAAAATCCAAGTGGAAAAAAAGGCTGACCTCATCAAAATTTCTGAATATTTATCGGAAGCTTTTAAAACCGGGCGGAATCATCCATCTCAAAACCGATTCGGTTGAGCTTTATGATTTTACGTTAGAGACCATTCAGAAAGAAGGTTGTTCAATCGTCAGAAAAATTGATGATCTGTATAGTCAGGCACCCGATGATAAACTGCTTTCCGTTAAAACCCACTACGAAACAATTCACCTGAAGGATGGAAAAACCATACGTTATGTGGCTTTCAGAGTTGGATGAAATAGAACTAAATGGCTTTTATTTATATAATTGGCAGGTAAAGCAAACTAATTTTGTTCAATATTGATTTATTCAAACAGCATTATAACAGTCGTAGTTGGAGTAAAGGCACCGGTTTGAGAAGAAACTCCAGCTATAGCCAATAGGTGACCCGGCCGGTTTGTTCGGGTGGCCGGGAGGTCCCTTTTATTCTGCGAAACAAATAGTTCAGGCTTTTTCCGGGTGTACGCTTCGATGCTTTAAAATTCCGTCCTTTAAATTCCTGGGGTTTGCCAGTAAGATTTGGCGAACCGGTTTCAATGGTTTTCAGTATATAAAGTAATGCATCAGCAAGTCTTAGTGTCGTTTTGAATTCAAGGCTGAAAAGTCCATCAGAGGGGTGCAGGTCAGGCCTCACCTGTATAAGAACATTCCCTTTATCGAGCCCTTCTGAAAGGAGGTGTATGGTTCCACCAATATAGTCAAAATCAGAATAGTAGAGTGGCCAGAATATAGTGTCATTTCCGCGATATTGCGGCACAATTCCTGTATGTATATTGATAGCAGCAATTTTTGGGGTTCTTATCAGTTCGTTTGATATGATAGGAGCCCTGCAGGTAATAAGTATATCTGGTGAAAGGCTCTTTATATGTGCTGTTCCTACAGGTGTGTTATGCAGATGCCACTCTATGGGATGTCTGTTCATGATTTCTGGATAGGCCTTATTCGGAAAAAACAGCCGGTCCCAGCAAATGCGGCGAATTTTCCAATCTATACCGTTTATTAGATGCCTGAAAAAAGGCCTTTTCTTATATAGCGGAACAATCGGGGATCCAGTCTCAGTAGCTTTTCGGTGAACTACCGCGGCTTCAGGATACTTTTGTTGAATTTTGTGAATGAAATATAGCTCCGGTATTGTATAACCACTGATAAAAACAATCTTCATCATCAGGCCGGTTTACTTTTAGTTATATGCCTACAAGATAAATTAATTGTGAAATCTTCAGCGTCGCACACATATATTTTTCAAAGCTTTGCTTATAATGTACTTAAATATCGAGGTATTTTTTATATTATTTTTCACCTTAAAAAACATTAATGTCTTATGGCAAGTAAGTACCGTACCGGCAGTATACATATCCAAAAATGTATCTTTTTTTGAAAAAAATCAGAAACCCCTTCAACTAAATCAATGACTCATAAAACAGAACGTCGTTTAATAGACTTCGACGGCAGAAATCACCGGAGATGCTTTTGAATCTTCAATATGAATACGAATGTTGTCTGTGGTTACCCCATCCATTTCAACGATCCGTTTATACCCGATCGTTGTAGCTTCTGCAGCAGGTTCCCATTGGCCGCCTTTCCAAACATCAATTGAAAATGACCGGACACGCTGTCCCAAGCGAATATACTCTTGCAAGAGAACATAATTGACCTCTTTTTCTTCGACCAGGCTAATTTCAATCGTACCTGTGGAGATGTCGTCATCCGTTGCCCAGTAGGTTTCTTTGTTGCCATCTGTGAGGTTTACCGGGCTGTATTCTGAAGCATTTCCCCTGTAGGAATCGGCCGAGGCCAGCGCACCTTCTGCAAAATTATTACTGAAGGCATCATCGAGCATTTCCCTCCATTTTTTAAGGGATGCTGCATCTTCTTCGTGAATCAAACCCCGCCTGTCGGGTGGAATATTCAGCAACAGGTTTGAGCCGCGCCCAACGGAGCTGAGATAAATATCAAAAAGGGTTTTGGGTGATTTTACCAGTGAATCTTCCTCAGCATGATAGAACCATCCCGGCCGGATAGAAACATCAACTTCGGCAGGAATCCATTTTGTGCCATCTTCAGAGCCGGTGGAAAGTAAATTTTCAATTCCGGCTTTTCCTGCATAAAGGGTATCGTTATTTATTGTGTTCCAGTTGGTTTCGCTCACCCATCCCTGTTCATTGCCAACCCAGCGGATATCCGGGCCCGCATCACTAAAGATAAGCACCTTCGGTTCGGGTTGTAATTCGCGTACAAATTCGAAGGTATTCGGCCAATCGTAGTATGTTTCGCGGTCAATAATCCGGGTTTCATTGGCCCCTCCGTAGTAACCATCACCGCCATTGGCCCCGTCAACCCACATTTCAAAAATTGGCCCGTATTGGGTAAAAATTTCCTCAAGCTGCTTGCGATAATAATCGATATAGGAAGGTTCTGCATAATCGGCCCTGTTTCTGTCCCATGGAGAGAGGTAGACGCCAAATTTTAAACCATGTTCTCTGCTGGCATCTGATACTTCTTGTACAACGTCTCCTTCTCCGTCTTTATACGGGCTGTTTTTCACCGAATGCTCTGTGTATTCGCTGGGCCAGAGACAGAAACCATCATGATGTTTGGCCGTCAGAATAACACCTTCGAACCCGGCATCTTTCAGAATATCCATCCATTGATTAACATCCATTTCAGTTGGGTTAAAAATGTCAGGGCTTTCATCTCCGTATCCCCATTCAACCCCGGTAAATGTATTAGTTGTAAAATGGATAAAAGCAAGAAGCTCCATTTCATGCCATTCAAGTTGTGCTTCGGTTGGAATTGGATAAACGGGTTCGGGCGGTGGCACCTGATTAACGTTTGAATTGCATGATACCAGAATCAGAGAAATAATGGCTGTAATTAGAAAATGAGTTTGTGATTTCATAGATAAAAATTGTTGACACTGTGGTTATTAATTTTCTGGGATAATATTATTTGAAGACCTGCTAATACATTGACCCTATTTAGGCAGAGTGTAACTGCGATTGACTTTAAACTCTTCGAACAGCCTGATGTCACTGGAAGATGCACCGGCTAAAACTGTAAATGTGCCGGGTTCAACCACCCTGTCCATGCGCATGTTAAAAAGAGAAAGATTTTCAGAGGTTAATTCAAATTCTACACGTTTCTCCTCTCCGGCTTTGATGTGTACCCGCTTGAATGCTTCGAGCTGTTGAACCGGGGTAGCCACAGAACTGAAATTATTGCGCAGGTAAAGCTGTACGACTTCATCGCCATCCAGCTCACCGGTGTTTGTAACATCAAATGCCACATAAACCCGAATATCATCTTCATTCTCCTGAACCTGAATATTAAGATTGTTGTATTCAAAAGTTGTATAACTTAGTCCATGGCCAAAGCTGTAAAGCGGATTGGCATCCATCTCCACATAATCGTGATGGGCCGGTTTTAGCTGGTTGTAGTAAACCGGTATTTGTCCGACTGCTTTCGGTACAGAAATGGGCAGGCGGCCGGCCGGATTGTAATCACCAAACAGTACTTCGGCGATGGCATTACCACCTTCCTGGCCGGGATACCATGCATCTACGATGGCCGGGATATGTTCATCAGGCCAGTTTAAAAGCAGTGGACGTCCTTTTATGAGCACCAGTACTGTGGGAGTTCCTGTTGCTTCCACGGCTTGCAGAAGTTCAATCTGTTTACCCAGCAGATCCAGGGTTGCACGGTCATATCCTTCACCACTTTCCATGTCACTTATCATTTCCTGTTCTGCATCGGCATCTACAATGGCGGCCCCGGTTTCAAGAAAAGTGGTTTCGAAATCGCGCGCGCTTGAGCCACCCAAAACAACAATCGCAACATCAGCCTGCTCAGCCGCTTCAACTGCAGCTGGTATGTCGGTTTGAGTGGTATCCTGAATGGCGGTTGCCCAAACATAATTAACCTCGGTTTGAGGAGATACTATGTTTTGGACACCTTCGAGAACGGTGATTACATTATCTGCCGGCTGTGGGGCCGTATAATCTCCAAGCTGATTGTAAATGTTATGCGCATTGGGGCCGATAACTGCAACATTTGAGAGGTTTTTGTTGAGCGGAAGCAGGTCGTTTTCGTTTTTTAGCAGTGTTACCGACTGTCGGGCCACTTCTCTCGCAAGCTCGATATGCTCTTCGGTTCTCACCTTTGATTCTGTACGATCGGGTTCAACGTAGGGATTTTCAAAAAGGCCCTTTTCAAACTTCAGCCTTAGAACTCTTGCTACAGCTCTGTCGAGTACTTCTTCAGGTACATCACCTGCTTCAACAGCTTCTTGCAGGTGCTGCCCATATCCGTTACCGCCAAGGTCGGCATCCACGCCGGCAAGCATGGCAAGTGAGGCAGCATCACGGTTGGTTTCTGCAATTCTGTGGCTTCCGCGAAGCCCTTCAATGCTTCCAAGATCCGAAACCACAAATCCGTCAAATCCCCAGGTATCCCGTAAAACATCGGTCCAGCAGATCCTGAACACGTTCTTCTGTTGTCAGGGTACTGTCTTTATAGGGCGGAAGTGGAGATTGGCTTTGAGCATAAACAGGAACAGATAAACCAAAGATCAGAAATAGTATGGCAATGGTTTTGAACATAGATAATAAATTTTGAAATGTTTTTTGGTCAACCTTCAACATACAAAAGCCATTGGCTAATAATGAGCTATGAATTGTAAAAAACATCGCAAGCTACAGCCAACAGGAAACTTGTCTGTTTTCTCGACGGACAAGCCTTTCAGGGATAAAGCATTGGTCGAAAAACACAAAAAATGTAGCAAAGCATTTTGAAATTGTAAGTAAAAACAGAGGTAGAGGTAATTTATAATTTTGATTTCATTCTTAATAAGTTCTTCGCTTGCAGAAAGAGACTGAATCTGATCCGTGTGATTTGCTCTGCATCATTAGAAAGGGATGGCAGGCAAAGGGGGAATAAAGCGCAGATTTCCAGAGGCCATTCTTGACATTTATCACAATTTTGATAAATTAAAATTATCTACTTAACAGTGTTAACCTTGTTTATATGTCACTCCGCGAAGAAATACTGAATGTCAGCAGAGAAATACTCATCAAAGATGGTTTTGGTAAAATGTCGATGAGGAAAATAGCCGGGCGCTGTGATGTGACGGCCACCAGTATCTATCTACACTTCAAAAATAAAGACGACCTGCTGCTGGCCCTGATTGAGGAGAGTATCGAACATCTAAAACAGGCGTTGATTGAGGTTCTGGACCCCTCAAAAAGTATGATAGAGCAGCTCGAAATACTTGCCAGAACCTATATTGAATATGCATTGAAGCACCCGCAGGAGTATGAAGTCATTTATATGGTACGCCCCGAGGAGATGCCCAAATATCCGAAAGAAAAGTTCAGAGATGTCCGAAGTACCTACGAACTTCTTGCTGAAATCATCCAAACAGGAGGGGAAAACGAATCGCTGGATGTGAAAAGTTCACTGATCAGTGCCTATACATTATGGGCACAGCTGCACGGCGTGGTTTCCGTGATCTTGAATAAACGCCTGGATACACGCATTCCGCAGGATCAGTTTATTGAACAGGCCATCAACCATATTTTGAAAGGGTTTGTCATAGAAAAAACACCGGCATAAAAGGAGGAAATCATGCATACGTTACTACAGCAGTTGGCATATTTTGCAGAACTGCCCGGTTGGGTAGTGTGGGGATCAATCGTATTGCTTCTGCTCATTTTTGGATACAAGGGTGCACCACTGTGGCTGTGGGCTGTTGCCGGTTTTGCGGCTCTTGTGGGGTTGGGTACTCCTGTCTGGCTTCTTATGGTTTATGTGGCAGCGGCTATTCTCTTCAATGTGAAACCTGTGAGAAGAGCGGTGCTTTCGGGTCCTATTTTAAAATTGCTGGATGCACTCAACATTTTACCGGCCATTTCGGAAACTGAGCAGACCGCCATTGATGCCGGTACCGTTTGGGTAGAAGGAGAATTTTTCACGGGGAAACCTGATCTGAAAAAGCTGAACAGTGAAACCTATCCCGAACTGACCGAGAAGGAGCAGTCGTTTATGGACGGTCCTGTGGAAGAACTGTGCGCGATGGTATCTGATTGGGAGGTTTTCCAAAAAAAGGATTTCAGTAAAGAGGCGTGGGCCTATATGAGAGAAAAACGGTTCTTCGGGTTGATCATTCCGGAAGAGTATGGCGGACACGGTTTTTCTGCCAATGCCCACAGTGCCATTGTTTCAAAACTGGCATCGCGCTGCGGGCCGCTTGCCACTACCGTGATGGTGCCCAATTCGCTTGGGCCGGCCGAGCTTTTGATGCACTATGGCACTGATGAGCAAAAAAATCACTATTTGCCGAAATTGGCATCTGGCGAAGAGATACCCTGTTTTGCGCTGACAGAACCCAATGCAGGGTCGGATGCGGGCGGTATGCAGAGCCGCGGTGAAGTATTCAAAGGCGAGGATGGTAAATTGTACCTGAAACTGAACTGGGACAAGCGTTACATTACCCTGGCATCAATTTCCACGGTGATCGGGCTGGCTTTTAAAATGTATGATTCCGAAAACCTTCTCGGAAAAGGAAAAAATCCTGGAATTACTGCTGCACTGGTTCCGAGCCATTTAAAAGGTGTGCAGGTCAACAAACGGCACGATCCGCTCGGAGTTCCGTTCTACAACTGCCCAACTCGGGGTAAAGATGTCGTAGTGCCGGTTGATGCAATCATCGGTGGAAAAAATGGAGCCGGAAATGGCTGGAGGATGCTGATGGAATCGCTGGCTGTTGGCCGAGGTATTTCGCTGCCGGCACAATCCATTGGCGGGGCAAAAACCGCAACCCGTGCAATCGGTGCATACACTGCCATCCGAAAACAGTTTGGATTGAATATCGGAAAATTCGAAGGAATTGAGGAACCGATGGCCCGAATCGGCGGATATACCTACCTGATGGATGCGGCCCGCGGATATATCTGCGGTGCACTTGATAAAGGAGCCAAACCGGCTGTGGTTACGGCCATTGCCAAATACAACTTCACCGAACTCGGCCGGGAAATAGCGAACGATGCGATGGATATTATGGGAGGTGCAGGCATTTCAAGAGGGCCGAGAAATTTTATAGCGCATTCTTACATCGCCATACCGATTGCGATTACGGTTGAAGGTGCAAATATTCTTACTCGTTCGTTGATGATTTTTGGCCAGGGTGCCATCCGCAGCCACCCATATGCACTGAAAGAAATTCAGGCATTGATGAATAAAAACGTGAAACAATTTGATGATCATTTCTGGAAACATATTGGCCATGTGTTCCAAAATTCTATTCGTTCTCTTCTGCTGAGTATTACGAGAGGCAGGCTGGCAAGCTCACCGGTCAGCGGCCCGGCCGCAAAATATCACCGAAAACTCGCCTGGGCATCGGCATCATTTGCGTTTATGGCGGATATTGCGCTTGGTTCATACGGCGGTGCTTTGAAGATGAAAGAGAAGCTTGGCGGACGATACGCCGATATTCTGAGCTGGCTGTTTCTGGCATCGGCCACGCTGCGGCGGTTTGAGGCAGAAGGCCGGCAAAAAGAAGATCTGCCATATTTTAACTGGGCGATGCAGCATGCATTTTGGCGAATTCAAACCGCATTTGATGAATTATATGATGAAATTTCAACTCCGGGATTAAGCTGGTTTTTCAGAGGGCCGGCAGCCTTCTGGTCGCGCCTGAACCGGATCGGAAAAAAACCTTCCGATAAAACCGGCCACAAAGTTGCGCAAGCCATGCAAACTCAGGGTGAACAGAGAGACCGTGTCACAAATGGGATTTATATTCCCGAGAACAGGGATGAAACCATCGGGCGTTTTGAATACACCATGAAACTGGTTGAAGAAAGCACTCCGGTTTACAAAAAACTCTACAAAGCAACCAAAGCGGGAGAACTGACCAAAACACATGTTTTAAAGCAGCTTGAACCGGCATTGGAAAAAAGAATCATCACAAAAGAAGAAGCCGAAATGGTTCAAAAAACCGAAGAGGCCCGGTTTGATGCCATTCTTGTGGATGAGTTTACCCTGGAAGAGTACGATGGAGGAATTGCACCCGCTCCGCCGGCAGATGGCCTGAAAAAACCCGGAAAAGATACGGTGATTCTTTAAAATTTATGTCAAATCAAAATCAATAAAGCTTTTCCGCTTTTTCTGCCGAGGTCAGAATTCCTTTAATAAGGGCAGAGCTGAACCCGCCGTGCTCCATCTGGTTCAGTCCCGAAATGGTGCAGCCCTTGGGCGTGGTTACGCGGTCAATTTCGTATTCGGGGTGATTGTGCATGGCTGAAAGCAGAGAGGCAGCGCCTTTTGCGGTTTGAACTGACATGGCGAGAGACTCATGAGCATCAAAGCCGATTTCAATTCCGCCCTGTGATGCCGCCCGAATGGCTCTCAGAAAAAATGCAATTCCACAGGCACAAAGCGCAGTTGCGGAGGTCATCTGTTCTTCACGTATCTCGAGTGTATGCCCCACCGTATCAAAAATTGCTTTGGTGATGTCAATCGCTTTGGGATTATTCGATTCAGAGCAGATACAGGTCATCGATTCGCGGATGGCAATGGCCGTATTGGGCATGGCTCTGGCAATGGGCAGCCCCTTGGGCAGTTTTTTCATCATATCATGAATGGTAGCACCAGACACCACTGATATGAGTAGGTGTTTATCGGGTTTCAAAACCGGCGCTATTTCGTTCAAAAGTCCATCGAGTTGATGCGGCTCCACACTGAGAATTAAAATTTCTGAACTTTCTACGGTTTTGATATTGTCCGAACTGACCTGAAAACCCTTTTCTTTGAAACTGTCCAGTTTTTCAGTGCGGCGCCTGGTTAGTGTGGTGTGTTCAGGCTTGAAAATTCCTGAAGCGTTCAATCCGCTTGCAATGGAGCATCCGATATTACCGGCTCCCAAAATAGCTACATGTTTGTTACTGAGATCCATGGCTGTATATTAAACGTTGTTTAGTTGGTGAAATTGATAGTACGAAAACTCTGAGAAGCAATCCCTGGAATTGGGTGAATTAATAAGCAATACATCAGTTGAGTTGGATAACTAACTAAATAGATCAGGAACCTACAACATTTTAATAGATAAAAGCGTAATAATTTCTGGAAGCGCTTTTGTGGAATCAGGCGGTTAATTCAAAAATAAACTTGTTCACAGCCACTTATATAGGTAAAATTCAAGTTGGATATTTTTTATTAATGATCACTCTATCTGTATGAAAATTTTAAAGTTTGGCGGCAGTTCGGTAGGAACATCCGATGCGCTAAGTAGTGTATCGGAAATAATCCGGGAGCAACAGCAGTCCGAAAGGCTCGTGGTTGTGTTATCTGCTTTTCGCGGCGTTACCGATCAATTGATTGAAATGGCTAAACTGGCCTCCGCTGGTGATGAAGCGTTTCACGACATTCTGGACGAGATTGAGGAACGCCATTATCAAACCATCAACGATCTGTTTCCGGCCAAAGACAGAAGTGATATTATTACGGCCTTCAAGCTGCAGCTAAATGAGCTGGATGATGTGCTGCAGGGTGTGTTTTTGATTCGGGAACTCACCAGCAAGACCCTTGATTTTATCATGGGTTTTGGCGAGCGATTTTCCGCCCTCATTCTTGCGTCTTTACTGAATAACCGGGGGGTGGAAACACTCTATACGGATACGCGGCCGATCATTAAAACAGATCAAAATTTTGGAAATGCCAGGGTTAAAACGGCGGAGACATTTCAGAATATTCGCAACCATATTGAGACGAATGATCATAATGTTATTGTGGCTACGGGATTTATAGCATCAACAGAAAGGGGAGAATCGACCACATTGGGCCGGGGTGGTTCGGATTATACCGCCTCCCTTTTTGGCGCGGCGCTCCAGGCCGGTGTTATTGAAATTTGGACAGACGTGGACGGGCTGATGACTGCCGATCCCCGGAAAGTAAAAAATGCTTTTTCAGTAGAGTATGCATCATACGAAGAGGCGATGGAGCTTTCTCATTTTGGCGCAAGAGTCATCTATCCTCCAACAATTCAGCCCGCACTGAAATCTAAAATCCCCATTCGTATAAAAAACACATTTAAACCGAAACATCCCGGAACGGAAATTAACCGAGAGATGAAAGAGATGAACGGTACCATCCGCGGAATGTCGTCCATCGAAAATATTTCGCTTATTACACTTAGAGGTAGCGGTATGATCGGGGTGTCGGGCGTGTCGGCACGGGTGTTTGGCTCGCTTGCCCGGGTCGGAATTAATGTAATTCTGATCACGCAGTCATCCTCAGAACATACCATCACCCTGGCTGTGCTCCCCGAAGATGCTAAAATGGCGAAGCGGGCTATTGGCGAGGAATTTTATGACGAGCTCTCGGCTGATATAATTGATGAAGTGAAGGTTGAGGAAGAGCTCTCGGTAATTGCCGTGGTGGGCGACAATATGCGGCAGATTCCCGGAATTGCCGGGCGCGTGTTTAATGCCCTGGGACGAAACGGCATCAACATTGTGGCGATAGCACAGGGGTCGTCTGAACGGAATATTTCGTTTGTGGTTGACAGAAAAAACGAAAAGAAAGCGATGAATACGCTGCACGATGCGTTTTTCCTGTCTGGGGTGAAAACGATGAACCTGTTTTTGGTTGGCGCCGGACTGATTGGCAGCAAGCTGCTTGAGATAATTTCTGATCAGGCAGATGAACTGTTTCGGGAATATCAGATCGACATGAACCTGCGTGGTATTGCCAACAGCAGAAAGATGTTGCTCAGTGAGGATGGCTTATCATTAACCGGCTGGCCTGAAGCTCTTGAAATGAAGGGTGAAGACACAGACCTGAAGCAGTTTGTTGAAGGGATGAAACAGATGAACCTGCCCAACAGTATTTTTATTGATTGTACGGCAAGTCAGGAAATTCAATCAGTATATAAGGAAATTCTTTCGGCAAGTATTTCGGTGGTTACGCCCAACAAAAAAGCCAACTCAAGCAGTCAGGAATTTTTCAACTCTCTGCACGAAACGGCCAGAAAACACAATGCTGCTTTCCGCTATGAAACCAATGTAGGTGCCGGGCTGCCGATTATCGGAACCATCAACGAAATGGTAACCACTGGTGATAAAATCTATAAAATTGAAGGCGTTCTTTCCGGTACGCTCAGTTATCTGTTTAACAGATACGACGGGTCGGACCCCTTTAGTGATTTGGTTAAACAGGCGAAAGAAAGCGGTTATACCGAGCCCGATCCGCGGGAAGATTTAAACGGCCACGATGTTGGGCGTAAACTGCTGATACTGGCACGGGTGGCCGGATACAATCTGGAGTTCGATGATATTAACATTCAAAACCTTGTACCGGAACAGGCCAGAGAAGCCGATAGTGTTGATGAATTTTTTGACAAACTGAAAAATCATAATCAGGAGTTTGAAGCGCTGGTGGAGGAAGCCCGGCAATCCGGCAAAAAATTGTGCTATATTGCACGATATCAGGATGGTGAGGCAAATGTGGCATTGGAACAGATTGACGGAGACCATCCATTTTATAATTTGTCGGGCACAGATAATGTTCTGGCGATCTACTCCTCTCATTACGATGAACATCCGCTCGTGGTGAAAGGGCCCGGTGCCGGTGCCGGAGTAACGGCTGCAGGAATTATTGCGGATATTTTACGTGTGGCCGATACCAAAGCCTACAGCAATGCCGGATGGTAAGGCAGCAGAATCATGAAAAATGAGACATCACAAAAAAAAGTAAGAGCTTTTGCCCCGGCTACGGTAGCTAATGTGGGGTGCGGGTTTGATGTGCTCGGTTTTGCCATTCATGAGTTGGGAGATTTTGTAACGGCTTCGCTTTCAGAAAAGCCCGGCATACGGATAATCTCCATTTCCGGTGATGATGGCCGGCTTCCGCTTGAAACCGAAAAAAATACTGCCGGTCTTGCCGCTATAGCTTTACTGAAAGAAGCCGGAAAATCGGACCTGGGCGTTGAACTGACGATCGAAAAAAATATGCCGCTTGGAAGCGGGCTTGGCTCCAGTGCCGCCAGCTCTGTGGCTTCTGTAGTTGCGGTGAACCATCTTATTGGCAGTCCGTTTTCGAAAAGCGAACTGCTGCCCTTTTCGGTGGATGGTGAACTTGCTGCAAGCGGTACGGCCCATGCCGACAATGTTGCGGCCGCTCTGTTCGGCGGATTTATACTGGTGAAAACTCACCTCCCGCCGGATGTACTTTCCCTTCAAACCCCGGAGAAACTGCACTGTACAATTATTCATCCCAAAATTGAAATTCAGACCAAAAACAGCCGAAAAATTTTGAAAAAGCAGGTATCGCTGGAAAAGGCGGTCACGCAGTGGGGAAATGTCGGCTCTCTGATTGTCGGGCTCTACACGGACGATTACGATCTCATTGGACGTTCGCTTCACGACGAAATCATTGAACCGGTGCGTTCCATGCTGATTCCCGGTTTTAAAGAGATGAAATCGGCTGCACTGAAAGCCGGTGCGCTGGGCTGCAGCATTTCAGGAAGTGGCCCGTCGCTTTTTGCACTGAGTACATCCGAAATCCTGGCCCAAAAAATTGGCAGCAGCATGGGCAGCGTACTTGACGGTATTGACCTGGAATACGACCTGCATGTGTCGAAAGTGAATACTGAGGGTGCTGCTGTAGTTGGTGAACTATGAAATTTTTCAGTACAAACAAAAAATCACCTCCGGTACCATTTTTAGAGGCTATGCGAAACGGCCTGGCTCCTGATGGCGGTCTGTACATGCCCGAAACCATTCCATCGCTGCCGGAATCATTCTGGAAATCACTGAAAAATCTGAGTTTTTCAGAAATTGCATGTGAAATGGCACGCCCCTTCCTTGAAGATGAAACAGATGATGACGAACTAAAAAAAGTGATGGGCGATGCATTCAATTTTCCGCTGAACCTGCATCCGGTTGGTTCACAGATTCAGATTTTGGAACTGTTTCACGGCCCCACGCTTGCCTTTAAAGATTTTGGGGCACGGTTTATGGCCCGGTTATTTTCAGCAAAAGCGCAGAAAGAAAATCGGGAAGTTACCATTCTTGTGGCAACATCGGGGGATACGGGCAGCGCCGTGGCTCACGGTTTCTACAAAGTGCCGGGAGTGCAGGTTTGCCTGCTTTATCCGGCCGGGAAGGTAAGCCGATTGCAAGAGCAGCAAATGGCCACGCTGGGAGAGAATATCACCACACTTGAAGTGGACGGCGTTTTTGATGATTGCCAGAGCCTTGTAAAACAGGCATTTGTGGATGAGAAATTGAACAATTACATGCAACTCAGCTCGGCGAATTCCATCAACATTGCCCGATTGCTGCCACAGTCTTTCTATTATGCGTTTGCAGTTGCCGAACTTCAAAGGCAGGGAATTTCAAAAGAGCCGGTATTTTCAGTGCCCAGTGGTAATTTTGGAAATCTGACCGGCGGAATATTGGCCATGAAAATGGGGATGCCGGCAGACCGGTTTATCGCTGCAACCAACGTAAATGATGTAGTGACTGAATTCCTCAGCGGATCTGAATTTTCTCCCAGACACTCTATTCAAACCATTTCAAACGCTATGGATGTAGGCAATCCCAGCAATTTTGTGCGGATTAAGGCTCTGTTTAATCATTCAGATAAAGCCATACGCCGGCAGATCAAAGGCTTTTCTTATGATGACGATACAACCCGCCAATCCATCCGTGATGTGTACAAAAACCATGATTATTTGATATGCCCGCATACGGCCATTGGATACAGGGCTGCCGCCGAATATATCCATCAGAATAACGTTTCAAATCCTGTGATTTCTCTTGCAACCGCACATCCCGTCAAATTCAGGGATGTGATTGAACCGGAAACAGACAGTAAGATCGATGTGCCGGAACGGCTGGAAAAATGGCTCAAAAGAAAAAAACGATCGATACCCATCGGGAATGGCTATGAAGAGTTCAAGGAATTTTTGATGAGCCGATAACTTCTGATAGAATTCATTGGGATACGTAAAACGGGCAGTTTACTCTGCGAAGTTTTACACGCAATAGAGCCTGCACGTTACTTAGAAGGTTCTCTGGTTTGTCACTCTCAAACCGTCAGCTCAAGCCTGTTCCCCTCCGGATCTTTTACCACACTTTCGTAATAACCGTCCCCGGTGGTGCGAGGCTGTCCCACCACTTCGTAACCGTCATCATGCAATTCTTCCGTTAGAAGATCTACCTGCTCTTTGCTGCCAAGTGAAAAAGCGATGTGTGTAATGCCAATCGAATCTGCCGTGATGTTTTTCTTCAGAATATCCGGCCGGTGCATAATTTCGAGCCGTGCCCCGTTTGAAAAACTCAGAAAATAGGATGTGAAGTTTTTTGCCGGATTGTGATATTTCTCTCCTGCCTGTGCCCGAAAGTAGTTTTCATAAAACCGTTTCATTTTTTCAAGGTCATTCACCCAAATGGCAACGTGTTCTATTTTCATGATTATTGGTTTTATTTGAAACAGCTGTTCATGTGATGATACAGAAAAAACATCGTATATTTGACGTTTAGTTTAATCAAAATTTCTGTTAGCACTGATGATACCCGAATTTGTCTATTTTGATCTCGACAATACCCTGCTCGATCATACCACCGCCGAGGAAGAAGCACACAAGGAGATTTATCAAGCCTATCCCGAACTGCAAAAAGTTTCTGTAAATGAATGGCTGCAAACCTATACAGAAATTAACCGGGTTTTGTGGCTTCAATATCAGAAAGGGGAGGTAGATCGGCATGAACTGCATCGCTCACGCTTTAGTGATACAATGGCACAGCTCGGCATCCGGAATGGCCACAGCGAAGAGATCGGGGCAAACTATATGCAAATTTACCGCAAGCATTGGCACTGGATTGACGGCGCAAAAGAAGCTCTTGAAAAAGTAGCGGAGAAATATCCTGTGGGTTTTATCACAAACGGCTTTCAGGAAACCCAGCGCAAGAAAATTGAGATGCTTGGCCTTGAACAATACAGCGACATTTTTATCATTTCGGAGGAAATCGGGGTGATGAAGCCCCACTCAAAAGTGTTTGACCTGGCCACGGACGAATCAGGAACAGAGCGCAGCCAAATACTTTATGTGGGAGATTCCTACTCGTCAGATATTATCGGCGGAAAGAATGCAGGATGGAAAACCGCCTGGTACACGGCTTTTATGGATGAGATTAAAGAAGAACAGACCGCTGACTTTCTGTTTGATCAATTTCCGCGCCTGGTTGATTATCTGAGTTGATTGAAATCTGCAAAAACTTCACTGGTTTGATCGTCCACCGGAATCTCGGATGTTGTACCATCCGGCCACCTGATCTCCACTGCTTCTGCAGGTTTTGGAATGCCCAAAATTTTGGTGAAACTATTTTGTGATCTGTATCCTGATCCGGCCTGAATTTCACTGGCCGGCCCGTGAGTGCCATCCTGAAATTTGATGCGAACTCTTGCACCGATTGCGGCCGGATTTTGTTCACTGCCCGTTAATTTTATTCGTAATCCCGGCTCAGCCTCTTCATTCAAAAACATTTTTGTCTGATATGCATTTTGCCCGACAACAATATCTGTTTTCCCGTTTTGGTTGATATCGGCCATGGCCGCACCCCGCTGCTCTCCGTACAGTTTGATGCCGGATTTCTGGCCCGGCACAGGAGTCAGCTTTCCGGATCCGTCTCCAAAGAGCAGCAATCCACGTCCGGCATCGCTTCTCGGAATATCCTCTCTGTAGGCAAAATAATTTTGAGTGATAAACAGATCCTGATTTCCATCACCTGTAAAATCAGTAACAAGCGACTGAAAA
>SKYV01000024.1 GCA_007127745.1 Balneolaceae bacterium
TCGTGATCATCACCCACAACATGCAGCAGGCAGCCCGTGTATCAGATAAAACAGCATTTTTCTATGTAGGAAATATTGTTGAATTCGGTGATACACAAACCTTGTTTACCAACCCGAAAGAAAAAAGAACGGAAGAGTACATAACCGGGCGGTTTGGCTGATATTTTCAAAACATTTTTACTCTGTTCATCACTAACTTCGTTAAATTACCTGTAACCAATAAATAAGCTACTGCACTATGCGAACTGCAATTGATGAATACCTGAAGGATCTTGAAAAAGATCTATTCAAATTGTCGGACATGGTAACCACTGCCATAGCAAATTCAATCGAGGCGCTGAAAGAGAAAGATGTAGTTCTGGCCAAAGAAGTGCGCCGTAATGATAAGCTTATTAACGATTTGCGGCTGGATATTGAGGAAAAATGCATCAAAATTATTGCAACACAGCAGCCGGTGGCAACTGATTTGCGTGAGCTGATTGCAATTCTGAACATTATCACAGAATTGGAGCGCATTGGAGATTATGCATCAGGGACTGCCAAGATCGTTCAAAAACTTGGTGACAGTGAACTTGTAAAACCGTTGATTGATATCCCCAGAATGGCTGAGCTTTCAATTGATATGATTGAGAGAGTGATGAAAGCCTACGCCAATCGTGATGAAAAAGCAGTTCTGCTAATAAACAACCAGGATGATGACATTGATGATTTGTATCACCAGGTTTTCAGAGAACTGGTTTCGATTATGATAGAAGATCCGCGCACCATTACCCGTTCAACCTATCTTCTGTGGGTAGCTCATAACCTGGAACGCACCGGAGACCGCGTTACAAATATTTGTGAACGAATTCTTTATCTCATCACCGGCGAAATGATAGAGAAGTTGTAGGCTCATTGGTTGAATTTGCGACTTTATAATAATTTTAATTGTCCTCACAGATAATAGCCAGGTGTGGCATACAAGAATTCAATGGCACATCGCAAAAACTGGTACCGCTCTCAGTTCGAAGTTGATGAAAAAAACAGTATTTTTGTCAAAACACGAAGTGCAGAGTTTTTAAGATTTGGTAACAAAGAATAAATATGCCGATATTAAAAACCAATTAGCCGATATTCGACCTGCCTTTATTTGATTGTCGATAGATGACATACACATTTTTTGATTTTTTACAACTGATAGGGTCTTTGGGGATATTCATTTTTGGAATGAAAATCTTCAGTGATGGATTGCAGAAAGTTGCTGGCAGCAAGTTAAGAGCAATTCTGAAAGGGATGACGACCA
The DNA here is from genome assembly GCA_007127745.1 of Balneolaceae bacterium. Lineage (GTDB taxonomy): Bacteria > Bacteroidota > Rhodothermia > Balneolales > Balneolaceae > Rhodohalobacter. Next base: position 1,283 of record SKYV01000024.1, read on the forward strand.
GCCGGTTCCGGGGGATTTTAACAGGATTCGGCGCAACAACCATCACCCAATCTTCTACCACCACAACGGTTATGGTGGTCAGTTTTGTGAATGCCGGTCTCATCACGTTTATCGAATCTACCGGTGTGATTATGGGGGCCAACATCGGCACCACCGTAACTGCTTGGATGGTTTCCATTTTCGGTTTTCAGATGCAGATTACGCCGATAGCCGTTAGCATGATTGGCCTGTTCTTTCCGTTTCTCTTCTTCGGAAAAGAAAAATTCAGAAACCTGGCCGAAGCTATGATCGGGTTTGGTATCCTGTTTATCGGCCTGGAGTTTATCAAAGATGCCGTGCCCAATATTCAGGAAAATCCTGAAATGTTTGCTTTTCTGGACTCGTTTACCGGATTTGGTTTTGCATCACTGTTAATATTTGTGGGTGTGGGTACACTTTTAACACTGATGACACAATCATCATCGGCTGCTACGGCCATCACACTCGTGATGCTTTTTCAGGGATGGATTAACTTTCCCATTGCTGCTGCCATGATTCTGGGAGAAAATATTGGTACTACTGTTACAGCCAACATCGCAGCCCTTGTGGGTAATGTTCATGCCAAACGGGCAGCCCGCTTCCACCTGATTTTTAACTTATTTGGGGTTTTATGGATGATTATGCTGATCAATCCCTTTTTGATCGGCATCGATTATGTGATGCAGAATTTCATTCCCGATGTGGGCTCCATGTTTGATGATACACCGGAGGCGCGTGCTGCTGCCACACTGGGAATTTCGTTATTTCACACCACGTTTAATGTGTTGAATGTATTACTGCTTTTCGGTTTTGTGCCGGCAATTATCCGGTTTGTGGAGCACATCCAAAAAGATGATGAAACATCGGACAAAGCGTTCCGGCTGCAGTATATTTCAGGCGGGCTGATGTCATCTCCGGAACTCTCCGTTGCCCAGGCACACAAAGAGATCGAGCTTTTTGCCAAGCTTATTGAGAAAATGCATTACAGCTTTTCGGGACTGTTCTTCAAAAAACAGAAAAAACAGGAGAAGTTTTTGAAGAAGATTGAAAAGCGCGAACAGATTACAGACAATATTGAGTTGGAAGTTTCCGATTATCTGACCCGGATTTCGTCCACTACCCTGTCGGATGAAGCCACCCGCCGGATCCGATCCATGCACAGTATAATCAATGATCTGGAACGAATGGGTGATCTCTACTACCAGATGTCGAAAACGTTTGAAGACATGATGGAACTGGAGGTGGCTCTGCCAAAAGATGCCATCATGGAAATCAGTGAATATCTGGACGTGCTGCTCAGCGCCATCAAACTGATGCGTGAGAATATGGAAGTATCAAACGGAGATGTTGACCTCGAGATGGCCATCGAGCTTGAAAATGAGATTAACGCCACGCGCGACATGATGAAAGAGAGACATTACCGGCGCCTCGAAAAGGGAATTTATACATCTCAGGCCGGGGTAATTTTCCTCGATTTTATTACACGACTCGAGAAAATTGGCGACCACATCTTTAACGTGCAGGAAGCTCTTGCAGGCAAAAAACTGAAAACTCATTCTGATATGCTGGTAGGGCGGTAAAAACGCAAAACCGACAAAGATCATCCCAGCCTGGCCTCATCACCACTTTGAGGCTGTCCAAAAAGTGCGTCATTCCGCGCTTGATGCGCTCATTTTCTGAACGCGAAGCGAAATCTCCAGTCGTTGATAAGGCAGGAGATGCCGGATCGGGGTCCGGCATGACGAAATTTTTTTGTTTTTACAATTTCGCGCCCTTTTTAGACAGCCTCCACCCACTTAAAAACGTAACTGTCTGTTTAATTGCTCAGGGCTTTCTTAATCGTACTTCTGCGTTTTTTCGAGATACCAATCACCACAGCAGGCACAACAAACAGCGTTAAAATTGTAGCAAAGGCAAGGCCACCGATAACCGAACGGGCCAGGGGACTCCAGGTTTCAGCTCCGGCTCCAAGTTCCAGGGCAAGAGGAATCATGGAGCAAATGGTTGTTAAAGCGGTGAGCAATATTGGGCGCATCCTGCGTTTACAGGCTTCAAGAAATCGGGCCAGGTAATCTATTTCACCCTCTTTACCCCGGGTGCTCTGATGGATATAATCGAGCAGAACAATTCCGTTATTCACAACAATTCCAATCAGAATAACAATACCAATGTAGGCAGGCACGCTTAACGAGGTACCGGTGATGTACAGAAATAACAGAGAACCAAAAAATGCAAGAGGCACCGAAAACATCACAATAAAAGGATCACGTAAATTCTCAAAAAGTGATGCCATCACCATGTAGGTCAACAAAAGTGCAAAGAAAAGGGCAATCAGAATTTCAGCACCACTCTCTTGTTGTGCAAATACCGAGCCGGCAAATTCATAACGATAGCCATCAGGCATGATGAATTCATTATCCAGAAAATCGGTGAGCTGTTCCTGATAAGCCTCCATATCACCCCGAACCATAATGCTTACATCCAGCAGGGTTTCCCGGTCGCGCCGGCTAATTCGGCTTAATCCTTCCTGAAGCTGAAACTGGCCAAGGCCTAAAACGGGAATTCGCTGACCTTCAACCTGAGCCAGTTCGAGTGCAAACAGATCTTCGCGATTTTGAAACTGTTCTCTGACATTGCGTACCTGAATGGGAATTTCGCGCCCCTCTTCTCGGAAAAAGCCTGCACGATTGCCGCGTGCCTGTGTTCCCAGTTCCGATGCGATGCTGGTTGATCCGAGTCCGGTTCGGCTAATTCGATGGCGGTCGAGTTCATAAATTAGCTCCGGTCCCGGCCGGGTTCGCGGGTTGCTTACAGAAAGCACCTCCGGATCATCAATCAGGGCTTCTTCTATTTGCAGTGTAAGCCGTTGCAGTACCTCCACGTCCGGACCAATCAGGCTAATTCGTATTCCCCGGCCGGTCCATCCGCGCCCCATGGGTATGGCACCGCCACCCCCGAGATTTGCAATTTCGATGGTGATATCGTCTTCTGTTTCAAGCAGCCTTTGATAACGACTTGCTACTTCTGCAGTTACATCATCGCGAGTGCTTTCATCCACCAGCGTTATACTTAATGTTCCCGCATTGGTCTGTGTGCTTCGTCCGCGCCGGCCGATGTTGGTAATTACGGTTTCCACTTCGGGCTCTTCAAGTAAACGCTGGGTGTATTCGCGTAAAAACGTGGCGGTTGTGGCGAGGTTGGTTCCTGCCGGCAACTCCACGCGCAGATCAAACTGACCTTCATCGGTTTCAGGGAAAAATTCTTTCGGGATTGTATCAAAGAGATAATTTGCGCCAATAATTATGCCGATCACACCAATTGCAACGATATACTTTCGCGCAAGAATCCATTCAAGAATATTGATGTAGTTGGTTTCGAGTGATTTGATCCAGCTGAGAGTATAATTTTTTTTCAAAAACTGCTCCCTTTTCAGCATAATTGAAGCAAGAACCGGGATGAGAATAATAGAGGCCAGGAACGAGA
>SKYV01000275.1 GCA_007127745.1 Balneolaceae bacterium
AAGCAAAAAGTATAATTCTTTGCCTGAGAATGTTGGCCTTAGCAAAGATTTTCCTGGAATTTGAAATTTTGAGTAACGGGCAGGCTGCCCATTGTACGCCGGACAGCTTGTCCGGCCTGGAAAGCTTTCAAAACACCTCGGTAACTCAAATCTTAAAAAAACTGTACCAATAAAATCTATTCAATCCTTTGCATAATTACTGAATAACGGGCAAGCTGCCCGTTGTACGTTAATTTTTGCTGATGTAAATCAGCCCGGTGTTGGTTTCTGCGGCCAGGGAAAGGGCAATGTGTCCAAAAACTTTTCCAGCCGGACCGGGTTTGCCGAGTCCCATAATTACCAAATCATGTTCAGCCGCATGGCGTATCAATTCCTCTTTTATTTGATCACTGAGCACAATTTCTGATTTGGTTTCCCCGGGGATGATACGTCCTGCAAAACGGGACAAGTTTTTCCGGGTTTTTTGCTGTATTTCAATTGAAGTATTAGCAGGAAGAATCTGTAAAAATGTAATTTCGGGCTGAGATGTTCTCCATAATGTAGCAGCAATCCGGGCGCGAAGGGTGTCGTGGCTGTCGGCACCGGTTACGGGAATCAGCACTTTTTTGGCTTCCGTAATTCTCCATCCGCTGTGTGGCTGCCGGAATACCACCACATCACATTTTACTCTCTTTACCAGTTGCTCCAAATTTTGATGGGTTTCCAGGTCGTTCAAGTCACTTAGTCCCAGAAGCACACTCCGGCAGCGGTGCACCTTAATAACACGCTCAATCTCTTCCCACGGGTGTTCAGCGATGGTGGTGAGGGTGTCCGGACGGATTTTGGAATCGAACGAAGCCAGAAGGGCGTGCAGCGTAACTTCCTGGCTGTTCGAAAGGCGATTATGAACCTGATCTTTATCTTCATCCGTCACGATAATGGAAAGCAACAGCACACGTCCCACAACAGGCGGGGCAAGGGCATCTGCCACAAAAACCATCGACTCGGCGTTGGCCGGATTTCGGATCGGGAGCAGCACCAGCGGGCTGAGGCCTCGGAGGCGAACCAGGTCGGGGTCCAGTGCTTCTTCGGAAGCATCCACTGCTTTGGCCCGCTTTACAAAAAATGATACGAACAGGAGCGACCCGATCAGCAGCCAAAATAGAGAAATAAGGCCTGCTGCGGGTTCGGCAACGGCCTGAAATAGAGCCAGGCCAACACAAGCAGCCATCCCGATAATTGGCAGTGCTGGAAAATATGGAACACGGAAGGTTTCAGATTCTTTATAACTGCGCTTTCTCATCAAAATCATGACCATATGGGCCAGGGCGAAAGTGATCAGAAAAATCAAACTTGAAGCGGCGCCGGCAGCCGCAACATCCGGCAGAATGATAACCAGCAGTGCTACAATTCCACAGGTTACCCAAACAGAAGTGACGGGCGTACCATGTTTTGGATCGATATACGAAAGATGATGGCTGAGAGTACGGTCGTTCGCCATTTTTAGCGACACTCTCGAAGCGGCAAAAAGATTGGCCTGAAGTGCGGAAAGCATGGAAAAAATTCCGGCAATCATAACCAGCCAGAATCCAAAAGCACCCAGGTAGTTTTCCGCGGCAATGGCCACAACGGTTTCGGGGTAAGCGGCACTCACATCTGCAATAAATTCACCCGGCTGCATTCCAACGGTCATCACCACAAAAAGCAGGGGAATATAAACGGCAAGGCCAACGAGAATGGTAGCGACCATCGCTTTTGGGATATTTCTTTCAGGATCTTTAATTTCGCCGGCGGCAGAACCGATCAGGTCAAAACCCTGAAGTGCGATGAAGGTATATCCCATTGCTGCGAGAAGGCCCGAAAACCCCTCAGAAAAAAAGGGATCGAGGCTTTGAGCAACATGCGTAAACGGCGTTTGGAACAACACGGCAAGCCCGCCGGCAATCAGAATAGCAAATACCAGCATTTTCCCGACATTTACAACCATGCCGCCGCTGCCCGTGGTTCGACTGAGTTTGAAGGCGTAATAACCAAGAGCCCCCAGAGCCAGAATAACCGGCATAAAGCCGGAGTGGAGCAGCCATTCGTAACTGCCCGCAGGAATTTGCAGAAGTGCAAAGTGGGCAAAAGCTCCAAATCCCAGGGCGTATAACACAGCAGCCACCAGCGAAGCAAACCAGACAACCCATCCCACACCGAAAGCCATCTGAAGAGCAAGAGCTTTTTTGGCATAATTATACGTACCCCCCGATTGCGGATTTGCAGCCGCCATTTCCGCAAAACTGAGTGCGGTAATTAAAGCGATGATCCCATTCAGCACAAAAGCCAGTATTGCAGAGGGGCCGGTTGCGGCAAAACCAACTCCGGCCAGTGCCAGAATACCACCTCCCACCATAGCGCCCACACCAATGCCGAGCGCACCTAAAAATCCAATTGTCCTGGGAACAGGCTGGTTTTGATTTGATGAATTCAAGATGGTAGTAAAAGGTTTATCGGGGTAATTCCTTAGAATATCGATTAAATAATGCAGGAATAAAATATGTAGTAAAAAATTTTACTCGCCTACCGGAAACACAGGAAACTGATCGATATTTTTTTCCCAAAAGCAGTTCAGTATAAACGTGAACTTTATTCAGTGATGATAAGTTAAAATACTTGTATGATTTTACGAATCTTTCTCATATCAGCTGTAATTACATTTTTCGCGGGCGTGATGTATGCCCAATCCGGCCTGGAACCCGGGGAACTGCTCGAAGAAGCCGAAAAGCTGATGAATGAGATGAAAGAGGAAGAAGCCCTGGAAACGTATCTTTCTGTTCTGGATGCAGATTCAGAAAATTACGAGGCTCTCTGGAATGCAAGCCTGCTTTACGCATCAATCGGTTTCCGGTTAGATGATGAAGATTCTCAAAAAGAGTATTACGAAAAGGCTGAAGAACTCGCTGAAAAAAGCCTTGAACTCTACCCCTACAGAGGCCACCCCTATTATGTGATGGCTGTTGCCAAAGGACGAATGGCCGATATTGCAGGAGTGAACCGCCGCATTGAATTGGGTCATGAAATCGAAGAGTATGTTGAAAAAGCCCTGGAACGGATGCCCGAACACGCACCCTCATGGCACTTGTACGGTGTTTGGCAGTCTGAGGTGGCAAATGTGAGCCGTGCCGAACGAATGGCTGCCAGATTTATCTCAGGCGGACTTCCCGATGGCTCAGACGAAAAAGCTGAAGAGTACCTGAAAAAGGCAATCGAACTTGACCCGGAAAGCATCATCATCCGCCTAGATCTTGCCCGGCATTTTGAACGTTCCGGCCAGGATGATATGGCAATTGCCGTTCTTGAAGAATTGATTGATCTCGGGCTGGAACCTCAAACCAAAGACGATCCCGGCCATCTCGAAGATGCACGTGAATTGCTAAATGATTTAAGATAAATAGGGGATTCTGCGAACAAAAACCGCCTCTTTCCATCGATTCCATCGTTTTTTGAAAATGAATAGCCCGCCGTTTATAATCCTATTATTTATTAGTAAATGCACTAATCTTTAAAAATCATTCCAGAGAGCATTAAATACTAATATATAACCATATAAAGTATTTATCTAAAAATTGGATACAAACATCTAAATGTATGGTTTTCGGGGTGTTGCTTTAATTCCATGAAAAGAATGATTTTGGTTTTTATAAAGTGTAAAAGCTTCAGAATTAAGGGAATTGTATCTTTATATTTAATATATGTGAATAAATCCCCATGGAGGAAGAATCATGACGAGTATTAACAGAAGAGATTTTTTGAAAAAGATGTCCGCAACGGCACTGGGTGCAGCCTTGTTAAAAACAGGCACACCACTGATTGGAAAAGCCAATGACCTGGACAGCATGCCTATCCCGAAAAGGAGGCTCGGTAAAACCGGGTTTGATGTCACCATTGTGAGCCTTGGCGGGCAAAGTACGATCGAACAGCCCAACCGGCTTGAAGAGTCCAAAGAGATCATAAACCATGCACTCGACCTCGGCATCAATTATATCGATACATCCGAAGTGTACGGAGACGGAATCAGTGAAACCTATATCGGCGAAGTGATGAAAGACCGCCGGGATGAGGTGTTCCTCACAACCAAGACATTCAACAGAAATCGCGAAGGCATCATCGAACAAAATTTCCGCGGTAGTTGTGAGCGGCTTCAAACCGATTACATCGATCTGTACCTCGCTCATTATATCAACAATTTTGAGACGTTGAATACGATTCTGGATCCGGAGAACGGTGCTATCCGTGCTTTTGAAGAACTGAAAGAGCAGGGTAAAATCGGAAACATCGGCCTCAGCAGCCACTCTGCAACCGTCCTTACCGAAGCGCTCGATCGATACGATTTCGACTGCGTATTCCTGACACTGAATGCCGCAGGAATGTCGATGAACGATTCGCCAAGAGAAACCCGCAAGTTCCTGAAAAAGGCACTGGATAAAGATGTGGGTGTGATTGCCATGAAGCTGACCGGAAGAAATAATATCTGGTCAACAGGTATCACCATGCAGCAATCGATGTGTTACTCGCTGAGTTGCGGCCGAAACGGAAATACGTTCCCCGTGGCAACCGGAGCCATTGGTATTACAAAACCGGAGCAGCTTGATGAAAACGTACGCCTTGCCAAGCAGTACAAGGCATACACCGACCGTGAAATGGATGCGCTGGAAGAGCAGGTGAACGGCAACGGTTGATTTCGTTCTTCTGTCTTTTTTGGCTCCAACCCCCGGCCCCTTCGTTATTCAGCAGGCAG
>SKYV01000128.1 GCA_007127745.1 Balneolaceae bacterium
GCAGACAAACCGAAAAATCAACCGGGAGTAGGACACGGTGCCCAACCGCTCATTTTTTGAACACGCAGTGAAAAAGTTTATTTAGAGCGAGTTAAAAGTTTCCAGCCACGTGGCCCACTTCATCGGTTTCTCGGTTTATCCGTTTATCTCCATGCCTTTACACGTACAAACAAACTCATTGACGCAGGTTCAGATCATATTTATATATTATCGACTTTAATTCAAGTCATAAATTGATTAATTTTGACTTCATCTAAAGTCAATAAAATGGACACTCTCTACGAATATCAGGCGGAGGTTCTGGATAGGGTTTCAGACCGCTTTTACCGGAGGCTTTATCAGCAGCTGAACTGGGATGAAAGATTTCAGGGCATCACCGGTCTGCGCGGCACCGGAAAAACCACCATGCTGCTGCAGTATCTCAAATACTCGGCTCCTGAACGAAACAACTCACTCTACGTAACCGCCGATCACCCATGGTTCTACGATCATACTTTGCTTGAACTTGCCCGGCAATTTAGAAAATATGATGGAAAGCTGTTGCTCATTGATGAGATACACCGCTACCCGAATTGGTCTCGCGAGCTAAAAAACATCTATGATGGTTTCCCGGATCTGCAGGTAGTCTTTACTGCCTCATCTCTTCTCGACATTCTAAAAGGAGAAGCAGATCTAAGCCGCCGGGCACTTACCAGTGAACTTACCGGCCTCTCTTTCAGAGAATATTTGGAGCTGCGCCATCAACAAACGTTTCCGTCCTGCACACTGAATGAGATTATAAATGATGCCGGGTCAATAGCCAATTCTGTGCTCGCAGAAATAAAACCGATCCCGGTTTTTAATGATTACCTGAAATATGGGTACTTCCCATTTTCTGTGACAAGAAGTAATGAGTCGTTTCAGCGGCTTCTCAGCCAGGTTATCAATACGGTGATGGAAGTAGATCTTCAGATTGTTGAGGATTATTCAGCTTCCAACATCATTAAGCTGAAAAAATTGCTGGGGGTGATTGCCGAATCGGTACCTTTCGAGCCTAATATTTCGAAAATCGCACAACGACTCGAAATGGGTCGGGATACCGTTAAAACCTATTTATGGAACCTTGATCGTGCAAGATTGCTAAACCTGTTAAGCCGTTCAGCAAGCGGGATGGCCGCTCTGCGAAAACCGGATAAAATCTACCTGGAGAACAGCAATTTCAGTTATGCCCTGACACCCTCCCCGGAAAAAGGTACAATCCGTGAGACATTTTTTTTAAACCAGCTCCGAAATGCCGGACATAAAGTTGAGCTGGCCAAACAGGGCGATTTTGTGATTGATGAAACCTATACATTCGAAATCGGAGGATCATCCAAAGATACGTCTCAAATCAGCGGCGAAGAAAACGCCTGGCTTGCACTCGATGACCTCGAACACCCCTATTTGAACCGAATTCCGCTCTGGCTCTTTGGGCTTTTGTACTGAAAGAAAAGTAAACCAAGAAATCGCTGAACAGGGAATTTCCTTTGATAAGGAGTACTTTTAATGAATTCATCTCCAGATTTTGGGAGATCCTTCGATGCGCGTCCATTCACTTTCGTTCATACCCGTCATCCTGAGCGAAATCCACTGAAGAGCAAGCGAAAGTGGTTGGAACCGAAGGATTTCGCTTCGCGGGGAAAAGATGAGCATTGCTCTTGGCACTATCATTGAAAAGAACCACCACACACCCCAAACCGCACTCCGCAAACCAAACCACACTTTCTCAGTTCATCGGTTTGTCTGTTTCTCCGTTTCTCTGTTTTTCCACATCCCTCACCCCGTCGCTGAGCAGGCCCTTTGCCGTCACTTTCCCGATGCCTGAATTTGCACCGGTAACAACTGCGATTTTTTCACTCATAAAAAGAATTTTTTATCCTGATGAACAGGATTTGGATGGGGTGGGTTCTGTGGATTATTATGTGATGAAACGTACTTGTTTAACTCACTAAAATTCTTTTCAATCTTTCAACACTCAGTGTATCAACCTTCCGATGAAGCATTCTATGGCAATTTGAACAAACCAATGCTAAGTCTTTTAGAGTAGTTTTTGTTTTACTTGAAAACTCTGAAAGAGGTATACGATGATGACACTCAATATATTTATAACCCAAATCTCCATATTTTTGAAAGAAATCAAACATACAAGCTTCACATGGCAACCTGCCTAATCTTTTGAACTCCTTCTCTTTTTTCATCCTTATGATAGAGGTGTCTCGTTCTCTATATTTGTGCAATTTATAGATAACGGTACCCTCAGAAACTTCAAATTCTCTGTCATCTTCATTTTCGATCAGGTATAATTGATATGCCAATTCTTGATCTTCACTAATCGCCCGTAATTTTTGTGCGATTTTATGCAAACGGTTAGTATCAAATTGAAACTCATTAAAAACCTCCTCATCCAATTTGCTCCCTCTGCTTAAACCTTTTCCTTCATATGTAGGATCGAAAGCCTTAAAATTATTTAACTTCATGTTCACTCCACTGGGATTTCGAAATTTTGCCTCATCGGGGCGAACATCGTGAATGGGTAAACGATTTAAAATCTCAGATAACTCAATAATTTCTGGATGAGACTTGTTCATTTTTCCAGGCTCCATTCGTGAATACAGATCGAGCGCTAAAATGATTTCATCTCTGTGCCATTTTGGATTTCTCATAATTTAATATAATCAATAATCCCCCATCCCCGGAATCACATTTCGAATCCCGCCGCGCGGATTGTCCACATCTCCTTTGTAGCGGGGAATCACATGAATGTGAGTGTGAAAAATGGATTGTCCGGCGGCTTCATTCATGTTAAAACCGATGTTAAATCCGTCAGGGTTGTATCGTTTCATTAATATATCTTTCACCCGTTCCGCCATCAGCCAGCAGGCTGTTTTTTCTTTTTTGCTCATCTCAAAATAGTTGGCCGTTTTCCGTTTCGGAATCACCAGTGCATGGCCCTTTGTAACCGGAAATTTATCATAAACACTATAAACGGTAGCCAGTTCTGAGATAAGTTCGACTTCGGGCGGCGGATTTTCAAAAATATCCTCCCTGCCATTGTCAACCTGCGTAAAATGGCGGTATTTGTAGATCTCACAAAAATCATTTCTGAAAAAGGTTTTGTAGGGCAGTTTTACATTGCACTGGTAGGTGTTCACTTTATGAACGTAGTGTCTGCGGAACCCGAAATATTTCAGGTCGCGCCGGACGGTAAAAAAAGCACGGCCCTTCGGCTTCAACAGCTCACTGACCGACATCAGCACATCCGCCTGTTCTTCGGGCAGCAGTACATTCAGCACATAGTTGCAGAGAATCGTATCAAACTTTTTCTCCGGATAATCCGGTGCATAATGGGGATCGTACCCCGTGCATGAAATTCCCTTCCGGTTCAGAAACTCAACATCCTTCCCGAACCCGGAGCCGAAATCGAGCACCTCACCCCGGATCGCTCCCATCCTATACAATTTACGAGTCGGCCATGATGGCCTGTCGCGCTCTTTTGCCGTGAGATGTGAATTGGGGTTTCCTTTCATCGATCAATGTCTCTATGATAATTCTCAAATTTATCATTGTGATACATCAATGCTTCTTTAGCAGGATACAATTGTGAATTTGCAGGCAATAAAATTTTTGTATCTGAAATCAAATCATATTCATGCCAGGTATTATTATTTTTTTTCAACCAGGGAGATAGTTTAACAGAAAAATCATCACGTATAGTCATCATCATTTCATCAAATAGCCAGTGGTGATTTGGACATAGAGAAATTCCATTTCTTGGGTCATCATTGTAGCTTTCATTCCATGGTATAATGTGTGCCCCAACCACATGACAAGACTCCACAGGTGTTACAACTTTCGTTCTGCAAACAGAGCATGTATAATTATAATTTTCGCGGATAACTTTTCTAAATCCCTGTTTTCTGACTTGCTGATTGACCGTTGATTCAACAATTTTTCCTTCTTCTGAATAGTGGCTGATGAACTTTTTATTAGTGAATTTTCTCAACTCCTCAGAATATTTATGGGCATCATAATTTAATGAGCTTAACTTTTTTACTTTTTCTGCAGTTTTACTGTTGAAATAGTGATTGGCAATCAAGTTTTGCACCATACTTCGGGTTTTATCATTCTCAATCAGCAAATACAATTCCGGATTCATTCGAGCAAACTGAAGCCTATTTTTTAGTCCAGTCAAAGATGGTGCATTTGCATATTCATTTTTGTCTGGTTTATAGATAAGCGCCCAAAATGGTTCACTTTTCATATAGAAAAAAGGGAGTGCAATTCTTGTTGTGCGAGCTTGCCCCATAATCCCTTTCCAATAAACAAAGAAATTATCTACGAGCTCTTGACTCAGAAAAATCTCATTTGAATCAATCCAGCCCTCCTTAATTCCATCAATAATACTCAATAATAAAAACGGTTTGTGGGGAGCCTGATTCGTTACTTCATCTGGCCACGGATTAGATTTGTCAGTGTTCAAGTTTTTGAGCCAGCCCGTAATTTCATTGCTAATTTCCATGATCTCTTCGCTCAATGATCTGGTTAATATTTTTCAGTATCTCGTAAGCCATTTAAAAATCAATTTGAAAAAACTCCCTTCAGTGAATATAAAACAACCACCCTGAATTTCGAATTAAAATGAGGATTCCGGGCTAAATTATTATCCGATAATCAAATAAACCGGCCAAACCACACACCCGGCCGGAAACTGCAATTTTTTACAA
>SKYV01000261.1 GCA_007127745.1 Balneolaceae bacterium
CACCTTCAGTGTCGATATCAACTGTAAATTCCTCCCGTTCAAAATTACCCACAATGGTTTTGTTGCCATTCATGGTCAGGCTGAATGGATTATGAGAACCTGTAAAATCGCCTTCCCAGTTTATAAATCTCCAACCTTGGTTGGGAATGGCCTCAACTTCAATATCTGTATCTCTGACATACACCGTATCATCGGGCGCCACTCTTCCGCCTTGTTTGGGCTGTGCAATTGTCGTTAATTGATAGGTTCTGAGGAACGTGGCCGTTACCTCTTTGGGGCCGTCAACCGTAATGATTTCCGGATTTTCTTCACTTTCAAGATCACCACTCCAGTCAGAGAAAATCCAGTTTTCATCTGCTATTGCGGTCAATTCAACAACCGTTCCTTCCGGGTAATCGGTGGTTTTGGGCTGAACAACCTGCTGTTCTACTTCCCCTTCGCCTGTAATATTTATGGTGAGTGGATACTCAATTCGTGTGAAGACTGCCGTCACAGTGGTTTCCCCGTCAACAGTAACGACTGCCGGATTCTCATCGCCATCAAGATCACCCTGCCATCCGTCAAAGTCCCACCCTTCATCCGGGATGGCTGTAAGCTCAACCATCGTTCCGTGCGGATATTCGGTTGTTTTTTGCTGCACAATCTGTTCGGAGACACTTCCTTCCCCAATTGTTTCGATGGTGAGAGGATAATCTCTTTTTTCAAAAATTGCGGCAATGTCTTTATCGGAATCAAGCGTAATAATCACCGGATTATCCGTTCCTTCATGATCTCCCTCCCACCTGACGAACATCCAGTGTTGATTCGGAGTAGCTGAAATTTCAAGTGTGCGGTCGGCATCAAACTCACCATCAGACGGAGTTACCATACCGCCTTCCTGAGGCACCGGAGTGATGGATAACTGATACGTTTCATCGCCGGATGAACTGCACGATTGGAAAAAAATAAGAGCTGAAAAAACAAGAAATATAGCTAGCCGCATGAGATATTTTTAGATTCCGTCTATATCCGCTAAATTACCTGAATTCGAACTAAAACCACAAAGAAATTTGCAATTTCCAGTCTGACTGATCATTAGTTCGATTGATTGCTTTTTTTTAAATTCAGGGTAGATAAATTATTGAAAACTTCTTGCTAATTGAGTTTAATGCAAAGCTTTGTTGAAAGAAATTTGATTCAGCCTTAATATATTCTTACATATGATCTGAACCAAGAGTTTAATAAATAGACCAAACATTACTTTCTCGAATAGTTAAACAATACATCAACACTTTCTCTACTGAATTATGATGAATTCAAATCTGATTTTTAACCTGCTTCAAATTTCCGGTGATGTGCCTCTGAGTGAAGAAAAAATGGCACAATCACTTACAGTTACCTTTCATCCTCCGCACAAACAAAGTAAACGCCTCAATAAATTTGTAGATATTTTTAAACAAAATCTGATTGACCTCGGGGTGAAGGTGCTTCCCTATGAAGAAGCTTTAAACGATGACAAGAAAGTGAAACCGGGAATTGTTATCATCGAACAGGGTGAAGGAGAAAATGACAAGCTTGCCATACGAAAAGTTTCCAGTCTGTACGACAATCCGGTAGTAGCCATTTTTGACGAAAAACCACCTATCCCCGAAAATCCCACACTTCAGGAAACGCTCGACAGCATTGTGGGAGTACTGGCATGGAATCTGACACACGTTCCTATTTTTGTTGAAGAAGAAAAGTGGACGATCTGTACGATGAACGGCGCTGTAATTGAGTGTGGTGATTGGAGGGCACCCCGTCAGGATATCCTCTACTCACTCGTGCCCAAACTTTCTGCACAGGTGGTGCCGCCCAGCCGCGATGAAATTGTGTACAGGGAAGGAATCTTCGACCCGATTGAACTGGGTTATGAGAAGTTTATCCAGGATTTTATGAGTGCAGCCAAAGTTTGGCACGATAACGGACTGATGCTCGCACACACTTCAATCGAAGATCTGAAATACCGTAACCGTTTTTATAAACGAATTGTATCCAAATATCTCGATCACCGAACCGGCATGAGTTACGGATTTATGGTGAAACAACTCCCAACGGAAATTGAACCAGCCATAGAACTAAAAGATGCGCCATCAAAGCTGAACGGTTCACAATGGGAAAAACAGAAAACTCGCACAATTGACGACGAAACATATCTGCTTGTGAAGCTGTTTGAACGAGACTGGATTGTAAAAATTCCGGATGTGTGGCTCTTGTCAACCCGGTCAGGCTGCAATAAAACCAACCTGAAACCGGATAAAGACATTTTGAAACTGGGCCTGTATGAAGGCAAAATAACGATTGATACACCTGCAAACCTCACTAAAGAAGAGTGCCGGCCTTCTTATGATACCTATGCCATTCTTGCACATGCCGTTGGCAATGTTATCACCGCCAGTATTTTGAAAACAGTTGCTCCCGACTCTATTTTCCACCGATGCCTGGAAAATGACGGGCTGTCAGTATCTCACTGGCACGGATATCCCAACAAAGATTTTCCACTCGATGGATATATTCTGCACGGAAATGAAAATCCACCGGTCTCTTGCTCAACTCCCCAATCTGCAGCATATGCATTTATCGGTAAACTGAAAGCCTTGTCGGAATATAAATCGGATCTGAATCAATATCGCGGAGATATCCATGTGGAGCCGCATCATGGCACGAATATTACGGGATGCCTGACAATTACTGAAACTGCCAGGTATGTGGATGAAATGCACAAACACTCCCTGGTATCGGAGCATATGGACAGTGAATAGTTGAATTTTAGCCACTTCGATAGTCAGAAGGTTTAAAGACTTTGCTGGTTCTGCCGTTGCAAATACACAAATGACGCAATTGGAATATGCGGAAATTGTTTGTGTAAACGGTTTACCATTTCAACAGCAATTTGCCCGCAGTGTTGTTACCATGAGTTTTACCAATAAAAGCTCACACACTTTCAGAAACTATCAAATTGCCTTCAGATAAAGTTATAGACTTTTATCCGGGACAAATCGTAACAGTTTGATAATGATGAATTGTTTAATTTGGCACAAAAACATTCACTACACATTCTCAAAATGATATCAGGCTGGCTGAATAATCTTGAAAAAGAACTGGAACAGAACTCTCCAAAACGCCACGAAGAGCCTCTCGAAACCCTGGCCTCCTGGATTGCAAAGCAAAACAAAAACGGAAAGAAAGCCAGGTTGAATTTTATCTGTACTCACAACTCCAGAAGAAGCCAGTTTGCACAGGTCTGGTGCTCAATGGTACAAAGTTATCTCGGCCTGGACATGGCAGAGAGCTACTCTGGCGGAACGGAAGTTACAGCCTGCAATCCAAGGGCCATCGAGGCCCTGAGGCGCACCGGATTGGAGGTTGAACATAAGAAAAGCAACAATCCGGTTTATACGGTCAGAGACAATCCGAATTCCGCTGTTGTTCAATTGTGGTCTAAAGTTTATGACGATAAAAACAATCCGGGTGGAGAGTTTGCCGCTGTAATGACCTGCGATCACGCCGATGCCAATTGCCCCTTCATTCCGGGAGCTGCCATTCGGGTGCCGCTCACCTACAAAGATCCCAAATATGCGGATGATACCCCGGAAGAAAAGGGTGCATACGATCATACTTGTAAACTGATAGCATCTGACATGCTTAGACTTTTTAAACTTGCTAAATCCAAAAGCTAAAATTCAGGCCTCTCCTGCCCCAAAAACTGATTGAAATTCCGTATACTTCCTTTTCTTGTTTTTGGAACCAATCATTTAAAACCCAATGAACAAACGCAATTCAGAGAAAGAGAAATGGGTCAATCTGGAAGAGACCACAGAACTTCAATTACAATTTGAAAAACGGAACGGATTGCTGCCGGTAACGGTACAGGAGAGCTCTACCGGTGAAATTCTGATGATGGCATCCGTAAATGAAGAAGCCTTGAATCACAGTATCAAAAAGAGACAGGCGGCATTCTGGAGCACCAGCAGAAACGAACTTTGGGTTAAAGGTTTAACATCGGGCAATATGATGCTGGTCGATGATATTCTGGTTGATTGTGATCAGGATGCACTAATTTACCGCGTAACACTCGAGTCAGGAGGAGTCTGCCACACCAAAAATAGTGAGGGTTCACACAGAAAGTCGTGTTTTTACAGAAAACTGAATTTGGAAGACCGGAAACTCGAATTTAAATAGATCCAGTCCGGGTCATCATCAATTGTAGCCCCGGTATGTGAAGGAGAGCAACCCATCTTTTTTTAAAAGTTGCTGAAATAGAAAGGGTCAAAAAATCCCAGATAGTAAGCCATTTCTTTGATGATTCCGGCCGTAAACTTTTAATCAGTCCGATACTGAATCATCAGATATTCCTGTATATCTGATTTGACAGTCACTCCAAGCACCTCTTTTACAATCTGATTCAGATATTTGAGTGAAATATTCATCAATTCTGACTATCTCGATTTCAACCAAAAATCAATTTCAGAAAACACTCCATTAAAAAATCAATTTCCATTTTGGATTTCATCAATCGGAAAGCTATGTTTTTGTGAATAACCTGAATGCTGAACACCGACAAAAAACATGCACACACTCTCTTTTGATCACTATACCATTAAAGTGGACGACCTGGCAAAAAGTTCAAAATTTTACATGGACATTCTCGGATTGAAGGAGATTGAAAACCGTACCCGAAAAGAGTATATCCGGTGGTTTTCGATAGGCAACGATCAAGAATTACATCTTGTAGAAGGCGACAATTCGCAGATAAAAACAAATATTGGTGTTCATATTGCTTTTAGGCTCGCCCATTTTGATAAGTTTATTGATCATCTGAAAGAAAACAACATCACCATCCACAATTCGAAAGCAAAAGCCGGTAATATTACTGTTCGAGCAGATGGGATCAGGCAGGTTTATTTTTATGATCCGGATGGCTACTGGATTGAGGTAAACGAAGCTGCAAATCCAGAACTTTAAAGTTGCGGATTTTTTTTGATTATAAACTGCCCCGAATAACAGACTTTATTTATAAACTGACTAACAACTTGAACCTTACCTAACAAATCATGAGTATTCTTCGAATTATTTTAGCCATTTTGCTGCCTCCTGTGGGAGTTTTCTTAACCGTAGGTATCCGTGGTGCTTTTTGGCTGAATATTTTGCTTACAATTCTCGGATATTTGCCGGGAATCATTCATGCCGTGTGGATTATTGCGAAAAATGACTAACCAAAACTTCATATCCGAATGGAATTAAAAAACAAAACCGCCATTGTTACCGGGGCCAGCCGCGGAATTGGCCTTGCCATCTCTGAAGCACTCATCAACCAGGGAGTGAACGTAGCCGGTTTGAGCCGAACACCGCCTGATGAATTTACTCACCCCCTGTATCATCATTTCGAAACAGATTTGACTCTGGAAACTTCGGTTAATCAGGCATTTCGAAATCTGACTCACAAATTTGGGCAAAGTATTCATTTTTTGGTGAACAATGCCGGATTGGGTTATCGCGGACCGATGGAAACCATGCCGCCTGATAAATGGCGATACCTTTTTGATTTGAATGTTCACGGTATTTTCTACATCTCCCGATTGGTTATTCCGCTGATGAAAGAGCTTGAAACCGGTCACATCATAAATATATCATCAGGGGCCGGAACGAATGGAATCCCCGAAATGAGTGGCTATTGCGGTACCAAGCATGCAGTCGTCGGGATTTCCGGGGCCCTGCACCAGGAACTCCGTGATTTCGGTATTAAAGTAACCTGCCTCTCACCTGGTTCGGTTGATACCGGTTTCTCATCGTCCAAAAAGAATAAACTTCAGCCTGAAGATCTGGCTTCTTCGGTAATTCATATTCTTGAATGCCCGCAAAATTTTCATTACACCGACATTCAGGTACGTCCTCTTCAGCCAAATAAAATGGATTGAATTTAAGACCTTGGCATGAAAGTTTGACCGACATGTATGCCACGGATAAGATGAGCTTTACATCAAATTAATTCAGTACCTGCTGATGGATTGCCATAGTCTTTCTCTTTTCACCTCAAAAAAGCCCTCAAATGGCATTTTGATAATGATTTTTCGCGATACCAATAATTGCTTAAATTATTAAGGTAAATGATTGTAATTTTATTTTTTATTTATCCCACTCCTTAACTTTCAATCATCTCATTATCCCTCAATCTATTCACTAACATCACCTAAAAAAGTTCTTGCAAAAACATGATTTGCACATATTGACCGGTGCCGGTAAAACTGCTTTATTACAGTAGAATCAGCAATCATCTAACGGTGAGTAGCTGATTCAGGTCAGTGCGTTTTTAGTTTGGCCAAGTCTGAGTGTAAAAATTCAGACCTCCGCTATCTGGCGGTAAGTTAAACTGTAAAACAAGCTGAAACCGGAGCCTTTTTTTCAGGAAAAAGAGCTGTCGGCCCGGATGATGCGGACTACGGTCTGCAACATCTTGTAAAGTGTACGGCATGCATACAAGCATGACGGTTACTTGCCGAAGACTCCCTGGAAGAAAGGCTTTATTTTTTTATGCACTTCCAACAAATCATAAACCCGGCAACGGGATATCCTCATCAAAACCGGTTCAGAATTAAAGCAAAGAAATCCGTACACATTGTAAAATGTACGGATTTTGAAATCAGGTAAATCGGGTAACTCCCGGCATGGCCACTTCCAGGGCCGTAGCGTCTGGAATATTATCCCAGTCTGGATGGTCAGGGCCAAGTTTTTTTGTTGAATTCATGGCATCTTCCCATGTAACTCTTCTGCCGGTATATGCAGCCATCCGCCCCATTATAGCCAGCATAGTGCTGTTTGCCATTAATTCACCGTCATTAACAGGCCGGCCATTACGAATCGATTCAAACAGTTCATCGTGCTGAGTTTGATACATATCGTTGATCGGGCCATCATATTCCCACGGGTTGGAGCCGTTGATACTGTACTCAATCCCCGAAGCAAGCGCCCGCCCAATGCCTTCGCTGCCAAAAACTTCAGCTTTATAACTGTTTTCGCAATTGGGTTGCTGGCGGCTGAAATGGAAGCCTTTCGCTCCATTCGCATATTCGTAGGTTATAGCAAAGTGATCATAAATATTACCAAATCGGGCATCCGTTCGTACCTGACGCCCGCCTGTTCCAATTACACTCACAGGCATTTCATCACCCATAGCCCACGACATAAAATCAACACTGTGAACCGCCTGTTCCACGATATGATCACCTGAAATCCAGTTGTAGTACAGCCAGTTTCTTAATTGATATTGCTGATCACTCCAGTCAGGCTGACGGTCTCGAAACCAGAGAGAACCAGTTAAATAGGTATTGTAAACAGTTCGAATTTCACCCAAGGCGCCATCGTTAATCTGGCCGAAAAATGCACGTTTGGCGTTATGATATCGCCAGCAAAAACCGGATACAATCGAAAGATCTTTCTCTTTTGATCTTTTCACTGCATCAAGAATTTTTCGAATTCCGGGTGCATCCACAGCAACCGGTTTTTCACAGAAAATGTGAACGCCGGCATCCACGGCATACTCCAAATGAGCCGGCCGAAATGCCGGAGGCGCGGCCAACAGCACAACATCCACTCCGGAATCAATCACTTTTTGATAATTGTCGAAACCTGAAAACCTTCTCTCCTCGGGTACGTTGATTTTGTCGGCATGCCGATGAGTTAATTGTTCAACTGAACGCTCGATTTGATCGGGAAACAGATCGCCCAATGCGGTAAGTTCAACATTCGGATCTGCACTAAGCGCCTGATTTGCAGCGCCGGTCCCGCGGCCTCCGCAACCAACCAGACCCACTTTTAATGTATAATCCGGGCTGACAGCTGTTCCGGTGGCAGCTGCGGATGCAACCATTGCACCTTCACTTGCTGAACAAGCACTGAGAGGGACCACACTGCCGGCCATTGCTAATCCTGTTAATTTCAGAAATTCTCGTCTGTTGTGTTTTTTCATGCTAAAGAAATTTTCAATGTATTATTTGATGTGATATTTATAACACCACAATTGACCAATCAAGGAAAGAGATCGAATAAACAGATGATATATACTCATTTTTAACGAACCATCACTTAATAATGTAACGTTATCGTGTGTTAAATCCTGTAAACATCTTGCAAATAAAAATGTTGTTGTGCAAATCTCATGTTTAGATTTTCCGGGCAAAGGCATAAATGCCATTTCCTTTTTTATTTTTTGTATATAAATCAGCCAGATTCATCACCAAACAAAAAGGCAAAATGATCGGGTAATAAACCATCAACGGAATCATTGCCAGAAAACTGATATTTGACAACCAAATCATCGGCCATTTCACCGACAAAATCCACGCTCGTCTGCCCCATTTCCCATAGGTATAGTGGGTTTTAACGGGCAGCAGATCGGCCTCCATTAATTTTTTTTCGATTTCGGCTTTTGAATATCCGGTTCGTGCGTGTTCTCCAACAAACGTTCCTTCTGTTCCGGCATCATCTTCCGAATAATGTGAGGGTGAATGCATCAGAAAATAGCCGTCCATTTTCAAAGATCTGCTCAGATTTTCAATCACTCTCACATCGTCTGCAATATGTTCGAGCACATCAATACAAAGCACAAAATCGTACTCATCCGGTTTTTCATATTCAAGCAGATCGGCCTTTTTAAATTCAATACGGCCCCTGTTAATTTCTTTGTTAAAATACCGCTGATTATCCAGCAGATAGTCTTCTTTTACGTCGATTGAGTGTATTCTAACATTCCTGAACGTTTCGAGCAGAAATCGGTCGTACTGACCAAAACCGCAACCGGCATCAAGCAGC
This sequence comes from Balneolaceae bacterium, assembly GCA_007127745.1. Classification (GTDB taxonomy): domain Bacteria; phylum Bacteroidota; class Rhodothermia; order Balneolales; family Balneolaceae; genus Rhodohalobacter. The sequence goes on from SKYV01000261.1 coordinate 8,827, forward strand.
TGCCATGTTCCTTTTTGATCCAGCTCCTCTCCTTTTTCTTTTAGCATACGCCGGATGTGCCAGCTTCTCAGAAAAAACAGATCAAGCAGAAAGTAGAAAATTCTTCTTAACCTCTGGGAATTTCTGACAATTCTTGCAAATTTGTTTTTAACGGGATCGTAATCAATTTTGCTCATAACCCGGCTTTTTCATCGATCTCGGGGTTTTGATATTTTACCTGCCAGCGATTTATCAGCTCTCCGAGAAAACCGATTGAGAAAAATTGTACACCAACTAAAATCAGCAAAATACCAAGAAACAACAGTGGTCGATTCGCCAACGGCTCTCCCAAAAAGATTTTGATGTAGGCCAGATATGCACTGATGCCGCCTCCCACCAAAAGAAAGAGAATACCGATAGAGCCAAAAAAATGCATGGGCCGCTGCATATACCGGCTTACAAACAGCAGGGTTACAAGATCTAAAAACCCGTTTAAAAAGCGTGAAATCCCGAATTTAGTTTTACCATATTTTCGGGGATGGTGTTTCACCACCTTTTCCCCGATTTTATCAAAGCCTTGCCATTTAGCCAGTAGAGGCACATAGCGGTGCATTTCGCCGTAGAGATAGATACTTTCGATTACTTCGCGCTTATACCCCTTCAGCCCACAATTAAAATCATGCAGATTGATGCCTGTTGTAAAGCGGGTTACGGCATTGAAAAACCGGGAGGGAACCGTTTTTGAGACAGGGTCGTGCCTTTCTTTTTTCCAGCCACTTACCAAATCGCAGTTCTGTTCCAGCATTTCAAGGAGAGCGGGAATTTCGAAGGGATCATCCTGCAAATCGGCATCGATGGTTACCACATACCGGCCACTCACTACATTAAAACCTGCCTGTAGTGCATCACTTTTACCGTAATTTCTGCGAAACCGTAAGGCCTTCACATTATCACTTTTCTCACAAAGTGCAGAAATCTTTTCCCAGGAACCATCAGTCGATCCATCATCCACAAAAATGATTTCGAATGAGTAATCTTGCAGAGCTTCTTTCAATTTATCATATAGCTCATCAATTGACTGTACCTCATTCAAAAGCGGAACCACTACACTTACGTCTGTAGTGTTTGATTTTGACAAAACTTCTTCCCTATTTGTTTTTAGTTCGTGCAAAAGCTTGCAAGTTTCTTAAATTTCCTTAACATAAGAATGTTTTTGGTTGATCAGCAATGCATTTTACTTATTGTTGCACTTACTTATATCCCGTACAGAAACCCTGAGTCCGTTCTTCTGTTCAAACGCAATAGGTTCTGCATACAGAATCAAACATTTTTATCTGTAATAACAAAAAATAACAGATTTCGACATTATGAAGAAATTGTATTATTCAATTGGTGAAGTCAGTAACATTACTGATGTGGAAGCTCATGTGCTCAGATACTGGGAAACGATTTTTAAAGAACTTTCGCCGCGAAAAAACAAAGCCGGGAACCGGACCTATCGCGAAGAAGACATCACCCTTATTCTGAAACTGAAAGAACTGATCCAGGAAAAAAAGTACAGCACCGCCGGTGCACAAAAGTTTTTAAATAACGAGACTACCACCAGCGAACCTGCTTCACAAAAAGATAACATACCACACGAAATACAAAAAGATTTAAAAGAGATCCGAATGTTTTTGGGCAAATTGTCGGAAAAATTATAATTCCGGTGCCGGTTCTGCTGTTCCAGAAAAGCCTGTTATCAGCATGTAGAGAAGTTCTCCGCAAATCAGGATAGCTACACTCACCAGATGCAGTACCTGGAGTATGCCCGGCATATCAAGCCGTTCCAGCCCAATTCCGATAAATATTTGCATAAATATCAAAATGGCAATAGCCCATCCCAATACCTTCAAATTTTTTGGGATTTCTATTGCATTGCGATGTTGGTACAGAAGTAATACGGCAGCAAAAATTACCAGAAGCCACGAAAAACTGCGGTGAACTTCGTAGAGTATTCCCAGGGAACCGACCCACTGTTCGCGGGGCATTTCCATCACATTTTTAGCTACATCCACCGATTCCCGGACCTGAGTACCGAGCACCATTTGAGTCAGTGTCAGAAATAGAATAATTCCTGAAATCCAGAGCAAATTGCGTCTCAGTTTTGGGGAAAGAGTAATTTTCAACTCACTGTTCATTGCTCTGAATGTTGCGTAGAGCAGCGTGGCCAGAATAATCATCGCCATGATCATATGTAACGTAATCATACCCGCACTTAATCCCGAACGAACAACCTGTCCGCCAAGCCACCCCTGAAAAAGAACAAGCACAAAGGCCAGTCCAGATGTAATGAGAATCACCGGATCCTTTTTTCTGTACCGGAAAGAAAGAACAAATGTAGCTGTAATCAGCAGCCCGATCAGCACACCAACAAGCCGATTCACATATTCCAGCCAGGTATGCAGAGGATTGAATAATGAAGCGTCGTACTGAGCAGGTAAATCGGCCACATTTGTCGGTGGTATCCACATCCCGAAGCACTGCGGCCAGTCCGGACATCCCAACCCAGCACCGGCAGCCCGTACAAGCCCTCCTACAAATATCAATACAATTGTGGCTATAACCGTGGTGATAGCTGTTTTTTGATAGATATTTAATTTCATGCAAACAAGAGATTAAAGGTTACCGGCCTGAATTTTCAGAATCGATCAAGCTGAAAAGATAAATGTTTTTGAGAGAACAGAATTGGCAAATTTTTGGTTCTTTAAAAAGTGAAATACCGTATGATAAACACCTTTTTTGAATTGATTATTAATGTTACATATCAATTTCAAATTTGTTATTTTGACCGCGTTATAAATCAGCTCATTTCATGAACAGGATATCAACCGGAACTTTATCAATCAGGAACCTCGTCGGGGTAGTGAGTGACTATTACGAACTCACAAAACCGGGGATTACTTTTACAGTTCTCGCCAGTATGCTGATCGGTTTTTTGATGGGATCAGCCGGGGGTGTCAATTTTCCTATGATGTTTCACGCTATGCTGGGAACGTATCTGATTGCCGCCGGGACCGCTGCTCATAACATGTTTTTGGAGCGTGATTTAGACGGACTGATGAAACGAACCAGCCGGAGACCGCTGCCGGCCAGCCGAATTAACCCGCATCAAAGTTTTATTTTTTCAATGTCTATGATTGGCATTGGCCTGTTATATCTTCTTTTTATGGTCAATTTGGCAGCAGGATTGGTTTCTTTGGCAACTACAGTCATTTATCTGTTTGCTTACACACCGTTGAAACGCATATCTGCTCTGAACGTTTTTGTGGGTGCCATTCCGGGAGCATTACCGGTTGTTGGCGGCTGGGCAGCAGCCACCGGAACCATCTTTGAGCATGGAATGTGGATTCTTTTCGGTGTGATTTACTGCTGGCAAATACCTCATGTAATCTCCATCGCCTGGGTATGCAAAAACGACTATGAGCATGCCGGTTTTAAAATGCTCCCGAAAGCCGACCCATATGGCTGGAAAGCTGTTCTCTGGGTTTTACTACCTCTGGCTATTCTTTTCCCAACTGTTTATAAACTTTTTGCCATGGATCTGGTAAGCTGGTTTTATCTTGGTGGCGCCTTCCTCACCACAGCCTTTTTCTTCTATTTTGGTGTAAAATTTGCCATATCGAGAGACAAAACAACGGCAAAAGCGCTGATGTTTGCATCCTTTGTGTACCTTCCCCTTATCTGGATTTTTATTTTTGTCGACTGGATGATTTTATAAATCCAGGCGTCAAGAACTTTTTAAACTTCCTCTTATTCCATCGGGTATTTTCCGGGATTGGCATCGTGCATCATTTTATACACTTCTTCGAGTATATCTTCGGCGTTGGGTTTAGAAAAGTAGTCACCGTCTGATGCGTAAGCAGGCCGGTGAGCTTTTGCCGATAAACAGCGGGCGTCACAATCCAAATAGCGGAAGCCGCCATGCTCATCAACAACCTGTTGCATCATATAAGCGGTGGCACCGCCGGGCACATCTTCATCTGCAAAAAGAATTCGGTTGGTTTTTTTCAATGACTCGAGAATCACCCGGTTTTTATCGAATGGAAGCAGTGTTCGCACATCAATAATTTCTGCAGATATTCCAAGTTTCTCAAACTCTGGAAGCAGTGATTCTACAATATTCAGTGTTGATCCATACGAAACCAGTGTAATATCATCACCCTTATGAAGAATTTTCGGAATGCCGAGCGGCACAGTAAATTCACCCAGATTTACAGGCATTTTCTCTTTCAGGCGATAAGCATTTAGTGTTTCAACCACCAGCGCCGGATCATCTCCCTGCAACAGTGTGTTGTAAAATCCGGCGGCGTCCGTCAGGTTTCTCGGAACGCACACATGCACTCCCCGCACTCCATGGACAATCATCCCCATCGGTGAACCTGCATGCCAGATGCCCTCAAGCCGGTGCCCCCGTGTTCGCACGATCAGCGGATAGGCCTGACCGCCCTTGGTTCGATACCTCAGTGTAGCCACGTCATCGCTCAGCACTTGTAAGCTGTACAGCAAATAGTCGAGATATTGAATTTCAGCAATGGGCCTTAAACCGCGTAAAGAAAGCCCCATTCCCTGCCCCAGAATCGTTGCTTCCCGGATTCCGGTATCACTTACACGAAGTTCTCCATATTTTTCCTGCATCCCTTCCAGGCCGAGATTTACGTCACCCAGTTTGCCGGTATCTTCCCCAAAAACCAGGATATTGGGATATTTTGTGAACAGTGCATCAAAATTATTTCGGAGTACTTTTCGCCCGTCAGCACTTTTTGCATTTTCATCGTACTCCGGTGGTATCTCATCAACTAAAACCGGTGATTTGGGTGTTTCACTGTACAGATGTGAGTTGAAGCGGTCTCTGTTTAAATCATTCTGCCGAAGCAGCCAATCTTTCAGGTCACTTTTGGCTTCAGACTTCTCCCCGCGTACTTCCAAAAGAGCTCTGCGGCCTGTTGAAATAACATGCCGGCGGATGGGTTTTGATTTTCTTTCGAGATAATTCTTCAGCGATGTTAAACCATCCTGCCCGGAATGTGCTTCAATCAAATTCTCAAGATGATTTAACATCTCATTTTTTTCCTGAATAATCGGGTCCTGAAATGCTTTCCAGGCATTTTCCTGTTCGCGGTGCACATTTTCTTTGGCCTCTTGCTCCACCTTTTCCAGTTCTTCATCGCTGGCAATCTCTTCCGTAATCAGCCACTCTCTGAACTTTCGAAGGCAGCAGTGGTCAGATTCCCACTTCAGGCGTTCATCGCTTTTATATCGTTCATGCGATCCGGAAGTTGAATGGCCCTGTGGCTGAGTCACATCCTCTACATGAATTAAAACAGGAACATGGTCTTCTCTCGCAATGGTTGCGGCTTCATTGTAAACGGTAATCAGTTCTTCGTAATCCCAGGCTTTGGCAGAAATTATTTCGATGCCGGCTTCCCTCTGAGTTCGTTTGAAACCACGCATCACTTTGGAAATACTCTCTTTTGTGGTCTGATATTTTTTCGAAACGGAAATTCCATATCCATCGTCCCACACGGAAACCACCATCGGAACCTGCATCACTCCGGCCGCATTCATCGTTTCCCAGAAAATTCCTTCTGATGTACTGGCATCTCCAATGGTTCCCCAGGCAATTTCGTTGCCATTATTCGAAAAGTCTGCCCAGTCTTTCAGTTCACCATTGTGTCTGTAAATTTTGGAAGCCTGGGCAAGTCCCAAAAGACGAGCCATCTGACCGGCTGTTGGTGAGATATCCGACGAAGAATTTTTCATTTCTGTTTGAGCCTTCCAGGATCCGTCTTCATTCAAAAGGCGTGATGCAAAATGTGCATTCATCTGCCTTCCTGCAGAATTTGGATCTTCATTTACATCGGGGTTGGCATATAGCTGAGCAAAAAATTCGGCGATGGATAATTCGTCAATGGCCATCATAAATGTCTGATCGCGGTAATAGCCCGAACGAAAATCTCCCTTTTTGAAAAACTTGGCCATTACCAGTTGCGGCAGCTCTTTACCGTCACCAAAAATTCCGAATTTGGCTTTGCCTGTCAGCACTTCTTTGCGGCCCAAAACCGACATTTCTCTACTCGTACAGGCAATTTTGAAATCCTTTAGAATTTCCTGCTTTTCCTGTTTTGAGTATTTGATTTGAGCCGTTTCTTTGCTTGCCATACGAATTCTTATTCCAGTAAAAAATAGAGCATTAATAGAGTTTAGACAGACGTTAACAATAATAACAGGTTGAACAGAATTTACAAAATTCCGGATGTCTGTTTATCCGGTAAAATGCAAACTCCGAACAACCTGTTGTTTATTCAATGCCTGTGAGGCTGCTGAACCCTGATTATTTTGAAAATTCTGATTAAAAAACCAGGATGTTTCATTTAACCCGGAAAGGTTATTCCGTAAATCCTCCTTTTGTCATATTCATCGGGTTCAGGGCATTTTCCAGTTCTTTGTCTGAAAGATCTGTCATTTCACGGGCTACTTCGATCACGGCCCTGTCTTCAGCAAAGGCTTTTTTCGCAATCTGTGCGGCTTTGTCGTATCCAATCAGCGGATTGAGAGCTGTCACCAGAATCGGGTTTTTGCCCACCATTTGCTGAATCAGATCTTTTCTCACGGAAAGTCCGCTTACCGATTTGTCTGCGAAGTTTCTGGCTGCATTTGCAAGAATTCCGATGGATTGAAGCAGATTATGTGCCACCACGGGCAGCATCACATTCAGCTCAAAATTACCGGACTGTCCCGCAATCGTTATGGCTGAATCGTTTCCGATTACCTGTGCACAAACCATCGTCAGGGATTCTTCGATCACCGGATTTACTTTGCCCGGCATGATAGAAGATCCAGGCTGCAGTGCTTTAAGCTGAACCTCGCCGAGGCCGCTGTTGGGGCCTGAGTTCATCCACCGGAAATCGTTGCCTATTTTCATGATACCGGCAGCAATTGTTTTCAGTTGACCGGAAAGCTCCACAGGCGCATCTACAGTAGCCTGAGCTTCAAAGTGGTTTACTGCTTCAACAAAAGCTTCACCGGTAGCTGTTGCAACTTCTTCAGCAAATTTTTTCCCGAAATTCTCATGGGTGTTAATCCCCGTTCCAACAGCCGTGCCACCCTGTGGCAGCTCCAGCATTCTTACCAGAGCGGCTTCAACCCGCTCAATTCCAAGTTCAACTTGCCGGGCATATCCGCTGAATTCCTGCTCAATGGTTACCGGCATGGCGTCCATCAGGTGGGTGCGGCCGGTTTTCACCACATCTTTATACTCTTCTCCTTTTTCAAGAATGGTTTTTTGCAGATGCTTTAACGACGGAATCAGATTTTCTTTCACTGCCAGTACTGCCGCAATTCGAATTGCGGTTGGCACCACATCATTTGAGCTTTGGCCAAAGTTTACATGATCATTCGGGTGGATGGTTACATCGGTTCCGGATTTAAGCTCATTGGCCCGCTTGGCAATAATTTCATTGGCATTCATGTTGCTTGATGTGCCCGAACCGGTTTGAAAAATATCGAGAACAAAATCTTCATCGAATTTATTATCTATCACTTCCTGCGAAGCTTTTTGGATGGCTTCTGCAACATCTTTATCCAGAAGTCCCAATTCAGCGTTCACTTTGGCTGCTGCGTATTTAACACGGCCAAGTGCGGATATAAACTCCGAGCTGAATCGAAGATTACTGATTGGAAAATTGTCGAATGCTCGTTGTGTCTGGGCACCGTAATATGCATTTTCCGGCACTTTCACTTCCCCCATTGAGTCCTTCTCTATTCTATATTTTGTCATAGTTCTTTCTTTTTAAATTTTTCTTGGTTTAGATAAGAAACCGTCCGTCTGTCGACGATTCCGAACCTCTTATGATTTTTTTGACGTGCGACGCTTCAGGAATCCGTGTTTTCAGGATGACAGGTCGCTTTCTGTAAAATTAACAGCAATTTAATCAGATGTAATTTACTGATCTGTGTTAATTTTAAACGTCATATAAAGGTATGATTTTTATGCCAGAAATTGAAGAAAACCGAACCTGTTTATACCAGTTTTTTACTGTACATCCGGTAGCGTTTATCCAGCTCTCCCCCGATCTTTTCTGCTACCCTTACCATGTGTACATTGTTTTCCAAAATCCATCCAACCTCAGAAGAATAATAATTTCTGACCACCCCGTTTTGTATTGATTCGCGGTGCAAAAGCACGTCTATTCCCTTGCCCTGGTATTTTGGGATAACTCCCATTAAAGCCGTCCGTATTTTATTGATTTTTCTCTTATTCCACAGAATTTTAAAAATACCGAGTGGTAAAAGTCTTCCATTCATGTTTCTGAAAATCTGATTATAATCAGGAAATGCAACAGAAAACCCAACCGGGGTACCATCAATTTCTGCAATATGGGCAAAATCGGTATCCACAATCGTTTTCAAATCAGAAGCCAGAGCATCAAATTCTTCGGTTGAAAGAGGTATAAATCCCCAGTTGTTTTTCCAGGCACTGTTAAAAATCTCCTTGATGATTCGAACTTCGTCCCTGATTTTTTTCAAATTGATTTTTCTGATCTTAATGCCGGGTAATCGTTTTTTTACAATATTCACTGCTCTTTCAGCTCTTTCCCGGTCAACACTGTCCTGCGTAACCAAAAATGTCAGCAGGTCCATCTCTTTATCATATCCGGCTTGTTTGATCAGCTTATCATAATATGATTTGTGGTAGGGCATCAATATGGATGGATATTTATCAAATCCATCAACCAATATACCGATTTCATCCATCATTCCGGGATTTGCCGGCCCCAGAATATCCTTCATTCCACGCTCTTTCAGCCAGTCTTCGGCTACTTTGAAAAGCAGATCTACCGTAGATTGATTGTCAATACACTCAAAAAAACCAAAAAATCCGGTTCGCCGGTTATGAAACTTGTTGAACCGGTGATCGATAATGGCAGCTATCCTTCCCGCCGGCTCCCCATTGTAAGTGGCATTAAAGAGAGCAATTTCTGCATTGTTGAAGAATGGATTTTTATTCTTATCGAGCAATTTTTTTTGCTCCATCAAAAGAGGAGCTACCCAATACTGGTCGTTTTTGTAGTGCCTGTATGGAAAACGAACAAAGTTTTTCTTTTCATCTTTTGATGAAACGATCGAAATCTGATTCGTATTCGCTTTCTTACCCACTTATAATTGTATATCAATGAGTGAACGGCCGTTTTCATCGATAATACCGTGTTTGATACCCACTTTTTTAAAAGCGGCCAGTATTTGATCCAAATGTTCATCTGTATGCGTAGCCATATAACTTGTGCGCACCAGTGATTGTCCCTGCGGAACAGCCGGCGGCACTACTGCATTTACATATACACCCGCTTCGAAAAGATCTTTCCAGAATTTAAAACAATCTAACATGTCGCCCACAACAACCGGGATGATTGGGGTCTGGCTGGTTAATACATTAAAACCAAGATTTTTCAACTCCTTTCGCATGTAATTTGAAATCTCCTCGAGCCTTTCAAGCCTCCATGTTTCCTGCTTCAAAATTTCAAGAGATTTAAGTACGGTAGCCACATTTGCAGGCGGCATACTGGCACTGAAAATATGAGCCGGAGATTTGTGCCGGATGTATTCTATCACCGCTCTGTCTCCCACAATAAATCCTCCCAGAGAGGCGAATGATTTGGAAAATGTGCCGCTGATCAGATCTACATCATCCATCATCCCGAAAACCGAAGCAGAACCCCTGCCACCTTCTCCCACAACACCCACAGCATGGGCATCATCAAGATAGAGACCGGCTCCAAATTCGTTGGCAAGTTTTACGAGCTCAGGAATATTTGCCAGCATTCCGGACATCGAAAAAACGCCATCGGTCACGATAATTTTACCGGCATCTTTATCGGCTTTTTCAAGCAAGTGTCGAAGGTGCTCCATATCGTTATGGCGGTAACGCACCGTTTTTGCGTTGGAGAGCTGAGTGCCCACAACAATGCAGGCATGATTATCTTTATCGGAGAAAATAATATCGTTCCGGCCGGCAATGGTCTGGATAGAACCTTCATTGGTCTGATAGCCCGTACTGAATAACACACAGGCATCTTTTCGCATAAAATTAGCCAGCTTTTCTTCAAGTTCCAGGTGCAAATCCAGTGTTCCGTTTAAATATCTTGAACCGGTGCATCCGGTACCGTACACTTTTATAACATCCTGAGCAGCTTCAATCGTCCGGGGATCGTTGGTCAGCCCAAGATAGTTGTTTGAACCGGCCATGATCAGATCTCTTCCCTCGATATTTACAACCGTACCGTTTGTAGCCTGAAGGGGTTTAAAATAGGGGTATAAACCACTCTTTTTGATGTCATCAGCCATTGTAAATTCATAGGCCTTTTTAAATACTTTACCCCTGGAGGTTTCGGCTTTTAGATCGGACATTTCGTGATCGTTGAATTCATATTAAACAGGTAAATATACCCAGTATTCGTATTCAATCAAATTATTAACGAATCTGTACTGCTATTCATTCACAGTTTTTAAAAATCGAATATATTTGTCCACAACGGTGTCCCAGTTGAATGTTTTAAGGACATAATCTTCCGATTTTTTCGACAAATCATCCAGTTCGTTCTTAAAAATATAATCAATTTTTTCCGCAAACTTTGAGGCATTTTCCGGCGGAATCCGATATCCGTTTACTCCCTGTTCAATAACATCTTTAATTCCTTCAAGATCGGAGGCCACGGCAGGCATTCCGGCTCTGTTGGCCTCCAGCAGTACAATCCCAAAACCTTCCATATCCCCCTCAACCGGAATGTTGGGCATCACAAATACATCGGCTGCCGAATAACAGACATTTAGCATTTCGAATGACAGTTTTCCGGTCATGATAATTTTATCCTGCAAGCCCAAAGAGTCCCTCATGTTGCAAATATTGTCAAATTCAGGACCATCTCCCACAATCAGATACACAACATCGGTTTGAATTCGTTGCAATACATGTTTTATAAACCAGGTATGCCCTTTGCGTTTTACCTGCCTGCCAACAGTCAGCAGTATTTTTTTACCTGTGAAGTCTGTGCGAAATGCTTCTTCCAATATCTTTTTTGCTTCAACTTTCTCGGGCAACTTTTTCAGCACTTTTGGATCATAACCGTTTGGAAGAGAAACCCCCACATCAGGGTTCATTCCACGTTGAATAGAAGCATCCCGTGTTGCTGATGAGACCGAAATAACCCCCTGAAGATGCTTAAAAATATACCGGATATACCACTGATAAATTCGAACCGGCAGTGTTACATCCTGCCCGTGATTGATAGTTACACAGGGAATGGCCGGTTTTTTTATCATAAACGGAAGCACTCCGGCTGTAACCATGGATGAAAACAAGATTACGTCGGGTCTAAACCTTTGAATTTTTCGGGGTATTTTCCACAAAAGAGTGGCAAGAAAGAAAAAGGTTTTTATTCCAATAAATTTCCAGGAGGAGTGTAAAATAATCGACTCTAAAACCACATCATCCCTGCGCCTGATCGCTTCGGTCATTTGCACACTAACATTTTGCATGCCTCCAACATTTTCGAGCGGTTTATTTTTCGGGGGGTGTAGATGTGAAATATACAGTATTCGCAAATTCTTAGTTTTTAGCCTCCAGAACTTCGTTATAGTAATTTAGAAGTTTGTTATTGATGGATTTCCAACTGTATGCTTTAGCCTTTTGCAGTGATACACCGGCCATCTTTAACCGCTCCGTCTCATCAATAATCAGTTGTTCTATAAATTTATAGAATTTATCGGATCTTTCAACGGGCGCAATGTAACCGTTTTTTCCATGCTCTACCAGCGAGCGGCTTCCGGTGGCATCGGCAACTACACACGGCAGCCCGCTGGCCATTGCTTCCAATGTAACGTTGCCAAAGGTTTCCGTGTCGGAGGGGAAAAAGAAAATATCGCTGTTTGCGTAAGCACTGGCAAGTTCAACTCCTGTTAAAAAACCTGTAAAAACAGCTTCAGGAAGCATCTTCTTCAGGCCTTCACCCGCAGGACCGTCTCCCACAATCAACGCCCTTGCCTGCGGATATTTCTTCTTCAACCTGTTTACAACATCAGCATATAATTTTAAATTTTTTTCCCACACAAGCCGGGAGATAAAAGTAATCACAACATCCTGTTCTTTAAATCCGTGTTTTTCTCTCCAGGCTTCATCACGCTTTTGGGGATTAAATTGGTCGAGATCTATTCCTCGTGCCCATATTCTGAGATCGCTCTCAATATTATTTTCTTTCAGGAATTTTGCCATGGATGGCGACGGAACATACACTTGCCTGCAATGCCTGTAAAACCATTTCAGATATTTCCACAAAATCGGTTCAAGCAGAGACAGCCGGTAATATTTTAAATAGCTTGAAAAATGGGTATGATAGGATGCCACTATGGGCTTTTGATTTTTTTTAGCCCATTTCAGTACCCGTAAGCCAAGATAATCGGGGGTGGCGATGTGCACGATATCGGGATCAAAATCTTTCAACTTTTTGCGCACAGTTTTTGGGAATGATCGCGAAAAACGATACTCGGGCCTGCCGGGTAATTTTATTGATGGTACGGGAATGAGCGTTCCGGCGTGTTCAAGTGCAGGATTTTCAACAGTTGGCCCGAAAACAAGAACCTCCACATTTTGTTTCAATAAAAAAGCCACCAAACGGTTCAGTGTTAAAGAAACACCATCACGAATATGGTTATAATTACCTGTAAAAATTGCTACTTTGAACGTGCTCATACTTTTTAAATGCAATTGCCATATTTGTATCTTATGGCATTGTGTGGTTAATATCCCAATTTTAAAAGTGCTTGAATATACAAATTTAATGAATGCATTTATTACCGGAGGAACCGGATTTATTGGAAGTCATCTTGCAGATACATTAATTGAACATACTGGCTGGAATGAGATCAAATGTTTGGTTCGAAATAGGGAAAAGTGGCTGGAAGGAAAACGTTATGCAAGAGTTAAAGGAGATCTTCATTCCATCCATAGCATTGAAAAAGCACTGGTTGATACGGATGTGATTTTTCACCTCGCCGGAGTGGTGAAAGCTCCCACGCAAAAGGAGTTTGATTTTGCCAATGTGGAAGCCACCGAAAATCTGATCCGCCTTGCCCAAAAAACCGGTGTTAAAAAATTGGTAATCTTGTCATCACTTGCTGCATGCGGACCCAGCAATGGACGTCCACGCTCCGAGGCGGACCCGATGAAACCGGTGAGTATGTACGGTAATTCCAAGAAAAAAATGGAAGAGATGATCCAAAAAACCGCCGATTCTGATCTGTCTATTACAATTCTCCGCCCTCCCGCTGTGTACGGACCTCGCGAGGAGCAAATTTTCACCCTGTTTAAAATGATGAACAAAGGGATTGCCCCGATTGTGGGAGATGGTGAAAATCCAAAACTCTCTATTATTTATGTAGATGATTTGATTCAAGCAATTATGAAGGCTGCCGAACAGACCCAAAACGGAGTTCATACCTATTTTGTAAGTGGTGAAAAAATTGTCTCCTGGAATCAAATTACCGACATCGTAAAAATTGTACTGAACAAAAAGATCACCCCGATCAAGATTAAGCCCGATTGGGTAAAAAAAATAGCCGGAGCAATTGAAACAACAGCGTCATTTTTTGGTTCATATCCCGTTATCAACAGGGAAAAGGCGAACGAAATGGTGCTGGAATGGACCTGTTCACACCAAAAAGCTGAAGCTGAACTGAATTATAAACCAGAATATTCGCTCGAAGAAGGTATTTCAAGAACTCTCAGATGGTATAAACAACATAACTGGCTGTAACTCTATGACGAAATTATTGATACGCACACTTCTCATCTCACTGGCCCTTGTTTTGGCATGGTTCAATCCATCAAACGGGCAGCAGCTTCTCAAAGATCTCAGTAAACAGATCGAGATTCCCAACATCAAAAATATCAACAGTTCGGATACCCATCTCTATGTTTTATCGGAGAGCGAAGGGCTGGTGGTATTTCGTACTCAAAGTGATTCATTACAGTGGCTCTATTCCTCGACCGGCATGCAGGAGCGCGGCCACATTCTGGAAAGTGATATACGTTTTGCCTATCTCTACGGCAACAACCGAAGGCTCACAGTTGTTGAACCAACTTCGGTTCTTGGAGTTTATTCTTCCACAGTTCTGCCGGCACGCCCGCTTGCTGCAGAGCGGATCGGGTACAGGTTATTTTTGGCACTCGGAGAACATGGACTCGGAGAAATTAGTCTCGAAACACCGGAAACAGTGGATTCCGGTATCAACCGTATTATTGAAAATGAACAAATCAGAGATCTTGCGAGTGATGGCGTTAATACGTTGTATGTGCTGAACCATCAAAACGAAATTCTGATTTACGAAGCTGACGATGACAATGTAAACAGGCTGAGCAGTGTGTCTGCAGACCGGAATATTGAACGGCTTTTCTTGACGGACGACGAACTGATTGGCACCGATAGCAGCGGTAACATATTTTTAATTAGTTCTGATGGCAATACAAGAACCGTTTCTTCAGTTTCCGGTTCAGTTGAACGGCTTTCCATCTGGAACGGGCGCCTTCTGGTACGCACACAAAACCACGAATTGTGGACAGGCCCGATGAACGGAGATCTGGAAACCTGGAAATCAGATGAACATTCCGGAAATTTCTTCGCCATCTCTGAAAATATCCTGTGGGTTAATGAATTCAACAGTGTGGCGCCGGTGATTTCATCTGAAAGCACTGCGTCTTCAGTTTCGGCTCAAACCGGAGAGGGTGCTTTCCGGATCAGGCCTGTCGATGACGTTGTTCTGCCATTCCCCCGCCCGCTTTTGCTGCCCATCGAATTTGAAGCCGATGTGGATCTGTCACAAATTTCACTCAGCTACGATGCCCCATTTAACAATGCACGCATCCGTGGTAAATCGTTCTATTGGCAGCCATCGGCCAATCAGTCCGGACGCCACAACGTCACCATAACCGCTACAACCGCTGATGGCCGGTCCGACAGCATCAACTTCACCATTGATCTCCGCCCGTTTAATGCACCCCCGAGATTTTCGCCCGCACGGCCGGTAACCGTTCCCGTTGACGAAGAGTTTGAACTTCAAATTTCAGCCGTTGACCCCGACGGGATGGATCAATCCCTGATTCGCTACCTTGGTGTGGACATGCCCAATGGTGCCAGTCTGAATGAAAGTACCGGCATGTTCACATGGACTCCAACAATACGACAGGTTGGCGAGCATCAGTTTCAGGTGATTGCCACAGATCAGTTTGGGGCAGCTGCATCACAGGATTTTACCATCAATGTAATCGAAATTGAAGAGGGTGACCCTATCGACTTCGATTTTGATGAGGATTCGGATTGACGTGAATTTACGGTTTTCTCAAAATCTGACCGGGTGGTATCATCAGAATAAGCGCGATCTCCCCTGGCGCAATACAAACGATCCATACAAAATCTGGATTTCTGAGATCATGCTGCAACAAACCCGGGTGGATACTGTCATCCCCTATTACGAACATTTTCTGGAGCAATTTCCCACAATTTATGACCTGGCTGATGCAGATCAGCAGCAGGTTCTGAAATGCTGGGAAGGTCTGGGATATTACAGCCGGGCGAGAAATATGCATCAGGCGGCAAAAACAGTTGTAAAAGAGTTTAACGGCCGGATTCCCGATTCCTACGAAAAGATCACATCGTTAAAAGGAGTTGGGCCCTACACGGCTTCGGCCATTCTCAGCATCGCTTTTCAAAAAAAATTTGCTGTTGTTGACGGAAATGTAATCCGGGTTTTGGCACGCTATTTCGGAATCACTGATGACATCCGAAGTGCTAAAACCAAAAAACGGATTCAGCAGCACGCAGATGAACTGATCTCCGAGAAAAAACCCGGCGATTTTAATCAGGCTCTCATGGAACTGGGTGCCACAGTCTGCAAACCGGGAAACCCTTTGTGTGGGGAGTGTCCCCTTTCAACCGGATGTGTGGCCGCCGCCAGTGCAAAAACCGACAGAATTCCCTACAAATCTCCGTCAAAAAAAGTGCCTCACCATCATATTGCTGTCGGTTTGATTGTGAATGACCGAAATGAACTCTTGATTGCCCTGAGGCCAAACGAAAGCATGCTGGGTGGCCTGTGGGAATTCCCCGGAGGCAAGCAGGAAGCCGGAGAATCTCTGAAAAAAACCGTGAAACGAGAACTAAAAGAAGAGTTGGGAATTAGTGTGGAGATTTTCAAAAAATTTGATGAATTAAAACACGCCTATTCGCATTTTAAAATTACAATGCATGCTTACTGGTGCAAAATTCATTCAGGCGAACCTGCACCAAAATCGAGTCAGAAAATTGAATGGGCCTCGCTGGAAAAAATCCATTCCTATCCCTTCCCAAAAGCCAACAAAACACTCATAGAAAAATTGCAAACAATGGAAAATGGCGATCTAACAAGATTCCGGGAGTCCTGATGAACCGTTCAAAACTCAGAAAACGATCAAAAAAAAGTCTTGTTGAGCTCAAGCCGTTTCTGGATAAAATTAATAATGAAGTGGAGCAGCCCGATTACATCCGGCGCGATCCGGTGCAGTTTATGCACGCATTTTCGAATAAAAAAGATATCGAGATAGCGGGCTTTCTTGCCGCTTCAATGGCATGGGGCCGCCGCGATATTGTTGTGGCCAAAGTTCACGATTTGTTGCGCAGGATGGGTTACTCTCCTTACGATTTTGTGATGAGTTACGACCAAAGCAGGTTTGATTTATTGAAAAATTTTAAACACCGAACATTCAAGCCCATTGATGTGCACGGAATCTTGCTGGCCATGCAAACCATCTACCGCGAGTTTGATGATTTTGAAGCTTTTTGGAATATATGTTACCAAAAAGGCCGTTCGGAACAGAGGCCATTTCTTTCGCATTTTCATGAAGAATTTTTCAAGCGAAGCACCGACCTTGCCCGGCGCACCAAAAAACACATTTCAGATCCGGAAAAAGGCAGTACATGCAAACGGCTCTACATGTTTTTGCGATGGGCTATCCGAAAGAACAGCCCGGTAGATACCGGTATCTGGAATTTTATGAACGCTTCTGAGCTGCTTATTCCTTTTGATGTACATGTTGCCCGGCAGGCCCGAAGATACGGGCTGGTTACCCGCCGCAGCAACGACTGGAAAACCGTTCAACAGTTAACCGACACTCTGAAACTAATGAACCCTGACGACCCCGCCAGATACGATTATGCACTCTTTGGCATCGGTGCTCTTGGGTATGAACTTCCAAGTCGATTCTTGCTCAACAGAATCTGATTTTCATAAATCACCCGATATTTCTCTTATCCGGTTAATGGCAAAAATCATATATCCGATAATGCCGGCGGCTAATCCTTTCACAATAATAAAAAGTACATATCCGCTGATGTATGATGAAAGTATTCTGATCCACCCCGCTAAATCCGATACTGAAAAATAATTTTTATAGATCCAAATACCGACAGTTGCCACCAATAACCCCGGCAATGTGGTGTTCATAAATGGATCCGTCAGAGGAAGGGACGAAAACATCCAGACGGGAATGGCTGCCAAAAGAATAAGTACGGACGCTCCCACAGTGTAAGTATTCAGAATAAGATTTGCATAAAAGCCCTCGGTTTCATCCCGAAAGAAAAACAGTCCCGGAAGGGAAAGCATGGGGATTAGCAGCAGCACCATACCTAAAGGCAACAATTGTGTTGAGATTCTGATTGTAGTCACCTGAACCCATTGTGCAATCTGCTGAACCTGTTCATTTTCGGCCTGAATCGTATCAGGATTTATGCTCACGGAAAAATCAACCAAGAGTGTATTGAGTAGTACTACAATCATCATTCCAATTACAGCAAATAGAAAAGGATGCTGAAACGAGTGAGCCTTTTCTGAATGGATAAACCCATCGATTACATCACGCGGATAAATCAGCAGGTTTTTGAGCGTATCAATATAATTTTTAACCATTTTTGCAGATTATACAGCTTATAAAAAATTTCGTGTCGGAATTGTTTTACTCTGAAAACTATTCTTATATTACGTGTCTATCAAAAAAATCAAAAAATAAATTCAATCTATGATAGGAGTTAACGTAAAAGATAACGAAAGCATTGATCGCGCAATCAATCGCTTCAAGAAAATGGTAACCCGTTCACGCATTTTGAATGAATATAAAGAACGGCAGCAGTACATCAAGCCATCCGAAGAGCGAAGAGAAGCTCTGAAGAAGAGTGTGCGCGAAGAGAGACGACGCCAGAGAGAAAACTACTGATTTGTTCTGAATCTCCGCCGATACCGGCGCAAGCGTCTGCTTGTGCCATCCAATATGGTTTAAGCGGATGCTTTAATCAGCTCTGGATTAATTTATGACGCCAATCAAATTCATCTCAAAACAAATCTGAAATAAAAGCCGCGGATCTGAGCTGTATGCTCAATCCCTCCGCGGTTGCATTCTTTGGCACCGATGCCTTTTCCACACCCATTTTTTCTGCTTCCCGCAGCCTTTGTTCCATAAAAGAAACTTTTCTTACCTCTCCACCCAATCCAACTTCACCGATAAAAACGACATCACTGTTTACAATTTCGTTGGTCAGACTGGATGCAAGCGCTGATACGACGGCAAGATCTGCAGCCGGATCAGATATTTTAAGCCCACCTGCAATATTCAGATATACATCTTGTCCGGCAAGGCTCATGGCTGCTCTTTTTTCGAGTACGGCGATCAGCAGCGACAATCTTCTTTGATCAAAACCGCTTGCTGTGCGTTGTGGTGTGCTGTAGCTGCTGGGCGAAACCAGTGCCTGCACTTCTACCAGAATGGGGCGTGTTCCCTCCATGATGCAGGTAACCGAATTCCCGCTCACGGCATGTTCCGCTTCCGAAAGAAACAGTGCCGATGGATTCAATACCTCTTGCAAGCCATTCTCTTTCATCTCAAAAACTCCTACCTCCTGCGCCGGGCCGAACCGGTTTTTTACACAGCGCAGCAACCGGTAAAAATGGTTTTTATCACCTTCAAAATGGAGAACTGTATCCACCATGTGCTCCAGAATTCGCGGGCCGGCAATATCTCCATCTTTGGTTACATGGCCAATCATCAGAGTGGTGATGTTCTCTTTTTTAGCAATCTGCTGGAGCATGGCTGAACATTCCCTGATCTGTTGCACACTCCCGGGCAGGCTGGAAAGTTCATCGCTAAATACGGTTTGAATAGAATCAATTACTAAAAGATCAGGTTTCAACTTTCGTGCCTGGCTGATGACAGACCGAATATCGGTGTTTGAACTCACGTAAAGGTTTTCTCCTTTCAGCCCGATACGGCCACCGCGCTGCTTGATTTGAGAAGCAGATTCTTCTCCAGCAACATACAAAATTTTCATTTCGGGGGATTGGTGAGCAACCTGAAGCATCAGCGTGCTTTTGCCAATTCCCGGATCTCCCCCAAGCAGAGAGAGTGATCCATTCACAAAACCACCTCCCAAAACTCTGTCAAATTCATCAAGATTGGAAGAAAAACGTTCGCTGGTTTGGCGAGAAACATCAGTAAGGCGAATGACATCTGCCTGATCGGAAACAGATACATCAACCTTGTGTTTTTTGCTTTTTTGGGGCTGTTCTACAATTTCTGAAAAGGTATTCCACTCATTGCACGACGGACAAACACCCAGCCACTTTGCTGAGGTATGACCACAATTTCCGCACTGAAACTGAATTCTTTGTTTTGCCACTGCAATATATTTTGGTTTTTATTTATTGACCTGTTCCAGCTTTTCCGAAACCGTTTCGTTTATGTACCAAAACATTGCGATTATTCCAAGCCCGATACTGATGTAGTACGTGATAATTCTCCACACGAAAACCGCCAATCCGATAAATGCAGTGCGGTCAATCAGCGGCCCGAGAAAGATGGCAAAAAGTCCCTCAACGCCGCCAGATCCCCCGGGTGTGGGTATCACAAGAAATGCAAGATTCATGGCAAGGCTTCTGAGCACCATCAAAATTTCTTCGCCGGGCAGAAGGCTTAAAATCACAATAACGGGAATAGCGATTCGGCAAAGCCAGCTCATTGTTGATAAAAAGAATGCTTTTAACACAAATGAGATAGGCTTTTTACGAAGGAGAATCGAATAACTTTCGAGGTTTTCTGCCTCCTGATTTACCTTTTTTGAATATTTTCTGAGAATCGGCCAGCTAAAAATGACCTTGATTGTCTTTTTCAAAAATGCCGGGTTTACCAACAATCCATAAGCCAGCAAGGCACCGTATGCCAGCAGACCGGCATAAATCAGCATCATGGTGATGTTGCCAACCAATCCAATTTCTTCCGGCAAAACCGGGAAAAAAAGGCTCGAAACAAGAAGAATAGGCACTGCCAGCGCATACCAGAATTGATCGAGCATTACACCATACAAAACAATGGCTGAAGATTGGCCAAGTTTTATTCCCTCTCGTGTCATTGCAAAGGTGGCTACCGGTGCCCCGCCAATGGTAGATGGTGTGATTGCAGAAGCAAAATCCCAGGTAAGTGCGATACGAATGGATGCCATTTTCCCAATGGCTTTATCGGCCAGAAAACGAATTTTTGCTGCAGAAAAATAAACTTTCAGAAGTGTAACTGCGATAGCAATCACAAGTCCCGGCAGGCGTTTTGGAGCCAGATGTTCCAAAATTCCGGGAGTGTAGGTCAGATAAATCACAATTCCCATACTGATCATACTCAAAGCAATCGAAATTGCAAGGTATTTAAAGGAAATCAGCGGCCCCTTCGATGAGATATTTTGTGCTTTATTTGACAATTTAAAGTATTGTAAATAATAAACTTAAAAGAATTGGAGACAGGCAAAAAAAAGCCATGCCGGTTAGAAATCCGGCATGGCGATAATAGAAGTTAGGCTATTGTTATTTCATCATTCAGATATACATCCTGAATATAGTTCAGAAGCTTAACACCCTCGGCCATTGGTCGTTGGAAAGCTTTACGGCCACTGATAAGCCCCATACCACCGGCTCTCTTGTTAACAACGGCAGTCTTTACAGCCTGGGCAAAGTCATCTTTACCAGAAGCTCCACCTGAATTAATCAATCCGGCACGCCCCATATAACCGTTGGCTACCTGATAACGGGTCAGATCAATCGGATTGTCAGTTGTGAGTTCATCATAAATTCTCTGATCAAGTTTGCCGTAGCTTGAATCGCCGGCATTCAGTGCAAGATAACCGCCATTGTTTTCAGGCAGTTTCTGCTTAACGATATCCGCCCCAATTGTTACTCCCAGGTGGTTAGCCTGTCCGGTAAGGTCGGCAGAAGAGTGATAGTCAACTCCATCTACTTTAAATGCGGAGTTTCGGGTGTAACACCACAGCACGGTTGCCATACCCAGTTCATGTGCATAGTCGAATGCCTCGGCAACTTCCACAATTTGCCGGCTCGATTCTTCCGAACCAAAATAGATAGTGGCACCAACAGCTGCTGCACCCATGTTGTAGGCTTTTTCAATCGATCCAAACATAATTTGATCGTAAGTATTTGGATACGTCAGCAGTTCATTGTGATTTATTTTTACAAGAAACGGAATTTTGTGCGCATATTTTCTTGCGCATGCACCCAGCACACCGAACGTTGAAGCAACCGCGTTGCAGCCACCTTCAATTGCAAGTTCAATGATGCTTTCCGGATCAAAATAAGCCGGATTTTTTGCAAAAGATGCGCCTGCACTGTGCTCAATTCCCTGGTCAACAGGCAGAATAGAAAGATAACCGGTTCCGCCAAGACGGCCGTGGTTTAGCATTCTCTGCAGGTTGTGCAATACACGGTTGTTTCTGTCAGAGTGGTACCAGATTTTATCTACATAGTCTGAAGATGGAACGTGAATTTTCTCCTTTGGTATTGTCTTACATTCATGGCTGAGCAGTTCCTCAGCATCATTCCCCAATAATTCTTCTATACTTGATATTTTAAGTGTCATTTAATTACTCCTTGTTTAATTATCAATTTCGTTAACACTACAATATACGTGTAAATTCTTGAATTGGCTATTAACTCATCACACCAATTACAGATGGAAGCGCTTTGAATTGCAAGTTTTTAAACAGTTTAGCAGCTCAAGCCAAAATCCCGTATTTTTGCCATCAAACTCAGTTTTTGTAATAAAACCGGCATAAAAAAGTTTTACAAATCCGGGTAGCTAAAATATTCAGAAGCAAGTTTCTCAGGCAATCCCCGAATGAACTGGTTTGTTTGATTGTCCGGTGATGCGAGACTATGATTTTAACAAGAACCATTCAAATTTTATGATCATTAATAACTTGAATATTGGCAATAAACCGCTACTTCTTGCTCCGATGGAGGATGTTAGTGACTCTCCGTTTCGGCAGATTTGCAAAAAAATGGGTGCTGATATTGTATATACCGAATTCATCAGTTCAGAAGCCATTATTCGGGATGCAGACATCGCTATGCATAAAATGCAGTTCGAAGAGTTTGAACGAC
The DNA here is from genome assembly GCA_007127745.1 of Balneolaceae bacterium. GTDB lineage: Bacteria > Bacteroidota > Rhodothermia > Balneolales > Balneolaceae > Rhodohalobacter. Next base: position 31,357 of record SKYV01000261.1, read on the forward strand.
CTTTTGGCATTCAAATATTTGGCGGACGCGAAGAAGCTATGGAAGGTGCCACTAAAGTTGCTATTGCCAATAATCCCGACATTGTAGATATCAACTTCGGGTGTCCTGTTTATAAAATTGTAAAAAAAGGAGCCGGATCCGCCTGCCTGAAGGATCTCTCGCTGATGGAACGAATGACAGGAATTGTGGTAGATGCCGCCGGAAACCTGCCTGTCACCGTAAAAACCCGCCTTGGCTGGGACGAAAACACCATTCGCATACAGGAGGTGGCGCTTATGCTGCAAAAACTCGGAGTTAAAGCACTTACGGTCCATGCCCGCACCCGAAATCAAAAATATAAGGGTGAGGCGCGATGGGAATTTCTAAAAAAGCTCAAAAACACACCAGGCCTGGAAATTCCCGTCATCGGCAACGGAGATGTAACTACACCCCAACTCGCCAAAAAAATGTTTGATGAAACCGGTGTGGACGGAGTCATGATCGGCCGCGGCGCCATTGGAAATCCCTGGATTTTTAAACATACACGGCACTACCTGGAAACGGGAGAAATCTTACCAGAGCCCACCATCCAGGACCGGCTGGAACTCTGTGCCGAACAATTGCGCATTTCAGTCGCCCATCACGGCGAGCGTTATGGCGTCATCATCATGAAAAAGCATTACGGGCAGTACCTGAAGGGAATCAGAAACGCGAAAAAACTGCGCGCTTCCATTATGGACGAAAAAGAGATGGCTCCCATCCTCGAAAAACTGCTCAATTTCAGGGATAAAAAACTACACGCAGTTGTCTGAAATAAAAACATGCCATATATCTCATAATCACATCTTTTCGATTCCCATAAACGGCTGCAGTACCTTCGGCACAATCACATCTCCCGCTTCGGTTTGGTACGTTTCTACAAGTGCGGCAACCACTCGCGGCAGGGCCAGGCCGCTTCCGTTCAGGGTATGGACCATCTCGGTTTTTCCCTTTTCGTTTTTAAACCTGAGCTGCATGCGCCGCGCCTGGAACGAGCCAAAATTGGAGCAGGAGCTCACTTCAAGCCACCGTTTCTGGCCGGGGCTCCAGACTTCCAGGTCATATTTTTTGGTCTGTGTGAATCCCATATCACCGGTGCACATCAGCAGCGTTCGGTAAGGCAGGTTTAACTGCTGCAACAGTGATTCTGCATATTCCCGAAGGGATTCCAGCTCTTCATCCGATTTTTCGGGATGCACAAATTTCACCAGTTCCACCTTGTCGAACTGGTGAAGGCGGTTCAGGCCCCGAACTTCTTTCCCGTAACTGCCCGCTTCGCGGCGCCAGCATGGAGTGTAAGCCGTGTAATAGATGGGCAGTTCATCCATCGCCAGGATTTCATCCCGGTGGAAGTTGGAAACCGGTACTTCGGCGGTTGGTATGGCAAAAAGCTCATCTCGCGGAATGGTGTACATCATATCTTCCTTGTCGGGTATTTGTCCGGTTCCGCGGGCCGAATCTTCATTCACAAAATAGGGCGCCTGCATCTCGATATAGCCATTTTTTACAGCTTCATTCAAAAAAAAGTTGATCAAAGCACGCTGCAGACGGGCCATATCCCCCAGATAAAACGGGAATCCTGCACCGGTTACCTTCGAACCCCGATCAAAATCGATCCAGTTTTTCGCAGATGCAATTTCCCAATGCGGTTCGCGCCAATCATCAGCGGCAGGATTGCCCCATGATAAAAAGATTTCGTTGTCCTCTTCCGTATGGCCAACAGGCACAGACGGTTCCGGTACATTCGGTATTTTATAAAGAAGCTCATCCAGCTCCCTGCGAACGGCTCCCACCTTCTCTTCCAGTTCTTTTATCTTCTCCTTGCTGCGGCTTGTCTCCTGAATAATCTTCTGTGCTTCCTCCTTTTTCCCCTGGCCCATCAGTTGGCCGATCTGCTTTGCTTTTGTATTACTTTCTGCTCTCAATTCTCCGATTTCGGTGACCAGCCCGCGCCATTCTTCATCCTTTTTTATAGCTTCATCAACGGCATCAGCGGATGGCTCCCCTTTGTTCAGCATCCCCTGTTTTACGACTTCAGGATTTTCGCGAATAAATGTAATATCAAGCATAAAATTTTGAATAAAATTTGTGATTTATCAGACCGGAAAGATACGAGCTGTTGATAAGCGATTGAAATTTTTTATTCCATAGATTTTTAAATTTACCTGCTCCCGGTAAACACGCTTCATCAAAGTTAAAAAACAGGCCTGTGCACCATATCAACTGTTTTTGATGATCTTATCCCGATTTGTAAAGCCATCTTTTTTTCGTTGTAATCCTAACAAATTAAGGCTATTTTTTCATTGAATTAGAAATTTTAGGTGAAAAGATAATTATGGCACATCAACTTGACGAAACTGATATTAAAATTTTGAACCATTTACAGGAGCATGGCAGAGCCCAGCGAAATACCATTGCCGATATTGTGCACCTGTCTGTTCCCTCCGTGTCTGAAAGGATGAGGAAACTGGAAGAAAAGGGGCTGATATCGAATTATAATGCCATTCTGGATGCCAAACAGTTTAATTTTGACATCACTGCGTTCATTTTTGTTGAAGTGGACACTTCAGAGCGATACCAGGGTTTTGTTGAGCACGTCACCAACCATCCCGAAGTTCTGGAATGTCACTCCATCACCGGAGATGGTTCACATATATTGAAAGTACGGACACGGAACACCGAATCTCTTGAAAGGTTTCTCTCGCTGGTGCAGACCTGGGACGGAGTTACACGAACCCGCTCCAACATTGTGCTTTCTACTTTTAAGGAGACCCGAAAACTTCCGATTGAACAAAACGTGGAAATCAAAAAATAACAACCTGCCATTTTGCAGATCTTTTTATTTCTGTTCCTCTCCTGGCTGGTTTTTGAACCGGGAATACCTTCCTCTGCACTCGATTATGAAAATGAAGAGGATATTGGCCGCCAAATTGCCCTCAGTTTTATTGATACTGAGGGTTTTCAGCCTACTCAGGAACAACTAAATATTGCCAAGAATATTGGAATTAATCTGATTGAAGTCTCCGATCCTGCACAAATCGGTAACCTTTCACTCAATCGATTTCACATTTTACTGGGTTCTGAACATCGATACCTGACCGTCCACCAGATTGAAACTTCTGTTCCAGATCTGATCCGATCGACTACAACGCATTACAGAAGTATGTCAGATCAGTATTCAAACCGGATTGCCGCAATTAGCCTGTTCTATTTTCCGGCCGATTTCAAAGAGTCGTTTTATCAGTTAGCAGCCACCATCGCCGACAGCCTGTCTTCCGTAACCGATAAACCGATTTATTATCAGTCTGCCCAGTCAAGAATTTCTCAGCTGCCCGAGTCATTCAGTTTTAAATCGGCAAAATTTGGTGCTTCCGAAACCGATGTTATCCCATTTCCTGTCGTTTATTTTGAACCTGATGAGAATACAGTTGAAAGCCTGAAAGCACTGGAACTACTTCTAAATCAGTCGCTGCAACTGCAGGAGAGCATCATTATACTTCCGGCAGATTGGTTTTTCGAGCGAATTTCACATCAGCCCGATGTTGAAGTGCTTCTCAGCTCCTATTTGGAAGGAAATGAGGTTCTGTTCCCGATGCCGGAGGCGGATGAAGACATTCCGTCAATCCATTTTGGTGTGATATTTTTGTTCTTGCTCTGGGCAAGTTTTATCGTTCATTACCGCTATCAACCACTTTTCCGTGGCTTTGTGGCACGTTATTTTTTCAACCACTCCTTTTTTGTGGCTGATATTATGGAGCACAGAATTCGGAATCTTTCATCCGGTATTACCCTGTTAATTCAGCACGGCTTTATCGTCGGGTTGTTTTTCTACACTTTCTCAAACATTTTGTTTACCAATTCGGGCCTGAGTGCGCTTAGTCACCACTTTCCGGCAATTATGATTGCAGGCTACGAAGCTGAAAGTTTTTTTGTAATCGGGATTATTCTCGCTTTTCTTTCGCACCTTGTTTCAGTGTTTTGGATTTATCTGCTCAACAAAGAATTGAAACATCTGAGTCAGGCTGTAAATCTTTATAGCTGGATTTTAACTCCCAATCTCTTGATTGTTACCATTTTGGTTTACATGGAACAGCAACAGGTTGCTGTGGAGTGGGCACTTGTGGCAGGCGGGTTATTTTTACTGATCTGGTTTTTCAGCTTCAACTTTGCCGCGATAGACGCCTCGAAATATCTGACTAAATACCGAACATTAAACATCTTTTTGACGGTGGGCCTGCATGTGTTAATACTGATCTCGGTATTTCTGTTTATCCTCTTTATTCCGGGATTTTTCGAAACTGTTGAACTGACTTTGTGGCTGCCTTAAAAACCATTTTTTAAGATTCTGGATCAGAGAATCTGTTTTCTGAGGCGTGCAACGGGAATTTGCAGGCTCTCCCGGTACTTACTCACTGTTCTTCTGGCCACTTTATAGCCTTTCTTTTTCAGTATATTTGCCAATGCCTGGTCGCTCAGGGGTTTTTGTTTATTCTCATTATCTATAACCTCCCGCAAAATTTTCTTCACTTCTCTGCTCGACACATCTTCACCACTGTCGGTTTCCAGCCCTTCACTAAAAAAATATTTCAGTTCAAAAACCCCAAAATTGGTCTGAACATATTTGCCGTTTACCACCCTCGAAACTGTAGAGATATCCATTTCAATTCGTTCAGCAATATCTTTTAGAATCATTGGCCTTAAGCCTTCCCCGTACTTGAAAAACTCTTCCTGCAGTTCAACGATGGTTTTCATGGTTTTCATCAGCGTGTTTTGCCGCTGACGGATCGAATCAATAAACCACTGAGCTGATTCTACTTTCTCTTTGATGAATTTTCTCGCATTGTTGTCAGCTCCCTTCTTTTTATTCTTTTTCAGATCGTCCCACATTGTTTTATATTCCGGCGAAATTCTCAAGGGAGGTACATTCCTTCTGTTCAGCCGGATTATAAATTCGCCCTCTTTTTTGTTTTCTTCATCTTCGGGCACAAAATAAACTTCGAAATCCGGTTCAATATATTGTTGGGATTCTTCATCGGGATTGATAACAGCGCCGGGTTTTGGGTTCAGGCTCCTGATCAGTTCAAAAACTTTTTTCAGGATTTCATCATCAACACTGAGCCGGGATCTCAGTTTGTCGAAATGTTTCTTTTCGAATGCATTCCATTCATCTTCAAGTAATTTCAGGGCTATTTGCCGAATTGCACTGTCTCCATCCGTATATTTTACCTGGCAGTGCAGGCAATCGCGCAAATCTCTCGATGCAATTCCGATCGGTTCCAGTTTTTGAATCTGTTTACGAACATGCTCAACCTGTTTTTTCTCTACAAGTCTTCCGTGGTTAAAGGCTATGTTATCCACCACAGCTTCGGGTTCGCGCCGGAAATAACCATCTTCATCCAGAGATCCCAAAATCTGATCGGCAATCAGTTTTTCATCATCATCCAAATCCAGCAGAGCAACCTGCTGTTCCAGCTCCTCGAGCAATGACTCATGATACGGATTTGGCAGATCTTTCCAGTCTTCTTCCCCGCTGTAAGAATATGAATAATTCTCTCCGTCGTACTCTGTGTTTTGGATAAACGACTCCCAGTCTATTTCGTCGTTTTGATCGACAGGTTCAATTTCATTCTCTTCTTCCGGGTTTTTCGGCTCCTGTTCATCCCCGGCCATTTCGCTCTCGGACAATGATTCTTCAAGCACAGGATCGGCCTCCTCAAGCACAGGGTTCATCTCAATCTCCTGCTTCACTCTCTGCTCCATACCCAGTGTGGGAAGCTGCAACAATTTCACAAACTGAATCTGCTGCGGAGACAGTTTCTGCTGAAGCGACTGCTTTTGCGATATGTTTTGTCCGGTTTTAAGCATCTAAGTTTCTGAACCGTTTCTTACCTGTTTACATGCCTCCAAAAAGTCGGAATACCACTGTTTTCCGTACCTGCGTTCCAGCGAGGTTTTCAGAAAATCTGCCAGGTATTTTCCATCATCATTACCCCTCTGGCAACCCGCCGAACACAACTCGGGTATATATTCAAAATTGGCATAATCAAACCCTGCAATATGTTTTAACCGTACGGGATAAAGATGACAACTGATCGGTTTTTCCCAGTGAAAATCTCCATTATAAAAAGCATGCTGAATGGAACAGGTTGCCACACCATTTTCATCTTTTTGAACAAATACACATTCACCCGATTCAATACATGAAATTTCATAGCCTCCGTTCGAATTGGCCTGTACAACTCCTTTCTTCTCAACAACTTTTACCGCTTCGGAATTCAGCTTGCCTTTCAACTCTCGAAAGGCTTTTCGCAACACCGGGATTTCTTTTTTATCTACCGGTGCACCGGCGTCACCAATTACACAGCAGGCGCCTTTGCATTTACTGATATCACAGGCAAATTTTGCTGTTGCAATATCTTCGGATAATATAACGTCATGTACTCGAATCATGTGATCTGCTTAAAAATAACTCTAATATTGCGATTTCTAAATAACAAACAGGTAGCAAATCGATTCAATAAATGTCGATGCATGGTAATTCTGCTCTGAATGGGCGGAATCCTCGTCAGAAATTCAGCAGAGTTCAAAATATTTTCCCGCTTTCTGTTTCACAGCTCCCTTCATTTCCAGATCGAGCAGTATTGGTAGTAGTGTAAAGGCCTGTCTGCCGGTTTTTTCACTGATCTGATCGATATGCAGTTCACACTGATTGAGAAGCGAGCAGATTAATTTTTCATCTTCACCGAGCTCCATAGTCTCCCATTTCTTTGAAACCGGCTCCGCTTTTTTTGAAACGTCACCGGCTTGAACGGAAATTTCATCCAATACATCCGATAAGTTCTGAATCAGTTTTCCCTGTCCTGTTTTGATCAGATAATTGCAGCCTTCACCACCGGGATAGTTTAACCGATGAGGTACCACAAACACTTCCCGGTTTTGATCCAGTGCGCTTCTTGCCGTAATCATACTTCCGCCCTTGATGCCGCTTTCCGCAACAAGAACACCGTGGCTCATTCCGCTTACTATCCGGTTCCGTTCGGGAAAATTTACGGCGTCGGGTGCTGATCCGGGAGCGTATTCTGTGATGACAGCCCCGCCATTTTCAATCATACGGTGAACAAGGTGACTGTTCTTAGCCGGATAAATCACATCGATTCCCGAACCGAGTACTGCAACCGTTTTACCGCCGGAATTGAGAGCTTCCCGGTGGGCAATGGCATCAATTCCATAGGCAAGCCCGCTATTGATGCAAAGCCCCGAATCTGTCAGTTTCCGTACCCATAACTGCGCTTGTTCAATTCCATATTTTCCCGGTCTTCGGGTGCCAATCACAGCTATGCCATCAAGATTCAAAGCTTCCCGTTTTCCTTTAACCCACAAAAGTGCTGGCGGATCGTAAATATGGCGAAGAAGTGCCGGATAGTGCGGATCATCAACAGCAACAAGAAAAGCTCCGGATTTTTCCGTCTGTGCCAGAATCTTGTCCACTTTTTTCCAACTGTCGAATTGAAGGATATTTTTAGCTACCTGTTTACCGAAACTGTCTATTCGAAGGATCTCATTAAGATTCAATCCGAAAATTTCGGATGCATCTTTCACTCCGGTTTTTTCAAGCAGAAGTTTGATCCTCCTCGGCCCAAGTTCCGGCACCAGTTGAAGTGCCAAAAGCGCTCTGTAATGATTTTCGCGTTCCAAAGTCTGTGCATTTAATTCTTAAGAACTTCCGACTAAACCAAAAAAAGATAGCAAATTTGCCCTGATAATTCTCTCAAGACTCCTCTTCTTCATCCAAAACCTGCAATTTTTCCCAGATTTTTTCTTTCAGTACATCCATATTATGGTCAGTTGCCGATGAAATTTCGATTATATCCACATCATCTCCAATCTGAACCGGCTCATCCAGTTCAAAACCCGGCTTTAAATCCATTTTGGTGATAGCAAGCATTCGCGGTTTATCGAGCAGATCACTCCTGTACGATTTTAACTCATGCAGCAACGCCTGATACTCATTCTTAATATCACTGGTACAGGCTACCATAAACAGCAGTACCTTGTTCCGTTCAATATGTCTTAAAAAGCGGATTCCCAGCCCTTTTCCCTGATGGGCATCCTCAATAATTCCGGGAATGTCGGCAATCACAAAACTCCGGTAATCTGTCGTGGTAACCACTCCCAGGTTGGGTTCAAGAGTAGTAAACGGATAGTCGGCAATTTTCGGTTTTGCCTCTGACATTGCCGAAAGAAGTGTACTTTTGCCTGCGTTGGGAAAACCGACCAGGCCCACATCAGCAATCAGTTTCAGCTCCAGTTCAATCACACGTTCCTCACCCGATTCGCCCTCCTGTGCATGCTGCGGAGTCTGGTTGGTTGCACTTCTAAAATGCCAGTTACCCAGCCCACCCTTGCCACCTTTTGCAATGACAATTTTTTGACCATGTTCGGTAATTTCTCCCAGGCGTTCTTTAGTTTCTGCATCAAAAGCAACCGTACCGAGAGGAACCTGAAGTATTTCACCGTTTCCGTCTTTTCCGGCTTTTTTAAACGTTCCGCCGCGTTCACCCGATTTGGCTTTTATAAATTTTCGATATCGAAGGTCGAGAAGGGTATTGAGCTGTGCATTTCCTTTTAAAACAACATCCCCTCCTTTGCCGCCATCGCCGCCATCAGGGCCGCCCTTTGGCACCCATTTTTCACGGCGGAAATGAGCCATTCCGCTGCCGCCATCTCCGGCCGTTACATAAATTTTTGCGTAATCAGCGAATCTCATGACTTATTTTTCAAAATGTGCAGCAATCGCGAAAGTTTCTTTTTCATCTTTGGCCGTTTCACGATGAAATCGAGAAAACCGTGTTCAAGCAGATATTCCGATGTTTGAAAACCTTCCGGCAGATCCCGGCCAATCGTTTGGCGAATAACCCTCGGCCCGGCAAATCCGATCAATGCTCCCGGTTCTGCAATGTTAAAATCGCCCAGCATCGCATAACTTGCTGTAACACCACCGGTAGTGGGGTTGGTCAGAACCGATATAAAAGGAACGTTTTCTTTATCGAGCAGGGCCAGTTTGGCCGATGTTTTGGGCATTTGCATCAGGCTGAGAACGCTCTCCATCATTCGGGCACCACCGGATTGTGAAATGATGATGAGCGGAAATTTTTTACTTCTGGAATGATCGATAGCACGGCTAAGTCTTTCACCAACAACGGACCCCATGCTCCCGCCTATGAATGAAAAATCCATGCAAGCAATCACAACATCATGCTTATCCAGTTTGCCCTCTCCTACTCTGCAGGCATCTGATAGTCCTGATTTTTTTTGGGTCTGAACAATCCGGTCTTTATACTTTTTGCGGTCTTCAAATCCGAGAGGGTCGGTTGGTAAAATGTCATCAGCAATCTCGGTAAATTTGCCCTCATCAAACAGAAAAGAAAAATACTCTCTACTCCCGATCCGAAAGTGGTATCCGCTCAATGGATCCACCCAGACATTTTCTTCAAGTTCGCGCCGGTGAATCGTCTCTCCCGTTTCGGGAACTTTAACCCAAATGCCTTCCGGCATATCTTTCTTTTTACTGGTTTGAATATTGGTGTCTTTTCTTTTAAACCACGACATAAGGTACCTTTATTTGTTTTTTCCGATACAATCCGCTCAGTTTTGCCGGGTAATCCAATTGAACTGCTTGCGGAGGTTTATAATTTTCAGGTCTGATTATTTAAAATTATTTACCACTTCACAAAATAACGAATAATGCCCGAAGCAAAAATCTTTATCAAAATAAAATGGAGTTCAGGATTTCCGGATAACCGCCGGAAGTCACCCTGCCGGCGAATTATTTATCTGAGACATGGATAGATAATCCGGCTCAAACTCTACAGGATTTTTCTGCTCAAACAGCTCTTTGATCTCAGGGCGGTTCCAGCCCAATATCAGGTTTTTGGCTGAAATGGCTTCACTGCCCAACCAGGTAACATCGTCTTTAAATTCAACATTGATGCGATTCCATCCGGTGCCCACAACCACATCACCACGGATAATTTCTTCTTCCAATCGGGTAATTTTTTTAACTGCCGGTTTTGTTATAGTTATTTTTTTGCTGCTATCTGATTCAATTTTTTGGTGATAGAGGTGCTCCCGTCTCGCATCAATTACAGAGTGTACTCTTGTCGAGATATTATCCAAAAGCGGAACTGAGAAAGCAATGAGTGTTGGAAGTGTAAATAACGGAACATTTCTTTGAAAGAGCAGTCCTTTGATAGCCGCGGCGCCTATTCGAAGCCCGGTGTACGACCCCGGTCCGCTGCTGAAGAGTACTGCATCGAGGTCTTCAACTCCGATTTTATTCCGTTCCAGCAGTTCCCGGATAAATGTGAATGTACGTTCGGAGTGCACCCCGCGCCCCTCAATTCGTTTCTCCACGGATGGCCTGAGGCCCCTCCCAATGGCCACAGAGCAAACCAGTGTGGATGTTTCAATCGCAAGAATCATAATCAGTTCTCTTCAATGTACCATGTATCGTTGCTGAGCGATACCCAGCGCTCATATATTTCACGAAGCTGAGTATATTCATCAGCGGCAAAC
>SKYV01000164.1 GCA_007127745.1 Balneolaceae bacterium
GAGTGGATAACGGCATCATACTTGGATGGAGTTTGTACTCCGTTTTTGTGGGTGAGCCGGACGTACCCTACAATTATGTTGCCGTAAATGTCTTCGATGATTTTGAAAAAATTGATTACTACCGGCTGAGTGATCTGGTTTTGGATGTTTATCCCGATAAGGATTTGAATGATTTTTTTGATCAGACCCGTTCTTCGCGTGAGGTGGTAAGAACCGAAATATGGCAGGTAAACGGAGTTATTCAGGATGGTGAACATGCCCTGCCGATCGGAAATTACATCACTAAAAATTTCTTCGATGCCCGTGGAGGGTCCGGTGAGCACGTGGCCATGGAACTGGATTTTTGGGGAGGAATCCATGAAGTGCGCGTTGACCGCGACATTTTAAATAGCTGGGCCATGTACACTCTTTACTATCCCGAAGGAGATGTTCGCCATTATACTTACAGCACGGTAGATTATTATGAAAAACTGGAACATCTGACCATCGGTGCCGGAATGGAACTTGCCAGAATTGCACATCCGGAAATGAGTGACGAGGAATTGAGTGATTACTTCAACCGTACAGGCGCCTCACGCAGCCTGTTTAAAACCGAAATCTGGAAACTGGAAGATTCGGTTGGCTATGAATAAACATATTCGTCTGACGGCTATCAAGAAATAAAAAACCAAACAACAAACTTTCTGAATTCTTTTAAATAGAATCTAAACTTAACTAAATGAGCCGTCTGATAAGTTCTTTTAAACAAACCATAACAGAAAAATCAAGCAAACAATGAAAACATTGAAACTGGGATTTATCGGAGCAGGATTTATCGCAAAATTTCAGGCCATCGCCATGAAGCAGGTACGCAACTGCGAAATTTCTGCAATTTATGAACACACCGGTTCTGATGAACTTGCAAAATATGTGAAAGAGAATTTCCTGGGTGAGCCCAAAATTATCAAAAGCATTGCCGAAATGTGCAGTCACTGTGATGCTATTGCCATTTTTGCCCCGAATTTCGTGCGTCTCGAAATTATGGAAGAGATTACCAATGCCGTACAAAAAGGCGCCCCGCTGAAAGGAGTAATCTGTGAAAAACCGCTTGGCCGTACGGTGGAGGAAGCTGAAAAAATGGTTCAGCTCACTAAAGATGCAAATCTGCTCACCTCCTATTTTGAAAATCAGCTTCACATGAATGCCATCAACAATGCCCTGCAGCAGCTGCGGCCCCAGCAGGAGGCCATGGGTAATTTTACCCTGGCCCGAAGCACCGAGGAACATGCCGGACCCCACAACGGCTGGTTTTGGGATCCCACACAGCAAGGCGGTGGGGTGCTTTCGGATATGGGCTGCCACAGTATTGCCGTGGCGCGGCATATTCTTACACCGGCAGACAAACCCACCACGTTCCTGGAGCCGATTGCCATGCAGTGCGATACTTCTCTGCTGAAATGGGGACAGCCAAAATACCGGGAACAGCTAAAAGAAAAATTTGGAGTTGATTACGAAAAAACACCGGCCGAAGATTTTGTAACGGGCATTGTTACCTTCAAAAATCCGGAAACCGGCCAGCTTGTGAAAGGCCAGTTCACCAACTCCTGGATGTACGACAAGCAGGGACTCCGTCTCTGGATGGATGCCATCGGGCCCGGCTATGCAATGGAAGCAAACTCCCTGATTTCACCTCTCGAAATTTTTGTAGGAGATGAAGCCGCCGAAAGTGTGGCCGATGCAGAAACAGCACTGGAAAAATCTACCGCATCCAGAGGCCTTCTGGCAGTTCACCACAATGAGGCCGATTTTTACGGGTACACCACCGAACTTAAGGATGCAGTTGATTCTTTTCTGCAAGGCAAAGATGCATTCCTCGATTTTGAGTATGGTGCTGAAGTTACCTGGCTGGTTCAGGCCGCTTATATGGCTGCAGAACAGGGCAAAACCATTGACCTGACAGACGAAACAGTGAAGAAAGAGCTAAAAACCTATCGCTCGCTGATTTCTCAGGGTAAAGGGGCTGAAGTGCTGTTTACATAAAACGATTACCCACGGATTGCGGAAAACACCAAAACCTGAAATTGATCCTTGTTTTCCGTGATTCCGTGGCTAATAAAATCAATTCCTTTCAACGCAGGAGGATTTAAGGATTCCATGTCGGGATTTTAACTCAAGGTCTTGATGTTTTTTAAGCTTATCACAAATAAACCGCCAATGTTACAAAAAAATAGTTTTTCCCCGCTGCCTCTTCTGATCATTATTACCATCATTCTGCTGCCTGTTTCGCTTTTTGCACAGGAATTGGGAGCTTCAGGCCAAGAAGAAATCACAGGTTTCACTAATACCAGCCTCACAGATCAGGATTTGAAATGCCTGGTTACAATGTGGAATCACCGCCGGGATCTGGATATTTCCGAACTTGTGGCAGTACTCGGAACCAACCTGATCTGGTCGCATGATGACGCTTACACCGGCCAGGCTTGGGAAGACACCCATATGTACCGGCTGCTTCAAATTCCCGGTGTGGATTATGTACTGGCAAAAGTGGAACGGGCAGCCTGGGGGTGGACGCACGAAATGTCGCTTAGACACGCCCGTTGGGTGGCACTTCTATCCACCATGCATCCTGAAATTATCGGCGTCTATCTGAACGATTTTTATGATGAGGTTGAAGACGGATACAGAACTGAAGAGGAGTGGCGCGAAATTATTGATGCCGTCAAGTCAATCAATCCGGATTTACAGCTTTGGGCACCACACTACCCGCACCGCGACCAGGGCAAGCACGCTTTCGACTTCGAGATCGATACGATTATCCTGAACCTGTGGGGCAACGATCCTGCACTTCTGGCTCGTGCCGAAGAGCATCTCGCAGCCGGAGTTGCCCATCATCCTGACAGAAATGTTATAGCAGGGCTTTATTTGCGAGCCGGCCCGGACGGCGGCCGGTGGCTAACCGAAGAGGAGTTCCGAAGTGTACTCGGCCATTATGTAGATATGGTAAATGAAGAAAAAATTGCAGGATTGCGAATTTTTGCGGCTTATCAGTTTCTCGAACGGCCTGAATATATCGAGTGGGCAAAGGAGATTTTGAGCGGGCTTGAGTGCAATTGAAACAGCGTTCGGGCATGTGTCAAACAGGGGCACAAGCGGGGACACTTGCGCTATCCGGTTAATACTTTACTGGCGAAAGCGTCCGCTTGTGCCTTCGGTTGATGCCTGTCCCATGGACTTGTACCTTTGCATTCATACCCATTTGGTGTCAGCGCCATTCCTCTGCGCCTCACCGCGCCCCCTGCGGTTTATCACTCGAAACTTCCTGTTTCTTGATGTGTAAACAATTTGCAGATGTTCCTGAAATTGGCACAAGCAGACGATTGCACTATCCATTTAATACACTATCAATCTAAATTGCACCAGCCACTTAAATCAGAATCAGGGCAGCAATGAGACCGGGTATGACGGCCATTATTAGCAGACCGATGAGTTGAAGACTTTCCTTCAAACCAACAAAAAATGCAAAAATAAATCCTTTAATCACGGTATTCACTGAGGCCGCCAGCACAATTCCCATCACCGCCACTTCATGGCTCAGATCACCCAGAGCCAGCCGCGATAATGAAAGGGTGATGGCATCCACATCCATCATTCCGGAAATAACGGAGAGCACATAAATGCCCTGGTCGCCAAAAATATCCTGCATGGCGGCAGCGAGAACCATTATCACTGCCAGTAAAAAACCAAATTTTAAAGCCATTCCAATCTGAAATGGGTTGTCGAGCTCCAGTTCGGGTTCCACACTGTTGCGGTCGCTGCTTCCCCGCCACAGCCAGTAGCCGCCCAATAGTACCCCGGCAAACATAATGAAAACCGGAATCCAGAGTATGTTTAACAATGCCGGATTAACAATGGCCACTTCGACCATCACTCGGATAAACATGATGGATGAAGCGATCATCACTCCACCCATAAACAATTTTTTTGCGGTATATTTTTTGGCAAATTCTGCCAGGCTCAGCGTAACAGCTGTGGAGGATGCCAGTCCGCCGGTAATGGAAGTAACCAGAGTTCCCAGGCGATTGCCGATGTGTTTTATCGCGAAATATCCTGTGAATGAGATACCGCAAATCAGCACGACCATCAGCCAGATCCAATACGGATTAAAGGCTTCCCACGGGCCAAATCCGCGGTTGGGCAGCAGAGGAAGCAAAATGACTGAGATAATGAGCAGCTTGATACCTGCATAAATTTCTTCGGTTTCGATATTGCTGATCCATTTGTGCAGCACGGGTTTCATACCGAGCAGTGCCACGGCAACAACCGATGCAGGCAGGGCATAATTATAATATCCCATTGCCGCCCAAGCAGAAAGAGAAAATGTGAGCATCATGGAAAATGCCGTAGTGGTTCCCAGGTCTCCGCTTTTTCGGGCATCCAGCACATGAGCTACGATAATCAAAATGGAGATCGCCAGAAATGCCGCCACCAGCACCCATTCTCCGAGCTCGATGGAGATAATTGCCCAGATTCCGCCCAGCAGCCCGATTAAACTGAAGGTCCGCAAACCGGCAATCCGGACGCCCTCTTCTTCCTGCCTGCCACTCCATCCCCTTTCAAGGCCAATAAGCAAGCCTATGGCAAGTGCCGCCAGCAACTGGATAAAAATTTCGTAATCCTGTTCCATAAACAAATGTACTGTTACTCATTCCCCATTTGAGCTGAAATATAAGGTTTATTTCAGCTCAAATATCAAAAAATGGTTTGTTTTTGAGCAGTCCTTGAGAAACCAATCTGTATTAATCTGTCTGATCTCTCAAATAATTGAGAATTTCATCCAGTTGTGCACGGTTAGCAAAATAGCCTCGATACACCACACCTTCGATATTTTGTTTAAAGGGAATCGTTTCAAGCGGGTTGCTGCTTAGCAAAATCAGGTCTGCTCTGAATCCCGGGGCTACTTTTCCTGTCTGATCGGGTTCATCCAGATACGTCCCTACATGTACAGTACCTGTTTTGATTGCTTCGAACGGAGACAATCCTGCATCCACCAAAAGCGCCATTTCCCGATGCGCAGAATAACCCGGCGGATTAAAAATCTGGGGGGCATCTGCACCGAGCAGTAATCCGGCTTCATTTTGATGCAGTGCATAGGTCAGCTTTTTACGGATTTCAAGAAATTTACGGGACTGGTCAGGATCATAAGCCTCTCCGGCACGAACCTGATTTACGTAATTTGTCCAGTTTTCCGTAACTCCGGCTGGAATAAATTCCATTCCCGGCCAGTTTTGCATCTCTTCGGTAGTCAGGTCCGGATTAAACACATTTTCGAGAAGCGTATTGGTGGGCACATTCCAGACACCGGCTTCGGCGGTCATCCGGGCAGCTTCGTCAATCCGGGTTTCGTCCACATAAGGTGTTAAGTCGTATCCGAAAAAGATGATGGGAGGGTCTTCACGGTCGGCTGCATCTCCGGCCAGAAATTCTATGTAGCGGTCCAGATGGTCGATACTTCCCTTACCGGCAGCCAGGCTGCGCTCCAGGCCAACATCAATAGAAATATGGCCGGAAAACTCAATTCCAAGGCTGTTCGCCTCATCGGTTGCCGCTTCAAAATTTTCGAGAGAAATGCCGGGATGAAATTTCAACAGATCATACCCCGCCTCATATTGGTCGCGAACCATTTGCCGGGTAGTCTGCGGGTCGGTTGCAGTATTTCCGCTGAACGACGGCCCTGATGTGAAAATTCTGGGACTGAAAAAATCACCCGATTCTGCCCGTTCTCTCAATTCAAGATGTGCCGGATCACCCAGCATGCCGCGAATCGTTGTGATACCCTGTGAGAGATAAAGTGCAAGAGTATTTTCCATAGCATCCATTCCCTGGTTTGAACCCGGGATATGCGCATGCATTTCCGCCAGGCCCGGCATCACGTAGTAATCTCCTTCAACAATTTTGGCGTCTTCAGGAATATCCGCTTCATCATCCGGTCCCATCCATTCGATAAATCCGTTACGAATTATGATAGTTTGATTTTGTACTATCTGATCACTTTCCATGGTCAGTACATTCACATTTTTGATGACCAGAGGTTCTGCTGACAGAAATGGTGTGATCAGCAAAAATGCAAAAATGTAAATGATGATTTTTTGAAATTTATACTTCATAACACCTCCGTTTTAGTTGGGATTTCTAAACACTTTGTAGATCTTATCTGCAATACTTTGAAAATTTTGAGCAAATCATTCAATATCACCGGAATCTATCTCATCTTCTTTCATCTTATCCCGGAGTTGACTTACCCGCTTGGCAAGTGCACTTCGCTGGCCTTCGGCATCCTCATCTCTTGGCCTGCCAAGCAGATATCCGAAATGATTCAGCGAATCTACTTCATCGCAAATAACTTTCAGAATAGCGCCCAGTGGTATAAAAAGAATCATACCTGCAAGCCCCCAGATCTGTGCCCCGATGAAAATCAGCAATAGTGTGGCCAATGCATTCATGCTGACCTGACTACCAACGATGGTGGGTGTAAACAGGTTGCTTTCAAACAACTGGATGATATAAAATCCCACCAGAATGATAATCGGATAGATGAGCGAATCCATGGTAATGAGGGCATAGAGAATCGGCAGAATGGAACCCATAATCGGGCCGATGAATGGAATCACATTCAGCATGGCTGCAAACACTCCGAAAAAGATGGCATGATCTACGCCGATAACCATCAACATAATGGAATTCAGCACAGCCAAAATGGCGATCACCATCAACAGGCCGGCAATGTATTTCTGAACCAGTGTTTTCACTTTCAGAATAATGTTATGCACTTTCAGTGTGCTGTGGTCATCTCCGCCGCCAAATGCACGAAGAGCAAAGTTTTTCAAAATTTCGCGAAACAGTAACATTAGGTACATATACACCGGCACAAGGAAAACGGATGTAATGGTAGAAGCTGCACCCGTTATGCCTCGCGTAAGTGAGGCTGCATTTTCCTGTATCCATTCAAAAATGGCTGAAACAATTCTATCTAGGTTAATTTCTCCTTCAATCGCAAACCAGGTGGCCAAAAAACCTTCCATCGATGCCAGCAACTCTTCAAGCCGTTGGGCAAACATATCAGCGTCGCGGGCAAAAGAGGACATCTGATTATAAAAGAAAAATCCAATCGCTACGAATACTGCCAGCCCAACAAGAATGGCTGCAAATGAGGAGAGAAAACGCGGAATTTTATATCGTTCGAGCCAGCCGGCAACCGGTGACAGCAAAATGGAAAGGAATAATGCAAAAAGGAGTGGCAGTAAAATTGTTTTGGCCATAATCATGGCATACACGGTAAGAATCAGTGCAGCCAAAATGTAGGTGTATTTTACGTACCATTTTGTTGTAGTGTCCATAGAAACTTTCTTCATTTCAACTCTTTATGTAAGGTAATTTAATAAACATCATATTTGACTGAAATTCTACTCAACAAATGTATTCTTTTAAGTTTATTAACCTGATACAGTTTGTATTTAGAAACAGCCATTCATACTTTTTTTAACGAAATTGTAATAATGAAGTTAAACGATTTTCTTTGCTGTCCATTATCAAAAGTCTGACCGTCAACATTTTAACAAATTGATCTTGAAAAACGAACTTCAGCGCAGCATAAAAACCCCCGGCGCTATTTTAATGGGGCTTGGTTCTATTGTAGGAACCGGAATTTTTGTCAGCATTGCCATTGCTACCCAAATTTCGGGCAATGGTGTGATCATCGCGATTTTAATTGCTGCTCTTCTTGCTGCATTAAATGGCCTGAGCAGTGCCCAGCTTGCAGCCGCCCATCCTGTCAGTGGCGGAACCTACGAATATGGTTATCATTTTCTGGGATCTTACTTCGGATTCAGTGCCGGCTGGATGTTTATGATTGCCAAATCAGCCTCGGCAGCCACCGCTGTTTTGGGATGTGTGGGTTATCTTTTTTACACATTCGGCATCAGCGCAGGCCAAACAGCACTGGTTTTAACCGGACTTGCTGTGCTTTTCGTGATGACAATCCTTGTTTCGGGAGGAATCAGCCGGAGTAATACTGCCAATAAAATCATTGTCAGCATCACACTGCTGGGCCTTGCTGCACTTATAGCAACCGGTTTTTACCTGAATGGTTTACCGACAGAACCGATCCAGGATGCATTTACAGACACTTCAGGAGCATCCATTCTCTACGGCGCCGCACTCATGTTTGTGGCCTACACCGGTTACGGACGAATCGCAACACTGGGCGAAGAAGTTGACAACCCGAGCAAAACCATCCCAAAAGCGATAATTTTAACGATGGTTGTAATTGTCATTCTCTATCTCCTTGTAACTCTCACGGCACTTTCCATAATGGGGGCCGAAGCTTTCGGGCAAACCGTTGACGGTGAGGCTGCTCCCCTGATGATTGTTGCCCAGGCACTTTCGGTGCCAATTATCGGGCCGGTGGTAACCATTGCCGCCGTAACAGCCATGCTGGGTGTGTTGCTAAACCTGATTCTCGGCCTTTCCCGGGTACTGCTGGGTATGGCACGGCGCAGAGATGTTCCGGGAATTCTTGACCGGATCAACCCGCAAACAAAATCTCCGGTTGCGGCTGTACTGGCCACATCTGCCATTATTGGTGTACTGGTACTTACGGGAGATGTGGTCTTCACCTGGTCTTTTAGTGCATTTACGGTTTTGATCTACTACTCTATCACAAATTTATCCGCACTGATGATGCCTGAAAACCTGCGGCTTTATCCGAGAGTTGTTCCAGCACTGGGCCTGTTTGGGTGCCTGTTTCTTGCTTTTTGGATTGAACCAAAAATCTGGATTTCCGGCCTGGCGCTATTGGGTGTGGGGTTGATCTGGCATACGGCTGCACTCAGAATGGCAGACAAAAATCAGACCTATTAATAGATTTTCTGATGATTGCGATTTTTTTCTCACAATCCGGTAACTTTATTTTTACTCTATCCGTATCAACCTATAAATCTTAAACTTATACGAATAAAAAATGAGGCAGATCGAAACTGAAATCATCATTCACGCACCTGTCGGGCGAGTTTGGAAAATACTGACCGATTTTAACTCTTATCCGGAGTGGAACCCTTTCATTAAATCTTTTTCAGGCAAACCTGAAAAGGGCGAACGCTTTAAGGTGATACTTCAACCTCCCGATTCAAAACCCATGACCTTTTCTCCCGTTTGTCTTGAACGGAATGAAAATAAAGAGTTCAGGTGGCTTGGTCATATACTGTTCAAAGGAGTATTTGACGGTGAACATATTTTTGAATTGAATGAGGAGAAGAACGGGAGTACACGGTTTGTACAAAAAGAAAATTTCTCAGGAATTCTGGTTCCGGTTTTGTGGAAACAACTGAATAACAAAACGCGCCGTGGTTTTGAGATGATGAACGAGGCGCTGAAAATACGGTCTGAAGCAAATACAGATTAAACTCTCTTCAGTGTTGCATAAATCTGTCAATGAATTAGAAATAATCCAGGCGAATCATTTTATTTACGTTTGAATTTTGAATAGATTCAAAAAACGGATATTCACATTTTCTGTACACACTAACCGATTCGTTAAATAGTTCTTACATGCAAAATCTCAACATCTCTGTGGTTCAATTCGAGCATAAAAGTGCTGATAAAGAAGCCAACCTGAACACGATTGATCGAATGAGCCGACAGGCAGCAAACGAAGGCGCAGATATTGTGGCTTTTCATGAATGCTGCATCAGCGGATATACGGTTGCCAACTCTCTGTCAAAACAGGAGATGCTTGATTTGGCAGAACCCATTCCGGGTGGACCATCCACAGAAAAGCTGATCTGGCTCTCAAAAGAACATCAAATTACCATACTGGCCGGTCTTTTTGAAAAAGATAAAAACAATAACATTTACAACAGCTATATCTGTGTGAACGAAGAAGGCCTGGTTGCAAAACACCGGAAATTGCATCCGTTTATTCATCCGGACCTAAGCCCCGGAAACAGTTACACCGTGTTTAAACTAAATGGCTGGAACTGTGGCATTCTGATCTGTTACGACAACAATATCCTTGAAAATGTGCGATCCACAAACCTTCTTGGAGCCGACATCCTGTTTATGCCGCACGTAACCATGTGTACACCATCTACCCGGCCGGGCGCCGGTTTTGTTGATCCTGCACTTTGGGAAAACCGAAAAGAAGACCCAACTTCCCTTCGGATTGAATTCGACGGTTTAAAAGGCCGGCAATGGCTGATGAAATGGCTCCCTGCCCGTGCCTACGACAATGCCGCCTATGTGATTTTTGCCAATCCGATTGGGATGGATGCCAATCAATTAAAAAACGGATGTTCCATGATTTTAGACCCATTTGGAGACATTATTGCCGAATGCCGCAAGCTTGACAATGATATTGCAACGGCCACAATCACTCCTTCAAAACTGACGGATGCAGGAGGACACCGGTATAAAAATGCTCGCAGGCCTGAGTTGTATAAAGAGATTTTTTCCCGGAAACATCAACCCCGGCAACATGTGGCCTGGCTGAACCGCAAATAAAGACAACATCCAAATTGGAAATGAAAACCGATGAAGAAAAAAAGTCATACCAAAACCAGGCAATGGGTTTCAGTATAGGTATTGTTTTTGCCGTAACGTTTTGGATTATCACAGATAACCTGATAATGGCCATTTCGGTGGGTATTGTTGCAGGAATGGGTATCGGCGCTTTCGGTCACAGTAAGCGCAAAAAGTAAGAAAAATTTGAATCAGACATGTAACAGCTGTTTTTTATAATATTATATATCTGTAATCATGAACTCCTGTAAAAACTAAAACAGACTAACCTGAGCAAACCATGAAATATGCACTCGCTTTTGATCTATTCGGTACACTGATTAAAACCAATGCAATCCGTCATACGCTGGAAGATTACGTGGACGAACAGGCCGGATTGTTTTACAATTTGTGGAGAAATAAGCAGCTTGAGTACTCTTTCAGAAAAACGCTGATGAATTTCCCGGCCGATTTTTCTCTCTGTACCAAAGAAGCTCTTGACTACTGCTGTACCGCTTTTGATATTTACCTGAGCGGCCGCGATAAAAAGAACCTGTTAAAACAGTTCAGCTCCCTGCCCTCCCATCAGGATGTTCGAGAAGCATTGGAAACTGCAAAAACCGAAGGTCATAAACTGTACATCGTATCGAACGGGAACAGAGATGTGATAACTGATTTACTTCATCACAACCAGCTATATTCCTTTTTTCATGATATCATCAGCGCTCAGGATGTAGATGCATTCAAGCCGGCGCCTGCTATTTATGAGCATTTTATTCAAAAGTCGGGGCGACCAAAAGAACAGTGCTGGTTGATCTCGTCCAATTCTTTTGACATTCTTGGAGCTGCACAATCCGGACTCAACACGATGTGGATTCAGCGATCATCCGAGAATATTTTTGATCCCTGGGATATCCAACCAAGTTCCGTTATCGGCACATTGGCGGAGCTTACAGAAGAGTTAAATTCGTATGTTGAAGATCAAGATTGATGATTACTTTTTTATTTATTTACTTTTTTTCAATTTCAGCATTCGGGAAATCAAATCTTCTTTGTAGGGTTGCACCTCTTCATCCATTTGCGAAACATGTTTTACATCCTCAACTGAATAAAATGCATTCGGTGCATATTCATTAACGGTATCGGCCAGGTGCTGCCAACGCTTTCTTTTGGCAACGGTAAATATCACTTTAACCGGGCCGTATTTTCCCTGTCCCTCGACAGATGTTACACGGAAGTTGTTCTCTTTTAAAGCTTCAATTAATTCCTCTCTGTCCTGCCCAACAATAATTCTGAATATCTGAATACCCATTTTCATTTGCTCCTCGATGTACATCCCGATAAAGTTACCGGCCGCAAACCCGGCAGCGAAGGCAACATAGTTCATCCAGTTGTCAAGATTCTGGAAAATTTGTGCCACGATGATAATCCAGATCAAAACCTCAACAAATCCCAGTATGGTAGCTTTACCACGAAATCCTTTCGATACAAACATGATTCGAAGCGTGCCGATACTCACATCAAGAATACGTGCAAAGAATATAAAAACAGGAACGTAAGCAGCAGGAATTAGTTCAAGAAATAGAAACATAAATCAGAATCTCCCCTTAGTTATTAAATATACAAATAAAAAAAAAAGCTTCGCAGCAAGCTTCTTATCAAGCCTGCTCAACGAAGCCAAATGGAGTTGAGCGGAGAGCGAGGGATTCGAACCCTCGATACCCTGTTAGGGGTATACTCCCTTAGCAGGGGAGCGCTTTCGACCACTCAGCCAGCTCTCCGGGTCGTTTCAGTAAATTCTAAAGAATATCAAATATAGGAAGCTTTTGGCTCTCTTTGCAACCTCGATTTTAATTTTTATGTCATCGTTTTTTACCTCATGATCAAACGATCACTCATCCAGTAAATAGATTTGAGCCAGATTTCTGCCTTCTTGTGCGAAATCAAGTCCGTATCCCAACACAAACAGGTTCGGAATTTTAAAACCGGTATAATCAATCTGAACATTGTGCTGAGTGGCTTCCGGTTTATGCAGCATTGTTACCACCGAAAGAGATGCAGGTTCTTTACGTTTCACTTTGTCCACAAGATATTTCATGGAAAGTCCGGTATCGATGATATCTTCAACCAGTATAACGTGCCGGCCTTTGATATCTGCATCAATCTCCTTTAAATCATGAACCTCTCCGGATGAGACTTTCTCATCCCCATAACTGCTGAGCTTCAAAAAATCTACTTCACAAGGAATGGTTACATACCGCATCAAATCGGCCAGAAAAATGTAGGCACCGTTCAATACTCCGATAAAAATCGGTTTTTTGTCTTTAAATTCCTGGCTGAGCTGCGTGCCCATCTGTTTGATTCTCTGCTGAATTTCTTCGTGTGTCAGATAAACCCTGAAGGTTTCTCCATTTATGTTCACAACTTCGGGTTGATAAAGGTCCATATGTCAAACTTTTCGGATAGTTAGTGTCTTTTTTGTTTTTTGAGTGCACCGGACAAGCTCAGAAATGGTTCCGATCCGGCCGATTTTTTCGCAACCAGGGAAAATAACGGCACAAATGGTTCCATCAAAAAATTGCAGAACTTTGGCTGATTTTTTTTGGTCCGATGAAATTTTACGGTTGGTTAGATGATCGGAAATTAACTGGGTCCCCTCCATCCCAAAAGGCCGGATGACATCCCCATCCTCCCAGGTTCTCAACGTGAGTGGAAACTGTATCTTTGATAAATCAAGATGAAGTACATTTTCAGAAAAACTACCGGGGGCTTCTTCTGCCTGAAATTGAAGACAATTGTGAACAAATCCACTCTCGATATCATTTTCATCAATCTGAACCGAAATTGAATCATCGCCACCGCTTTCCGTCAGTTTAAATTGATCCCGATCCCGAATGATCGTATATCGGGAAGAAATC
The DNA here is from genome assembly GCA_007127745.1 of Balneolaceae bacterium. Taxonomy (GTDB): domain Bacteria; phylum Bacteroidota; class Rhodothermia; order Balneolales; family Balneolaceae; genus Rhodohalobacter. Next base: position 13,449 of record SKYV01000164.1, read on the forward strand.
TCAATGGTTTGTCCGCTCTGCAGTGCTTTCAGCCGGCCGATATCTTCTAAAAACCCCCTGCTCAGATCAATATCAGCACCAGTTTGCCTGATAAATTGTTTGAAAACAACTGGCCAGATTGCAGGATCCAATTTCAAAAACTCCTTCCGGTTGATTCTTTTCGGATGATCAGACATTCCTGCCAAAATCGTTTTTGCCATTTTTCGAAACTCATCAGCACGTTTTGGAATTTCGAGCAAATTGGTTTCCCATCCCGGAAACAGATCGTTCAGCAAAGGAAACCAGTTATTCCTGATGAAATTCCGTGCATAGGTCGATTCTTCGTTGCTCCGGTCTATCCGGTAAGGAGTATGATATTCCTGAATAAATTGCATGATTTGTGCTCTGGACAAGCCCAGCAAGGGGCGGAACAGATCGCCATCCAGCACATCCATTCCCTTCCAGGCAGATACACCGGCACCCCGAAGAATTTTTTGAAAAATTGTCTCAATCTGGTCGTCTTCGTGGTGGGCAGTTGCAATCAGATCCGCTTCAAACTCCTTCTTCACATCACGATATACCTGATATCGGCGGTCACGGGCCCAGGCCTGGAAATTCATTCCCTGTGATTCTTCCGGATCAAAAGTAACCGCTACGCACTCGATATTCCACAGAGCACAAATTTCTTCAACCAGTTTTTGATCCAGATCAGACGCTTTTCCCCGCAACTGATAATTGCAGTGTACGGCAACCACATTCAGTTTATGACGGTGCATCAGATAAAGCAGAGCCATCGAGTCTGGGCCTCCGCTCACTCCGGCAACAATTTTCACAGAACGATCAGGCAGAAAGACTTTGATCTGTTTCTGAAACTCGCTGTTCACCGGTGATGATTCGAACTTGCTCATAGGTGAATTTATTGACATCTAACTGTCTATTCAACATTAATAATTCTCCCTGATCACTCACCCCTATAAACTTGTACTCTTCATCCTGCAGCTCATGATAAACACTGAGCCTCACCCATTCGCCGTACCCTGTCAGGCGGTTATTGATGGATCTGAGTAATTCCAAATCATATTTGTGCCACTGGAGATATGTATTTTCTATGTTTAGCAGAAATTCACTCAGTATTTGCTCCCTGGAAAGTTGCTTGTCCGATAAGGATTGAATGCAGACTGCTTCTTGGTTTATTCTGCTACGGAACCGTTTTTGAAAAATGTTAACACCCATCCCGATAATGACTCGCTCGGGTTTAATTCCACAGAATTTGCTTTCTGTTAAAACCCCACCGATCTTTTTGCCATCTACCATTAAATCGTTGGGCCATTTTATTTTAACAGTTTTGTTTGTGTATTTTTCAAGCGCTCCGGCCACAGCACTTGCACATGCCAGCGTTAGCAAAGATAACCTGTTCCCCGATGGTGGCTTAAAACCAATTGAAAAGGTCAGGTTTTGATAAGGGGCAGCTTCCCATTTTTTTTCGTACTGCCCCCTTCCATCGGATTGATGATCGGCAAGCACAATCATTCCATGAATAAAGTCAGAAATCGCGCACTCTTTTAAAAACGTATTCGTAGAACTGATTTTTTCGAGACAGATAAATTCACTCCCGACCCAGGATGTCCGCAGCCGGTTTTTGAATGCTTCTGCATCGAAAGGTTTTGCCATTGGCCTATTTTCCTATTTCTACGACACTGTCTTCTGTTCCATGAATATTTGATTCGTAAGAATCGGCGGCATCATCGTTTTTCCAGAGTTTGCCATCAACCAAATATTTGAATCGGTAATTATTTTCCGGCTTCAGTCTCATGGTAATTTCCCACTTGCCATCTTTTAACTCCATGCTGTCAGCTTCTTCATCCCAGTCGTTGAAATCTCCAGCAAGGTTTACCTTATTCTCAGCCCAGTCAGCCGGAATTGAAAAAGTAACTTTGCAAATAGTTCGTTTGGGTGTAAATGTTTTCTTTAACATAATAATAATCGATTTGTGGATGGATTAGAAATTCATTTTCCGCAAGGTACCTAATTAATTTATGAATAAAAACGATACTCAGTATATTATTTAGATATAAAATTATTTTAATATTAATTTATTTGGGCAATTATCGACTTACAGCAGATTATTTAGATATGGTAGCGTTTTTCAATTAAGCTTTATAGCCGTCTGGGCCAAACAGGTTTAAGAACACTGTTTTTTATATTTTTTAACAAGTGGTCCATCAGACCGCCCTCCAGCTCTCTAATAATTTATGCACTTTTTCGGTATCATCTGCTTTCAATACTTCCGAGGATAATTCTTTCATTTCATCAAGTTTATGCGTGCAGAGAACGGATTTCACGATGGGCAGCGAACCGGCATTCATGCTTAAATCGGTAATGCCCATTCCAAGCAGGCAAGCTGCGGCTTCCGGTTTCGATGCCATTTCTCCGCAAACGGCCACCGTAATCCCTTCTTTATCGGCAGCATCTTTGCTCATTTTAATCAGCTTCCAGATTGCCGGATGAAAGCTATCAAACAGATTTGAAATCTTTTCATTCCCGCGGTCAAC
>SKYV01000166.1 GCA_007127745.1 Balneolaceae bacterium
AACGATGAATTGAATGACAATGAAAAACTTGATCAGATAATATTATCGATGTTCTCATCCCAGTTGTGGTACAATCGAGATATTACGAAAGAACGTATTCCTTTACTTTACAGTCTTTACTTCGAGTTGCCGAATAATCATCGCGAAGAGCTTCAGAACAAGCATAAATCACACTTTGTAGATATACCTGAATTTATTCGTGAAAATTTAGGTATTAGATTAGATAAGTATCTTATAACTTCAATTTTCCTTGCATACATCTTGCCAAATGAGGCCTACAATAGGTTCTTTATTCCAAATCCCCAAGTGCGAGCCTTTATAAATTCACTACAGCCCGATGATGAAAGACATTTGAGCATTAGACAACAATTAATATTTGAACAAACGTCAAGGTTAGAATCACTTTCTCCATGGCTCACATTCTCATCTAGTCCGGTTTCGTTTAGCAAATATCCACTTCTTGAAATCATGGAATTTCTAAATGAAGAAGAGTTTGAGTCATATATAAACTTAACTTCCAGGGATATTTTTGAGCTTAGAGAATTAAATAATGAGGATGCTCATCAATTGGGTCATATTAGTCAACGATTAACTCCATTTGAAAGATATCCGATTTTAAAACTCGATAAGCCGTGCTACGTTATTCCAAATCTTAGATTCTTTGAAATAAGTATTACAGAGCTCATAAGATTTGCATTACAACAGTCATTCAAGAATAACGAATTTCATGAAGTAATGGGATCAGTTCAAGAACTTCTAATTAATGATCTTTTATCACAATTAGTCAACGATGAACTATTTCTGATCCCTGAAAGAAGCTATGTGAAAAATAATTCAGAGTATCTCGGCCCAGATTTAATTGTCATTGATAAAGGGCGACCAATACTGATTGAAAGTAAAGCCAAACAATTACTTCTTAATACAAGATTGAACCCAGATGGGCAGCCACTGAGTGATAATCTTAAATCTGTTGTCGATGCAATTTTAGAACTTGAAAAAAATAAACTTGACGATTATTATAATGAATCTGTTTATAGTGATGTTCAACACGATATAATTAATGAAGTAGACTGTGAGCCTATATTTGTTGGTATTATAGCGGAAGGTGTAATTACTATGCAGGAACAGGTAACTAAAATTAAAAACAGCAATGCAGAACATCCGCTTAATTCAGTTCAACATCCACATGTTTTTCTTGATATTTACCACTTGTATAAAGTGATTGAAATATGTAAAACAAACTCACTTTCTTTATATGATTGTTTATATAAATATTGGGAAGTTGGAAATATCATTGAACCTAAAAAATATTCTGCTGACTCTTTTGATGGCCTGAAATATAATCCAATGGATTCGTACTCTAAATCAAAGATGGACTCATTAATTCACAATCTATACAACACGTAGGGCACTAACAACGGTTTCGTGCTGACCGGTTCGTGTTTCTCGCCTTACCTTAAATTTGGTCGCCCGGCAGCACAAACCGAGATCCGTTATGCCAATGATCTAAAGAGAGTTGCCAAAAATTTTTAAAAGTGATACTTTAGTATCACTATGAAAACAGAACTTGTTACAACACTCAAACGCCAGGCAACAAAGCTCTTAAAAGAACTCAGAGAGGAAAAAGAGCCGGTATTGATAACAGAGCACGGAAAACCATCTGCTTACTTGGTTGACGTAGATCATTTTGAACAGATTCAAAAGAAGTTAAAATTATTGGAAGGTTTGGCCAGAGGGGAAAAAGCCATTCTTGAAGACCGTATTGTATCACATAAAGATGCTAAAAAGCGCATGGCGCGATGGCTCGAATAATTTGGACGGAGCCTGCTCTTCAGGAGTTGGATGAAATTGCTGATTATATTTCGTTGGACAATCCAACAGCGGCTAAAAATTTGGTTCGAGAAGCTTTCAAACGGGTAGACTATTTAGCTGACCATCCGAAGAGCGGGAAAGGTTTAGATGAATTTGAAGCATCCGTTTATCGGGAAATCGTTTTACCACCTTGCAGAATATTTTATCGGATAGATGATGACATTGTGTACATCATCCATGTGATCAGGGAAGAACAGTTGCTTCACATAGATATTTTGAAATCACGGTAACTATTGGCATAATCGAGTAGAAGGCCGTGAACAATACGCTCACGGTGCACCTCTTGCCCCGGGCATCCCGATGGGGCTGTTCGTCAGTACCATCTCCCAGCTCTCCAGCGGGGCCTATAAGGGACTTTTCCCAATAATAGGGATCACTTTGTGGCATCCTCAAGATTTATGGCAACCATTCCTGTAAGCCAAGGCACCCATGCCGGGCACACACAAGGCATTTCAAGCGGATTTTGCCGCTAATAGTTGGTTATGAAAATTTTCAGAGTTGCGGTATATCTTGCTTTTTATCACTTTAATAGCTGTAAAAGGCAAAACCGGTTAAACGCAAAGCCGTTAACCTACCCTAGCCACCATTGTAAATCGAAGTCTATTTGAGTACTAAATAATTATGCAGAAATTTCTTCAAAGTACTGATCTGGATATCTCAAGTTCAAAAGACCTTGATCCTCTTTCCGAGTTTTAAAAGAATTGGCAGATTTTACAAAGCATTTCAAAACCTGCGTATTTGTCTGTCACGTGGGAACTCTATACGATAAGAAAAAGGTATGGTGTGGGTCTGACCCGGTTCGAGATCTACTTCCCATTCAAGAATCCCTCTATTTTCATTGAAAGTTGCCCCACTTCGTTCTGTCAGTTCTACACTGATCTCCGATAGTCGTGATACAGGGATCTGGTCTTTAACTGTTACAGAAACCGGTTCATTGCCCGTATTTCTCAAAACGATTTCCCAACCGTGATTTTCACGGGTTCGATTCCCAAAGAAATTCCGGGACGTTACCTCCCGGAAACGGTTTCGTTCAGCAAGTATGAAGTCATTCTGTCCCAGGGATAACCGCAGCGACTCTTCAAACACTCCGGTTGTAATCCGGCTTTTACCTGTAAATGAACCGTACATAAAAAGATTGGCTTCACCGTCAATCAGATGCAATGACTCCCAATCTTTAATTTCAGCAACCAAGAAGGCACCGGAATTCAGTTTGGGAACGGTTATATGATGAACATCGACGGCCGTCTCCTCTCGATGAAACGGTAATACCGCACGGTCACCCGATGGAATCGAATGGGGTTCCTGAATCGCATAACTGAAGCGAATCTGTTCGTCAATTCGGACGGCTTCACCCGGTGTAGGTGGAACAGGAGCTGCAGTTACGACCACTTCCTCTCGCAGTCTTAGTTGAGCACCCATATCTAATGCTCTGTCTTCCTGCTGAAAATCGACATATTCGGTTGAAATATCGGGCACGGTATTGCCTCGCTGATGTTGGCCGGACGATATTGCCAGACTCACCCGGTTCCAGTCTTCTCCGGTATCCTGGTAAATCTCAGCCTTGTAATCGAGAATGAGTGGAGAGTTTGTCCCTGAATAACGGACATCGTAAGAGGGTGTCCACCCGGCACGATAAGAGACGTAAGAAAGTTCCAGAGTGGCAGCTTGTTCTCCCGGAGAATTGATCACTGCCACAACTTCATTGCTTTGCCGGCGAATTTCATTTTCCAGTTCATTGATCTTCCGGTTTATCTCGTTCAGGTTTTCCCTTACCCGGCTCAATTCTTTGTCCGTTTCAATTTTCCGTGACTCGATGGTGCGATAACGTTCACGATAATATTCCATGGCTTCCTTCAAACCGGAGAGCTCTACACCCTGACCACCTGTCAGAGATTGATTGGCCGCAAGCAGATCAAGTTCCCGTGTAAGATTGGTTTGATCGGCATTGAGAAGAGTAATCTCATCCTCCAGATTCTGTTTTATGATAGTCAGGGAATCAATTTTTTCGCGTTTTTGAGCAGATCCTTCCCGGTTGAGTCGTGTATTGAGGCTTAATAGTGTTAAGGATTCCTGTTCTGTACGTAAAGTGATGGTCTCTTCGTGAATTTGACGGGTAAGACCGGTAAACACCAATTGACTGGTTCCGGCCGGCAGCTGTACTTCGGAAGATCTATGGACAAGCGCTCCGTCCCGATATACCGTAACCTTATCGATAGTACTTTCAATCTGGACCGAGTGGTTTGTGGTATTACCGGTTTCAGTCTGAAATGGAAGCAGTAGGAGAAAAGCAATCAATAGATTCATAAGATGACAATTCGTTTGGCTTGAGTCTGAATAAGAAAGTAAGAAAAAAAATTTACCTCCATACGTTTAAAAAAATCGCCCATTTTCAAGCACTTAGACGCCTGTTCAAAAAATGAGATTACAGATTGATCCAAATATTTTTTGTACGCTCAAGCAGGAACTACGGCGTACAAGGCCAGTGTCGTTAGTTTTAGATTTTTTAGTTCATCAATTACTATAGTACATTTAAATCAAATTCTACATGGTCGCCATGCAGCACAAAAGCCGAACCGACATGTAGCAAAAAAAGGCAACCAAATGAATATATCAATCATCAATAAAAGACAACTAATGTTCGCCTTTACTCGTATATCGGCATGTAAAGCACATATTTATTACGCTAGTAACTAAGTTGCGCATCATTATGTCCGAATATAACTTCTAATGAAAGCGATACTACTAAAGGAATACGGATTACCGAATACTCTTGAGATCGGGGA